>NZ_ATYB01000014.1:300000-600000 GCF_000427465.1 Sinorhizobium arboris LMG 14919 | reverse complement strand
TCGTCCTCGACGAGTTCCAGGCCATTGGCGAAGGCGATATTGTGGGCGTCGGCGGAGATGATCTCCTTGCGGCGCTCCGCATCTATCACGACCTTCGCTTTTTCGAGCTTCTCCGCATAATCGGCGAAGCGGCGGACCGTGATTGCCTCCGGCGCGTGGAAACGGTGACCGTAGGTTATGTTCGAAGCGACGATACCGTCGACTTCGAAGGGGATCACCTTCGTCTCGTCGTGTTCCGCGCCGAAGGTGCAGACGATCGACTGCAGCGGCCGGACCCAGCGAAGGCTGCCCGGCTTCGCGGAGGCGGCCCCGGAGCGCATGGATTTCGGCCAGGGAAAGTCGCGGATGATCGCCGGCATCGCATCGGCGACGATCTCTTCCGCCTCCCGCCCTGGCCTGACGATGTGTGCGACGTAGAAATCGCCCTTCTTCGGGTCGTTATGGACATGAGCCTCGCTGATGGACGAGAGGCCTGCGGCGCGGAGAAAGCCTTCGATCGCCTTCTCGTTCGCGTCGATGCGCGGACCCTTGCGCTCCTCGCGCACATCGGCGGACCGCGCGGTCAGGCCGCGGATGTCGAGCGTCAGCCGCCGCGGCGTCCAGTATTCCCGCGCGCCCTCGTAGGTCAGGCCGGACTCGACCAGAGCATCCGTCACCAGCTTCTTCAGGTCGCCGGCCGCCTTGCGCTGCATGCGGGCGGGAATTTCTTCGGAGCGCAATTCAATAAGGAGATCAGGCATGAATTCGAGACTTCGTTCTGTTCCGGAAGGTTGCGGCGGGAGCTAAAGCGCGTCGCGTTCAATCGAATTCATGCGCTGCGCTTTAAGCTGTTGTTTTTGTGCATGTCGTCATTCCAAAACCGCTATGCACTTTTGGGCGACATGCCTTAGCAAGCTCTGGCGAAAATGTCATCACGGCCGGCGAGGAAATCGGCTGTCACCAGCCGCCGCCGCCTCCGCCTCCCCCGCCGCCGCCGGAAAAGCCGCCGCCGGAAGAGAAGCCCGAGGACGAACTCTTCGGAGGTGGTGGCAACGAAGATGTCATCGTATCCGCCATCGAACCGGCGAAACCGCCGATCGTATCGGTGAAGGATCCGGAGCCGAAGCTGTCGCCATGATACCAGCTCGGCTGATAGGCCGCGGCCGCAGCGCCGGCGGAAGCCGCAAGCAGCCACCGCTCGAACGTCTCGCTCCAGGGCTTCTCCACGCCGAGGGCGACGGCATACGGCAGCAGGGTCTCGAAATGCCGCGGCGACATTTCCGGTGCGCCCCGCATGTTCAGGCGGTCCTTCTCGGCGAGCGTCAGATATTGCCTGAGCCCGTCGATGCCATCCATCATGCGCGTGCCGAGCGGCGTTGGGGCGCCCATGAGGTAGTAGAAAAGCCCGTTGACGAGGACGATGCCCCCGATCGCGAAGAACAGTGGCAGGTCACCCGGATCGCTCGCCGAAAAGATAAGGGCGGCGAGAATGCTCGAAAAAACGGTGAACAGCACGAAGCCGATGAAGGCAAGTACGACGATCGAAAGAATGCGGCGCGTAAGGTTCGACCCGCGCCGCAGCGATTTGCCGACGGAAACGGCGAAGACGGAAACGAAGATGGCGAGAAAGACCGGGACGATAACGAAAGGAACGCTGTCTTCGCTCAGGTCGCCGAAGATGAAGAGCGCCGCGAGGGTGGCGATCGAAAGGACGATGCCGCCGAGGACATAGCCGCTATTGGCGCGGTAATACTTGCCGCGATGCTCGCGCTCCATCGCACTGCGGAAATCGGAACCGGCCGCCTGGATTTTCTTGCCGTTCGCCCGGTCGATAGTGAGCTTGCCGCCAGCCGCATCGACCGCTTTCATCAAGGCCGCCTCGCCGGTCGGCAGCTTCTCTGCGTTCTTGCCCGTGGCGGTGATGACGACCGCGTTCTTCAGGTCTTCGAGGATGACGTGCCCCTTGACCGCGAGGTTGAGCGCGGCAGCTGAAAGAGCCGTCCATCCCTCGCCGGAGAAGCCCTTGCCGTCTATATAGTTGACGAGCGCTGGCGAGATACCGTCGGGCGGATCCCAGCGCGGAACCATGACTCCGCGGGCCGGGTCGCGGCCGACGCGCGCCCAGGCGCGCCCGTAATAGAGGAGGACGAAGAGCAGGCCGGCGCCGGCGATAACCAGGGTCATGTGATCGCGCAGCCACCAGATATTTTCCTGGGACGAGGTTGGCCGTTCGATACTGCCCTTGGGCAGCTTAATCGCGACGGTCAGTCCTTCCTGCGGGCGCAGCCGGCGCGTGGTCGCGAAGAAGATCTCGTCCCCCTCCTCCACCGCGCGCGCATCCTTTTCCGTCGCGCCATAGCCGCCGGTAAAGACGTCGAGCGCCTGCGCTTTCACACCCGCCGGCAAAGTCACCGTGGCGGTCGCCTCCTCGATCGGAAAGGCCCACTCGGTTCCGGTCACGTTCCAATAGAGTTCGTCGTGATCATCGAAAAAGCGTATCTGCCGGCGCGTCTCGTAGGTGATCTGAAAAGTGTGCTCGCCGCGCGGCAGGAGAACGTCGGCGCTGCCCGTATAAATACGGATACCGCCGCTGATCTGTTCCGTGCGGTATTCCTCTTCGTCCCCATCCCGCTCGACGGAGAGGAGCTTGAAGTCGACCTTGCTGCGGCCGCCGCGCTCGTCGACTGATGTCAGCGGAAAGTCGCGATAGATGCCGCGCTGGATGCGATTGCCTTCGACATTCGCCGTAATCGTCTCGGTGACCGTGAGCGTGCCGTCCTTCGCAACGTCGATCACCGAATGATAGGCGGAGATGAACTCTTCCGCCGCCGCGACAAGCGGAGCGGAGAGAACGAAGGTGACGAGCGCAAGCGCCGCGAAAAGCCGCCTCATCAGGATTTCCCTTTCCAGGCCCTTCAGAAAAGTGTGCAACGGTTTTTCGTCCGGAAGTGCGTGGTTTAAAAGCGATAGATCGTCTTGAATCGATTCAGTGAAATGGATCTAGAACTTGACCGCGGGAACCGCGCGGTCCGCCTCGTTGGTGATCTCGAAATAGCTGGCTTTGGCGAAGCGAAAGGCGTTGGCGATCAGATTCGACGGGAAGCTCTCGACCTTGACATTGAGATCGCGCGCTGCGCCGTTGTAATAGCGCCGGGACATCTGGATCTCGCTCTCGATCGTTTCCAGCGAACGCTGGAGTTCTGCGAAATTCTCGTTGGCCTTCAGGTCCGGATAGGCTTCGGCGAGCGCGAAGACGCGGCCAAGCGCCTGCGAGAGGGCGCCCTCGGCGGCGGCCCGCGCCGCGACATCGCCTTCGGGCACCGCCCGGGCCTGGTTGCGCAGCGTAACGACTTCCTCGAGCGTCGACTTTTCATGGGCGGCGTAGCCCCGCACCGTCTCGATCAGATTCGGGATGAGATCGGCGCGACGCTTCAACTGCACGTCAATCCCGGACCAGGCCTCTTCGGCCATCTGCCGCGCCTTGACCAGACCGTTATAGACGAAGACGAGATAAAGAATAACGGCGACGCCAATTGCCAGCCAGATCATCAAATCCTCCCTGCGATCACGGCGACCTCAGGTCGATTCACCTGACATCAACGTGGCTGAAACCATCGAGACGCCACCGACCATTCGCAGCGGCGCTTAACGACAAGACATTTCTGCATCAAACCGGCGGAACCACAAGTCTGCCGCGCCGCTTCCGGTTCAGCCTTGCTTCAGACCCGCTCAGCAGGTCATGCCGGCGCCTTCAGCTTCAGGATGTTCCGCCGGTAACGGCAGGACATCGCCGGATGCTCGATAGTCGATCCATCGAACAACCACAACGCTTAGTGTCCGCCATGAACTCGCCCGTAAGCCTCATCAACGTGATCGCCTTTAGCGCCCTCTTCGCAACTCATGCAAGCGCTGCTCCGATCGAGCGGCCAAGCGGTGTGCGCCGGGCGCTGCAGATCTACGCCGGCGAGTTGTCGAGCGTCAGACCCCTGATTTCCGGACCGAAGTGGCGGCTCGATGGCAGCGAGTATTTCTGCTCGCAACGGCTGAACCAGCCCGTCCCATGCGGCCGGAGGACCTTCGCGGGCTCTTGATCAGGCCGCTTGCCTGTTCCAGTTGGCCCCGCCGGCTTCGGTCATCAGGAAGGCCTCGCCGCAGGCTTTTGCGAGCGTACGCACGCGCAGGATGTAACTCTGACGCTCCGTCACCGAAATCACGCCGCGCGCATCCAGAAGATTGAAGACGTGACTCGCCTTGATGCACTGGTCGTAGGCGGGGAAGACGCATTTGTGCAGGCGATTGTTGCTGACGTCATCAGGCGCACCGGCGGCCAGCAATGCCAGGCACTCCTTCTCCGCATCGATGAAATGCTGAAGCAGCATCGCCGTATTGGCGTATTCAAAATTGTGCCGCGAATATTCCTGCTCCGCCTGCAGGAAGACATCGCCATAGGAGATCTTCTCGGCGCCTTCGCGGCCGTTGAAGTTGAGGTCGTAGACATTATCGACGCCCTGGACATACATCGCCAGGCGCTCGAGACCGTAGGTCAGTTCGCCTGAAACCGGAGAGCATTCGATGCCGCAAACCTGCTGGAAATAGGTGAACTGCGAGACTTCCATGCCGTCGCACCAGCACTCCCAGCCAAGGCCCCAGGCGCCGAGCGTCGGGCTTTCCCAGTCGTCCTCGACGAAACGGATGTCGTGCAGAAGCGGATCGAGGCCGATCGCCTCGAGCGAGCCGAGATAGAGTTCCTGCAGATTGGAAGGGTTCGGCTTCAAGATCACCTGATATTGGTAATAATGCTGCAGCCGGTTGGGGTTCTCGCCATAGCGGCCGTCGGTCGGACGCCTCGACGGCTGCACATAGGCCGCACGCCAAGGTTTCGGCCCGAGCGCCCTCAGCGTGGTCGCCGGATGGAACGTACCTGCGCCTACCTCCATGTCGTAGGGCTGGAGGACGGCGCAACCCTTGTCGGCCCAATAGTTGTGCAACGTCAAGATCAGCGCCTGAAAGGAACGCTTCGGGTTCATGTGGTCCGGGAGGGGAGCGGTGGTCATGGGATCCAGGTCCGAATTCGTCGAGATTTGCGGGGACAGGTGCCATGCTGCAGGGCGAGGGTCAAGCGTCTTGCCGCAGCCGCATTCGCTCGGGCAGCCTTACTCGTCGTCACGCTTCAGGCGGTACTCGCCGGTCTTGGGGTCTTTGACGAGCGTGCCGTTGGCGCCGGTCTCACGCTGCCGGCGAAGCCGTTCGCGCTGGCGCGTCAGCTTCTCGGCGTCCGCGATGAACTTGCGATAGCCGATCCAGGCAATCACAGCGATAATCAGAAGCAGGATGATCTGCGGCATGGTTCCTCCTCTGCACATCCCTCGGCCGAACGGCGGCGTGAGGGGATGCAGCAAATCGAAGTGTTAGCGCGCTCTTGCCGTACTGGCCAGATGCCGCGGACCGTCCTTCAAAAACGCGTCCTCACGCGCGAAGCAAGGACAGCTCAAAGACCGAAACGCGCCCAGAGCGCCCTTTCCTCGACGGCGTCGACGAGACCAGCAGCCGCCGACGCCACGAGCGGCGCGGCCATTGCTCCGGCCACGGCCGCTCCAGGCTGGCGCCGTCCGAAGAGGCTCCGCGCCGGCTGTATCAGCTCGAGCCGCGCCTTTTCCCCATACCGTTTCTTGACTTCGCTGCGCATGTCCCCGAGAGCGTCGACAAGGCCGAGTTCCTGGCCGCGTTGCCCCGTCCAGAACAGTCCTGAGAAAAGATCCGGATGGTCGGCCAGGAGCGAGCCGCGTCTGCTCTTGACCATCTGGATGAAAACATCGTGGATCTCGAGCTGCAAACCCTTGAGAAATTCGACGTCGCGCTCCTTCTCCGGCTGGAATGGATCGAGGACCACCTTGTTTTCGCCCGCCGTGTAGACCCGCCTTTCGACCCCGATCTTCTTGAGAAGATCGGGGAAACCGAAGCCGCCCGAAACGACCCCGATGGAACCGACGATCGATGTCGGATCGGCTATGATCTCGTCGCCCGCAAGCGCGATCATGTAACCGCCGGACGCCGCCACATGCTCGACGAAGATCAGTACGCGCTTCCTCTTCTCCTGCGCGAGATCGCGGATGCGCTGGTAAATGAATCGGGACTGCACCGGCGAACCGCCCGGAGAGTTGATGGAGATGGCAACCGCGGGAGCCTCTTTGACGGAAAAGGCCTTTTCGAGCAGCGGTGCAACGGTCGCAAGATTGAGAACCGGGCGGAACTGGCTGCCGCCAGCCATGATCGCGCCATGCAGCCTGATCGCCGGAATCGTCACACCATCCCGGCGAAAGCGCTTCGGCATTAGTTTTCTGAAGAATCCGGCCATCTCAACTCCTGCCCGCTGCAAATTCTGCATGTGTCCCTCAATCCTAACCGATTTGAGGACAAAGACATGCGGCAATCCAAACTGCCGTCGTGCATGTATGCATTGGCGACGCAAACGCAATGGCGTGCTTACGGTTAATCACCGGCGATGATAGGCCGCGCGGCCATTATTGAGATCGTCGACCTCCGGCGAGAAGCGGTGGCCCTCTCCGTGCATGACGAGCGGCGCGCGCATCGCCAGCCGTTTGCGGCTCTGCTTGATCGCGGAAACCAGGATGCGCACGGCATTTTCGCCCGCCCGCGGCAAGAGCGGCGTGATCTCTATGCCGCCGAAGCGGCGACCGCAGGCCGCGATGATCCCGGCAATCGATTCCGGCCGGGCGATCAGAGAGAGCTGCCCGCCCGGCTTCATGATCGCCCCGGCCGTTTTGATCCAGACCTCGAACACGTCGTCGCTCATGGCGTGGGCTTCCGCTTTGAGCCGGTCGGGCGTCCTGCGGTCCGCGGCATCGTTGAAGGGCGGATTCATGATCACGTGGTCGAAACTGTCGTCGGGAAGGCCTGCGGCGACGCGCGCCTTTCCGCTCAACGAGACATCGGCTTCGAGCACCGAGACGCGGCCGGCGAAATGCGCATTTTGGGGCAAGGCGAGGCTGCGGCGCGCGAAATCCGCCATGACCGCCGAACGCTCGACCAGCAGCACCTCGGCCCCTTCGATCCGTGACGCGACGGCCATGCCGGCCGCCCCGGCGCCGGCGCCGAGATCCGCTACGCGGCAAGCGCTGCGGCAGGAGACGAGGGAAGCGAGCAGCATCGCGTCCATCCCCGAACGGTGCCCCTGACCAAGCGGCTGGACCAGGTGGAACCTGCCGCGGTGGAAAGCATCCACCGTCTCCGGAATTCCTGTCATGCCGGTTACCGCCTCGCGAAAGGGACGCAGCCGGTCATTGCCGCAACTCCGTTTCAAGGCCCGCGTCGACCAGAATGCGCCGGGCCCGGTCGGCATCGTCCTCGGCGACGAGAAAGCGCCGCGGCAGCAGGCCGAGCGATCCTTCGAGGATGCTCATGTCCTGATCGGCGATAAGGCATCCGATGCCTGCGTCCTTCATCAGGCTCTCCGCAAAGGAAAGAAGGACGGCATCATTGGTACGGATCAGTTCTTTCATCCGGCTCTATTTTCCTGTCTTAAAGCTGCGGGCGGGGCAATTCGCCTCTTGCCGCCCGAAGCCCCTCTTTCTATTGTCGAACCCGCAACGAAACAGGAGTCCGGGCGTTGGGCGTAGTGATACCGCTGGAAGACAATAAAAACAAACAGGCATCCGTGAAGCCGCTTGTCGACCTGACGCTGCCCGACATGGAGCGGGTCAACCAGCTCATTCTTTCCAAGGCCGGCTCCGACGTCCAGATGATCCCGGAGGTCGCCAATCACCTGATTTCCTCGGGCGGCAAACGGCTCCGGCCGATGCTGACGCTCGCCGCCGCTTCGATGTACGGCTACGAGGGAGATGGCCACATCAAACTCGCGACCAGCGTCGAATTCATGCACACGGCGACCCTTTTGCACGACGACGTGGTCGACGAGAGCGATCTGAGGCGCGGCAAATCGACGGCGCGGACGATCTGGGGCAATCAGGCAAGCGTGCTCGTCGGCGATTTCCTGCTCGGGCAGGCTTTCCGCATGATGGTCGACGTCGGCTCGCTCGACGCACTCGACGTGCTTTCGACCGCCGCATCGGTGATCGCGGAAGGCGAGGTGCTGCAGCTTTCGGTCGCCAAGAACATGGAGACAACCGAGGACGATTATCTGCAGGTCATTCGCGCCAAGACGGCGGCACTCTTCGCCGCCGCCTCCGAGGTCGGGCCGATCGTCGCAAGCGCAAGCAAGGCCGACCGCAACGCGCTGAAATCCTACGGCACCAATCTCGGCCTTGCCTTCCAGCTGGTCGACGACGTTCTCGACTACGGCGGGTCGTCGAGCGATCTCGGCAAGAATGTCGGAGACGATTTTCGCGAGGGCAAGATCACGCTGCCGGTCATTCTCTCCTACAGGCGCGGCACGCCGCAGGATCGGGCGTTCTGGCGCGAGGCGATCGAGGGCGGGGCAAGCGACGCGGCAAACCTCGAAAAGGCTCTGACTCTCATCCGTCGCTACGGGGGCCTGACGGATACGATCGCCCGCGCCAAGCACTACGGCACGATCGCCCGAGACGCGCTCGCGCCGTTGCCGGCTTCGCCATGGAAATCGGCGCTCGTCGAGGTGATCGATTTCTGCATCGAACGGGTAAGCTGAGCCACTTCATGCATCCTTGCGTCGCGGCCGATTCAAGGGCGGACCTTGTAGCGAATCAAGGCGTTACAGCCGACCTTGGGCGTCTGGCAGGATGCACGGCGCTGCAGGAGCGGCGGTCAGCAGCCTCCCGGAGGATTTTCTTGCCGCGCTGCGCCAAAAAAGCCATTCTATTTTTTAAGACTTGCGCCCGATTTCCAATCGGCTCCGGGCCAACCAGCGGTGGCGCCTCCAATCGTGCCATCGGCAATGAAAGGTTTGATATGCGGCAGAATACATTCCTTCGCCTTCTCAGCGGCGCGGCAATGCTGGTTCTTGCAACGGTGGCCGGCAGCCAGCAGGCCTTCGCCGAGGAAAAGGCGCCGGTCGAAGACGCCGAGCCTTTCGATATCAGGAGCGTCAACACCTTTGCCGGCGCCTTCCTTGCGGCGCGCACGGCGGATGTCGACCGCGACTTTACGGCTGCAACCGAGCTCTATCGTACCGCGCTCAGGTTCGAGCCCGGCAACAACGAGGTCAGGCAGCGGCTGATGATCACCCTGCTGATGAGCGGCAAGTTCGACGAGGGCGTCAAGATCGCCGAAGATCTGAAATCCGATCCCGCCGTCGAAAGGATCACCACGGTGGTTCGCGCGATCGAAGCGATCCGCAAGCGCGAATACCGCAATGCACAGAAGCTCCTGAACTACCAGGGCCCGAACGATCTCGACCGGCTGATGAGTTCGCTGCTTTCCGCCTGGGCCAAGTTCGGCCAGGGCCGCTCGAAGGAAGCGCTGGCGCAGATCAAGAATCTGGACGGCCCGGAATGGTTCCGGATCTTCAGGAACTATCATGCCGGCGCGATCGCTCTTGCAGCCGGCGACAAGACAACTGCACGGGCGCGGCTGAACGACGCTATTCTTGACCGCGAAGGCGGCGGCGCCGCGCCCGACACCTTCATGCGGGCCGTCGAAGCGCTGGCGCGATTCGAAGCGCGTGAGGGCAACAAGCAAAAGGCACTGGATACGATCGCCGTCGGTGAAAACCTCGTCAACAACTACACGCCGCTTGAGGCGCTGAGAAAGAGCATCGAGGAAGGCAAGCCCCAGGAGCAGCAGGTGCGCAACGCCGTCGAAGGCGCCGCCGCCGTGCTCTTTTCGATCGGAGGCGCACTCAATCGCGAAGGCGCGGAAGACATCGTTTCGCTCTACCTGCAGACGGCGCGGCGACTCGATCCGGATAGCGCCGACGTCCTCGTGATGCTCGGGGGAATCGCCGAAAACCTGAAGAAGCCTGAAGAGGCGATAGAGCTCTACAAGAGCGTGCCCGGCAATTCGCCGATGCGCCGTCTCTCCGAGCTTCAGCTTGGCCTCAGCCTTGCCAGTGTCGGCAAGGTCGACGAGGCGAAAAGGCACCTGAAGGCGCTGATCGACGTCGATCCCAAGAACATCCGCAACTATCTCGCCTATGGCAGCGTGTTATCCGACGCCAAGGACTACAAGGAGATGGGCGAGCTGTACGACCGGGCCGTCGCTGCGATCGGTCCCGTGCCGAAGCGGAGCGACTGGACCGTCTTCTTCCAGCGCGGTATCGCCTATGAGCGGCAGAAGCTGTGGGAGAAGGCGGAGCCGAACTTTCGCAAGGCGCTGGAGCTCAACCCGGACCAGCCGCAGGTGCTGAACTATCTCGGCTATTCCTGGGTCGACATGAACGTCAATCTCGAGGACGGGCTCGAGATGATCCGCAAGGCGGTCGAGCTCAAGCCCGACGACGGCTATATCGTCGACTCGCTAGGCTGGGCTTATTTCCGCATGGGCCGTTTCGACGAAGCCGTAACGGAACTCGAGCGCGCGGCTGAACTGATGGCCGGCGACGCGACGATCAACGACCACCTGGGCGACGCCTATTGGCGCGTCGGGCGCAAGCTCGAAGCAGTGTTCCAGTGGAACCAGGCGCTTGAGCTGAAGCCCGAGGAAGCGGAGATTCCGAAGATCAAGGCCAAGATCGAAAACGGTCTGCCGCCGCTGAAGGAACCGGTTCCGGCCGCGGCGGACGCCAAGGAAAAGCTGCCGAAAAAGACCGGACCCGAGACGGCGCCGGACAAGAAGTCCTGATTACAACATGCAGGCAGACGGCGTTCCGGGCTTCGCACTGACCTTTGCGGCGCCCGCCAAGATCAATCTTGCGCTGCACGTCGTCGGGCAGCGCGCCGACGGCCATCACCTGCTGGAAAGCCTGGTGACCTTTGCCGGATGCGGCGACCGGATCGGACTGTCTGCGGCGGATGCGGACCGCTTCACGGTGTCGGGCCGCTTTGCGAAGGGCCTGCCGCTTTCAGCCGGGGACAGTACCGGCAATCTCGTGCTCCGGGCCCGTGACCTGTTGCGGCGCGAGCTTGCGACACAGGGTAGAACGGCCGGTCCCGTCCATCTGCATCTCGAGAAGAACCTGCCGCTAGCCTCCGGGATCGGCGGCGGTTCGGCCGACGCAGCCGCGACATTGCGCGCTCTGCTGTCGCTCTGGAGCGCGTCCGTCGAACCGGCAAAGCTCAACAGCCTCGCGCTGGCGCTCGGTGCGGACGTGCCCATGTGTCTCGACGGCCGCCCTCTCCTCGCGAGAGGCGTCGGCGAAAAAATCACGCCTCTTCCGCAACTGCCTTCTTTTGCGGCCGTCCTCGTCAATCCTCTGGTCGCAGTCTCCACGCCGGTCATCTTCCGCTCGCTCGTCAGCAAGACCAATCCACCGCTCGTCCTGCCTGAAGATGCCCGCTCGCCGGCCGAATGGCTGACGGCGATGGCCGCCATGCGGAACGATCTGGAGCCGCCGGCGCGCGTGCAAGAGCCGGCCGTCGCAACGGTCTCGACCGCATTGGAGGACGCAGGCGCCGCGCTCGTGCGGATGTCCGGCTCCGGCGCCACCTGCTTCGGACTGTTTGCAGACGAGAAAAGCGCCGCGCTTGCGGCCGAAACGATTTCCGCCGGGCACCCGCGATGGTACGTTCAGGCGACGCGAACCGCTGGAAAATAGGATAACGCCAGAAATGCCCAGCCTCGACGAAAGACGTCCCTTCATCCCTGTCGGCATCGCCGTACTGACGGTCTCGGACACGCGGACGCGCGCGGACGACAAGTCCGGCGACGTGCTCGAAGCGAGGATCCGGGAGGCCGGCCACCGGCTCGAGGCGCGGGCGATCGTTCCCGACGACCCCGAAAAGATCCACGAGCAGGTGAAGGCCTGGACGCTCGACGCCGCAATCGACGTCGTCATTACGACCGGCGGCACCGGCTTCACGGGCCGAGACGTGACGCCGGAAGCGCTGGAGCCACTTTTCGAAAAACGCATGGACGGCTTTTCCGAAGTATTTCACCGGATCTCCTACGACAAGATCGGCACGTCGACGATACAGTCTCGCGCAACCGGCGGGGTCGCCAACGCCACGTTCATATTCGTTCTCCCCGGATCGCCCGGCGCCTGCAAGGACGCCTGGGACGGGATCCTGAAGCAGCAACTCGACTACCGGCACATGCCGTGCAATTTCGTCGAGATCATGCCGCGGCTCGACGAGCACCTGAAGCGCGGCTGACGTTTTTTCGTGTTCCGTTTGGAACAGCCGCAGCGGCGGAATCCCGCTAGTTTCTCTTTGTCGGCTTGGCTCGAAGCGGGCAAGGCAAGCACCATCTATTGCTTCGAGCGAATGCTGACCTCTTTCCGGGGCAATATTGGGAAAGAGAGAAAACATACGACGGGCTGCCCATTCGAAATGGTGGGCATGCATGGCAAGACATTTTCACAGACAAGGTCATTTGAGAGCCACTTTGGGGGTACCGAAAGGTACGCCCCATTCTTGCTTCGCAGACGCGGCTCAGCTGCGGGCTACGGCCACCATATCACGGCTTCTCGTCGGCCCGGCGCCGGACGTCTAGGAACCGGGCGCCCGGTGCCGTTCTCCGGTCGACCTGTTGCCCAAGGCGACCCAGGCAGGCACGAGCTCGATCGCAAGTTTGCGGGCTGCCCGCCCGCTCGCAAGATCGCTGAGCGGCATCTTGCCGCGCGCTACCGCGATTGCCTCCCCCTTTGCCACCAGGAACCCGGATTCGAGTGGTGGCGCCCTGCCGGTAAGACGTTTCAGAAGCGGCCGCCGATGCATTCGCGACGGCGAAAACCGCGCCGGACTCCTGTTCAGCGAAACATATTCCGCCAGCTCATCCACCCAGCGGCCGATGGGACGGGCACCTGGTTCGAGGAGCATCAGCCACTCGCCGCGCGCCGAGCGAAGAACCTCACCGAGATCCCAGTCGACGCAAAAGCGGCAGCCAGCCGCATCCGCGACGCTGAGGGATCCGTCGGTCGATCCGTGATCTAGCACGATGACATCGCTGACAAGCCCCTCCACGGCCCCGGCAACGAGCGCCGAAAGCGTCTGTGCCAGTTCCGCTTCGTTGTCCTTCGTTTCCATGATGACCGTCAGCATAGCCGTTCCTACCGCATTGCAGCGCCGAATGCTACAAGCGCGCGCCCGGACGCGCGCCCGATATTTGTTCTTGCTTTGTTCCGACATCTGCGCTAGGAAAATAATCAGCACGAAGCGGAGCCGAGCATGGTTCCGGGGAGATTTCGATGAACGATCTGTCTCAACTCAAGCAGGGTGTCTTTGCGCCCGGCCACAGCGCGGAAATGGCCGAGGCCCTCGTCGCCGGAACCGGCATCAGGATCGACGTCGACCGCCGGCGCGGCCGCGGGGCTGCCCTCAACATTTCGGGGCGCTTCGAGCCGAAGACGCGCGAGGTCTTCGATGACGGGTGGCAAACGATCGAGGAACTGCCGCCGTTCAAGACCGAGGTCCAGATTGAAAAGCCGAAAACCGCAATCACGCGCAACGATTCTCCCGACATATCCTTCGACCGGTCGATCAACCCCTATCGCGGCTGCGAGCATGGCTGCATCTACTGCTTCGCACGGCCTACGCACGCCTATATGGGGCTCTCGGCGGGGCTCGATTTCGAAGCCAAGCTCTTCGCCAAGCCCGACGCGCCGCGCCTCCTGGAGCGCGAACTGGCGAGGCCGGACTATAAGCTGCGCCCGATCGCGATCGGCACAAACACCGACCCGTATCAGCCGATCGAGAAGGAATGGCGGATCATGCGCGAGATTCTGAAAGTGTTGAAGGAGGCCAATCACCCGGTGATGATCGTCACCAAGTCGGCAATGGTGACGCGGGACATAGACCTGCTGGCGCCGATGGCGGAAAAGGGCCTCGCCCGGGTCGGACTTTCCGTGACCACGCTCGACCGGAAGTTGGCGCGCAGCATGGAGCCGCGGGCGTCGACGCCGGCCAAGCGGCTCGAGGCGATACGCGCAATTTCCGACGCCGGCATTCCCGCTGGCGTCCTGGTCGCGCCGATCATCCCGGCACTCAACGACCACGAGATCGAACGCGTGCTCGATTCGGCGAAGGCGGCCGGCGCTTCGGATGCGAGCTACGTGCTCCTGCGGCTTCCACTGGAGGTGAGCCCTCTCTTCCGCGACTGGCTTCTCAGGAACTATCCGGACCGCTACCGGCACGTCATGTCGCTCATCCGCTCCATGCGCGGCGGCAAGGATTATGATGCGGAATTCGGCAAACGGATGAAAGGCAGCGGGCCGTACGCCTGGCAGATCGGCCGCCGCTTCGAGCTTGCCGCCAAGCGGCTCGGCCTCAACCTGACGCGCCGGCAGTTGCGCAGCGATCTGTTCGTGCCGCCGTTGGGAATGGGCGTTCAGCTGTCGTTGCTCTAGACACGACGCACTTCCGGACGGAAACCGTTACATACTTTTCCTGGAAGTGTTCGCGTTTCACGTCTTCAGTGGACGATCCAGGAAGCGCAAGCCGTCAAAGTTTTTCCACTTTGGAACGTCTCCAGCGCGGCTTTGAAAATTCCAGCATCCGCCCTTTGCCCCACGGGGCGGCGCTGGTTTCACCCCGGCAACCGCCGCAAACCAAGCCGGGGGCTTGAAGGGAATCGGGCGAGTATGCGAGTGTCTTTTCATGTCACGCCGCAAACAGCCCGATTCCCCTCTTTTTCCTCTTCAGCCGCCTGTTCCGGACTTCACGTTCGAACGCGCCGCGCATCGCGACGGTCTCTGGCCGGTCGCGGGTGCCGACGAGGCAGGCCGCGGGCCGCTCGCCGGCCCGGTCGTCGCCGCCGCGGTCATCCTCGATCCGGATGCAATCCCGGCGGGCCTCAACGACAGCAAGCTCCTGAGCGCGGAACAGCGCGAGGCATTGTTCGAGGAGATTCTGGCGACGTCGACTGTTTCGATCGCCTCCTCCTCGTCGGCACGCATCGACACGACCGATATTCTGAAAGCCAGCCTCGATGCCATGCGCCGGGCCGTCCAAGGTCTTGAGATCGCGGCCCGCATCGTTCTGGTCGACGGCCGCGACGTACCGCCCGGCCTCACCTGCCATGCAAAGGCCATAGTCAAAGGGGACAGCCGCTCCGTGTCCATCGCGGCCGCATCGATCGTCGCCAAAGTCACCCGTGACCGCATGATGGCCCGCGCCGATGCAAGATTCCCGCTCTACGGCTTTGCTCACCACGCGGGCTATGCGACGCTAAAGCATCGCACGGCCATCGAAAGCCACGGCCCCTGCTCTCTGCACCGCATGAGTTTCCGCCCGTTCCGTCAGATTTGACGGCGGTGAGCACCCTCATCCGCCTGCCGGCACCTTCTCACCGCGAGCGGGGCAAAGGGGACTTGCGGCGCTGCTCTGCCCGCAGCCGCTCAAGCAGCGATGCCGAGGCTTGTCCCTTTCCCCGTCAGAACGGAGAGGTCGCGGCAGCGGGATGAGAGGCCGCGCGCCACCCTCAGAATCGAAAGCACCCGACCTGCAATGAAAAACCCCGCCGAAGCGGGGCATTTCAGTCTCCAGCTATTGTCGCCTGGACTTAATTCAGGCGGGACTTGACCTCGCCGAGCGCCTTCTTGAAGAGCGTCTCCTGCGCACCGGCATCGGCCTTGCTTGCGAGCACTTTCTCCGCCGCGCTGATTGCAAGGTCTACTGCAGCAGCGCGCACCGCGTTGATCGCATCGCTTTCGGCCTGCTTGATCTTCTGTTCGGAAAGTGCCGTGCGGCGCGCGACATATTCCTCGGTCTTCTGCTTGGCTTCCGCCGTCAGCATCTCCGCCTCGCGCTGGGCCGCGGCGACGATGCTTGCGGCTTCGGCTTCGGCGTCCTTGCGCTTGCGCTGGTACTCGGCGACGAGGCTCTGTGCTTCCTCGCGCAGACGCTTGGCTTCCGCCAGTTCATTGCCGATCTTGTCGGCGCGGGCGTCGAGCGCCTTGCCGACCATGCCCGGAACCTTGAGATAGGCAATAAGCGCGAAGAAGAGAATCAGGCCTACGAGGGCATAGAAAGTCGCATCAAGAGCCATGGTTCTCTGTTCCTCAGTTGCCGGCCGAAGCCTTGACCGCCTGGGCGATCTCGGTCTTGGTGACGGTTCCGCCGATCAATTGCTTGACGACGGCGGTCGCCGTTTCCTCGGCGATTGCACCGACATCGCCAAGTGCTTTCGACTTGATGTCGGCTATGCGCGCCTCTGCAGCGGCAATCTTCTTCGCGAGGTCGGCTTCGACACCGGCGCGGTCCGCGTTGGCCTTCGTCTTGGCGGCGTCGCGGGCGGTATCGGCGATCGAATGGCCTTTGGCCCTGGCGCTCGCCAATTCCTGCTCATAAGCGGCAATCGCGGCGTCGGCTTCGCCCTTCAGGCGAGATGCTTCGTCGAGATCCTGAGCGATCCGGTCATGGCGCGTCTCGAGAATTCCGCCGATACGCGGAATGATGACCTTCGACATCAGGAGATAGAAAAGGCCGAACGTGATCGCGAGCCACAGAAGCTGCGAAGCGAAATGGGTCGAATCGAAGGGCGGGAACACGCCGGAGCCATGTTCGGCTTCGTGGGCCACACCCGTTTCGGTGTGCACCTCACCGGCCGCAGCGGGATCGTGTGCTTCGGCGCCTTCGGTGGTGGATGACTGGGCATAGGCCGCGGTCACAAACATGCTCACCTCCAGGTGCACTCAAGAATATGCGCGGCCGCGGCCCGACGGGCCGCGGCCAAAACTTCTGCCGCTATTAGACGGCGAAGAGGAGGAGGAGTGCAATGAGCAGCGAGAAGATGCCCAGAGCTTCCGTAACGGCGAAGCCGAATACGAGGCGGCCGAACTGGCCGTCAGCAGCCGACGGATTGCGCAGAGCGCCGGACAGGTAGCTGCCGAAGATGTTGCCGAGGCCGAGAGCCGTGCCGGCCATACCAAGGCATGCAAGACCTGCACCGATGAACTTTGCTGCTTCCGCTTCCATGATTGACTCCTTCGAAATGGTGTTGCGGCTTAGGATTTGTGCTTCCGGTGGCAAGCCGGCCGGAAACCAGCGACTGTTATTCCTTAGTGACCCCCGGGGTGGACGGCATCATTGAGGTACATGCAGGTCAGCACCGCAAAGACATAGGCCTGGAGGAAGGCGACCAGGAATTCAAGACCGGTAAGCGCGACGGTCATGATCAGCGGCAGGATCGCACCGCCAATGCCGAGCGCACCAAATGCGCTGAGCGAGGCGACGAAGCCTGCGAAGACCTTCAGCGTGATATGGCCGGCCAGCATGTTGGCGAACAGACGGACCGAGAGGCTGATGGGTCGGGAAAGGAACGAGATGATTTCGATCGCCACCACCAGCGGCAGAAGCGCGCCCGGCACTCCCTGCGGCACGAACAGCTTGAGGAAACCGAAGCCGTGCTTATAGAAGCCGTAGAGAAGCACTGTGCCGATCACGAAGACCGCGAGGGCGAAGGTGACGATGATCTGGCTGGTGACCGTGAAGAAATAGGGGACCATGCCGAGCAGGTTCGCCGTCAGGATGAACATGAACAGCGAGAAGACCATCGGGAAGAATTTCATCCCGTGGCTGCCGGCGCCCTCCCGGAGCATCGAGGCGATGAACTCGTAGGACATTTCCGATACCGACTGCATGCGCGTCGGGATCAGCCCGCGCTGCGACGTCGTCAGGTAAAGGAAGCCAGCGGCCGCGCCGACGGTCGCAATCATGAACAGCGACGCGTTGGTGAAGGAAAAGTCAATTCCGCCAATTTCGATCGGGACAATCTTGTTGACCAGGAACTGATGGGTCGGATCGTTTGACACCGCGCTTCTCTTTCGTTTTGCCCGCCCGCGAGCGGAAATCCTGTTCTTCCCGGCGACGCTTCAGGCGCCGCCGCCGTCCTCTTTATCCACGCCCGGCCCATCCTTCCGCTGGTCGGATGTCGCCACCAAACCGGCGGAACGCAGGACGTTCAACACGCCGGCACAAAAGCCGAGAAGCAGGAGGACGATCATGCCCCACGGCCCTGTACCCGCAAAGTGGTCCAAAAGATAGCCCAGAAACGCCCCGACCAGGATACCGGCGATGAATTCGCTCGAAAGCTTCATCGCCGCCGCGTAACCCTTGCGGCTTTCGTCGGCACGCCCATCCGCCCCTTCCGGGACATCCGTCCGCTTCTTGGACTTGATATCCTCGCCGAGGCGCTTGAGCCGCGCTTCCAGACTTTCTTCCGGCTTCTCCGTCACATGGCTCCCCTTTGCAGCCCCCACGCGGTCGAACGCGATCTCGGTCATACAAACGGCCGGTGTTCAAGCCACGCTTCGGCCCCATTTGAAGTCGCGCGCAACATAGTTTTAGGCACCCGCATAGTCAAGGCATCCAGGCACCTTCGACGTGGACAATATTCTTGTTATAGTTCAATTACTTAGCAATAAATCCGAGCTGCTGCGACAAAGGTGCAACGGGAATCGGCGCCGCAGGTGGGGGGCTTGCACCTTTGCTTCGGCAGCGATTGTCGCCACCGATCCGGCTCAGCGTCAGCTCCAGCCGCCGCCATAGGTCCTGTAGAAGATGTGCAGTCCGATCTTCCCGACCCGCTTCATCGTCTTCGCCCATGCGGGATTCACATAGGTGGCGTGATAATGCGTCGCCGAGCCGACTTCGGGCAGCCAGATTCTGCCGGCAGTCACCGCCAGCGCGACCTCCTTGGCGGTCGTCCAGTGCGATCGCGAGTAGATCAGGTCGCGGATCATGTCGCAGGCGAAAGAGAACTGGCAGCGATTGCGCCAGGCCTTGTTCTGGTAGACCACGCCGCAGATCGTCTTCGGATAGGTGGGATTGCGGACGCGATTGAGGATGACCTGCGCCACCGCGGCCTGCCCCTTCACCGGCTCGCTGCGGGCCTCGAAGTAGATCCCTTCGGCCAGGCAGGTCTGCTCTTCCTTGCTGAAGACCGTCGGCGGCAGGGGCGTCGCCGCCCAGGCATGATCGTCTGGCGCGATGTCCGGGATGAAGCGTCCCGCGTTCTCCTCGTTCTGCAGAATCGAATCGAAGGGCGACTCGCGCGCATAGTCCGGCTCGGGCCGGACATAGGCGGTCGCAAGAATATCGGGCTTGTCGTTGGTGATGAGCTTGGCAAGCATCGGGGAGAGGCCCGGCTCCGGCTTCGGAGGCGTCTTGCGGTAGAAGGCCGTGGCGATCTCGATCTCCTTGCCTTTGATCTTCGGCTTGGCAAAGACCATCTTCTCGGGGCCGTCGAGCGCCGGATCTATGAGCGAGCTCGTGCGCTGAAGGATCGAACCGGCGCTGAAGTCCTTGGGCGGGGTCACCGGCGTGACGGCGACGATCCGTCCTTTCTTCAGCTTGCGCGTGACCCGGTCCTCATCCGGCGTTCCCTGATGTTTCGATTCGGCAGTCAGCGCGACACGACCTCCGTCCGGCAGGGTCATGCCGGCACCGCCGTCGAGCGCCCCGGTGGTGATCGGATCCGTGAAGACCATCTCGACTTCGTGAAGGGAGCCGGCGGGCGACTGAGTGAGATAGGTGCGCCAACGCTCGCCGCCTCGGTTGATGCCGGACAGAAACGTCGCGATGTCCGAATAGGCGACCGCCGAGGGAAAGCCGAGGAAGACCGCAAGGCCTATGATGGCCGGGGCGCGCCAGGCCGAGAAAGAAAACCGAAACTCGTCACGCGACTTCCAACTCTTACGCACCGTCGGCTCCAGCAACTCTTACTCAAGCACGCGTTCTCGCAAGCCGGCGGCGAGCCAGCGGCAAGATTCATGCAGGACGGTAGATCACGATGAATTCGGGTCGATCCGACCTAAATTCATGAACGCGATCGATCCAAAAAGCAGAGCGGGATACGGGCGGAAAACCGCGCACACTTTTCCTCATCCCGCTCCAGGATTCGAAAGCGGTCGGCCGGCACGCCGGGACTGCTTCGCTTGAGCCTTGAAAATGCGGCATTAACCTTGATGTTTGGTTAATGCGCGCGCGTCGGGACCGGCAATTCGCCCAGAGGCCAGACGTGCGCGGCATCAGGTTTCCTCGGATCAGATGATCACGTGAGAGCCGAGTTCGACCACCCGGTTCGTCGGCAGGCGGAAATAGTCCGAAGGGTCGATCGCAGCATTGGCGAGTGCGATGAACAGGCGGTCCTGCCAATGGGGCATCCCGGACTGAGCATCGGGCACGAGTTTGCGGCGGCCGAGATAGAACGAGGTCGACATGATGTCGAACTTCAAGCCCGATTTCCGGAAAAGACCAAGCGCCTGCGAGACGTTCTGCGTCTCCATGAAACCGAACCTCATCTCCAGCAAAGTGAAACGCTCCGACAGCCGCCGCGAACTGACCCGCTCTTCCTTCGGCACTTTCGGCGTGTTTGCCGTGCGGATCGTCAGGATGAAATTCTGCTGATGCAGCACGTGATTGTGTTTGATGTTGTGCAGCAGAGCAGCAGGCGTCGATTCCGGATCGCTGGTCAGGAAGATCGCGGTGCCAGGCACGGATACCGGCGCGTGCTCGCTCTGGCGCTCGATCGATTTTATGAAGCTTTCCAGCGGAATATCGATGTGACGTGTCTTGGCACGCAGGATCGCCGTGCCCCGTTTCCACGTCCACATGAGGACGATGAAGGTCGCCGCGATCAGGATCGGGACATAACCGCCATCGTGGATCTTCAGCATGTTGGCGCCAAGGAAGACGAACTCCAGCGCGAATAGCGGCAGCAGTGCGCCGGCCGCCCACCAGGCCGGCCAGTTCCAGCGCATACGCAGGAATTCGAACGAAAGAACCGAGGTGACGACCATCGCCCCGGTAACCGAAATGCCATAGGCGGTCGCAAGCGACTCGGACGAGCCGAAGATGAAGACAAGCGCCATGACGCCGAACATCAGGAGCGTGTTGACGTTCGGCAGGTAGATCTGGCCCGTATGGGTTTCGGACGTATGAAAGATCGCCATGCGCGGCAGGAAACCGAGATGGATCGCCTGGCGCGTCAGCGAAAAGGCGCCGGTTATAACCGCCTGACTGGCGATAATGGTCGCCGCGGTCGCAAGAAGGACGGCGGGCAGCAGCGCCCATTTCGGAAACATCAGGAAGAAGGGATCGGACATCGCCTCCGGATTCTTGAGCACGAAGGCGCCCTGCCCCAGATAGTTCAGCGTGAGCGCGGGGAAGACGACGGTGAACCAGGCCCATTGGATCGGGCGCCGGCCGAAATGGCCGAGATCGGCGTAAAGCGCCTCGGCACCCGTGACTGTCAGGAAGACGGCGCCGAGTACAACGATCCCGACATAGCCTTCGTTCAGCATGAAGGCGACGGCATAATATGGATTGAAGGCCCTGAAAATCGACAGGTCGTCGGCAATATGCACGAAGCCGATCGCCCCCATGACCAGGAACCAGAGGAGCGTGATCGGCCCGAAGAAATTGGAAACCGCGGCGGTACCCTTCGACTGAACGGCGAAGAGGAGGAGAAGGATCACAACGGCGATCGGAACGACATAGTCCGAAAGGGCCGGAGTCACCAACTTCAAACCCTCCACGGCCGAGAGCACCGACAGTGCCGGTGTGATCATCGCGTCGCCGATGAAAAGCGCCGCGCCCGCAATCCCCATGAAGAACAGGATCGCCGCATGGCCGTTCGCAGTCTTCATGAGAAGCGCAAGCAGGGAGAGCGTGCCGCCCTCGCCCTGGTTGTCCGCACGCAGCAGGAAAAGCACGTATTTTATCGTGACGATGATCGTCAGGGCCCAGATCATCAGCGAGATCAGGCCGACGATCTCCACATCCGTCACACCGTCGTGCGAGACGGGGCGCAGGGCTTCGCGGAAGGCATAGAGCGGACTGGTCCCGATATCGCCATAGACGACGCCGACGGAGCCAAGCGCCAGAACCAGCAGGCGCCGGGTATTCTCCACCCCATGCATTGCGGGAGCAGACAATTGAGACATATGTGCCCAACAGGCCCTTAGAGCCAGCCTTTCCAGCGGAAGAAGAAAAACGGGATCACGGCCGAAAGCACCATGGCCGCAAGCGCCCACGGATAGCCGAACTGCCATTCAAGTTCAGGCATCAAGCGGAAGTTCATGCCGTAGATGGACGCGACCAGTGTCGGCGGCAGCAGAACGACCGAAGCGATCGAGAAGATCTTGATGATCGCGTTCTGCTCGACATTGATGAGGCCGAGCGAGGCATCGAGCAGGAAGGTGATGTTTCCCGAGATGAAAGCCGTATGTTCCGAAAGCGACTGGATGTCCCGGGATATCGTGCGGCAAAGCTCGCGGCTTTCCTTGTCCGCTTGAACGTCGGGAACCGTATAGACGAAGGTCAGCAGCCTCGAAAGCGAGGCGAGGCTGTCGCGCGTCTTGGCGACCAGCCGGTGATAGCCCGCCACGTCGCGCAGGCGCGCTTCAAGGAAGTGGGGCGGCCTGCGCCGGCCGGAAGCCTTTTCGCCGAAGACCTGGAGCGCCAGATCGTCGATCTTGTCGACCGCCTGCTCGAGAATTTCCGCCGTTCGGTCGACGATCGTCTCGAGCAGTCGCGTCAGGATCACCGCGCCGTTGCGGCAGCCGCCGGGAATACGGTGCATGCCGGCCTTGAAGAGGCTGAAGGCCCTGGGTTCGGCATAGCGGACGGTGACGAGGCGCCTGCCCGCCAGGATGAAGCCGACATCCGTCAGCCCCGGCATTTCCGTGTCGCTTCGATAGACGAGCGACGCGGTCATGAAAACGGAACCGTCATCGGTATAAAGCCTGCTTGAGGGTTCGATGTCTTTCAGATCGTCCCGCGTCGGTATGGGAATTCCGAGCAGATTTTCGATCATCACGTCTTCCGCCTTGGTCGGCTCGACAAGGTCGATCCAGACGAGATCGGGACGCAGGACCGACGGCGGCTCGGCCGTCGAGAGAGCGACAGCTTCGCCGTTGGCGCAATAGCCCGTGATCATGTGGCCGCCTTTTTCATGCAGCCGACAACGATGAACCAGGAAGATACCGCAGGATCAGCCGCCATTTTCCACAATGCAGATTCATCCGATGAAGGCTTCCAGCCGTTTCGACGCTGCTCGACGGCAGTCGGATCAAAGTCCCCGGCGACGGCAGCGGCTGGCTTTGCCTTGCCCATGCGAGCCAAGGGGTATGGCGCAACGCTGGCGCAAAATCAATGGCCTTGAGGAATGCAGCGCTTCCGCTGGAGTACGGCTCCGCCGCTCAACAATCGCCGCGCCGGCAGGACCGATCGGCAAGCGGCCGCGGCGAAGCGCTATTCGAAGACGATCTTCGGCATCGCACGGCTTGCGTCCTGCCGGGCAGCGACGACTTCGCCCCAGACCCGCGCCGCGATGTCGCGGTAGACGCGCGCGACCTCTCCATCGGGCTCGGACGCGACGAGAGGTGTTCCCGCGTCGGAGGTCTCCCGTATACCCATGGTCAGGGGCACTTCTCCGAGGAACGGCACCCCGATGCGCTCGGCCTCCTTGCGCGCGCCGCCATGACCGAAGATGTCGTAGCGCCTGCCCGTATCAGGCGCCACGAAATAGCTCATGTTTTCGACGATCCCGAGAACCGGAACCTCGACCTTGCGGAACATGGCGAGGCCCTTGCGGGCATCGACGAGCGCGAGGTCCTGTGGCGTCGACACGATGACGGCGCCTGCGAGCGGCACCTGCTGGGCCATCGTCAGCTGTGCGTCGCCGGTGCCCGGCGGCATGTCCACGACGAGAACATCGAGGTCGCCCCATGCCACTTCACGCAACATCTGCAGGAGCGCCGACTGAATCATCGGTCCGCGCCAGATCATCGCGACCTCCTCGTCCACCAGGAAGCCCATCGACATGACCTTCAGGCCATAGTTTTCCATCGGACGGATAAGCCGCCCTTCGATCTGTTGCGGACGGCCGGAAATCTTCAAAAGCCGCGGCATCGAAGGGCCGTAGATATCGGCATCGAGGAGCCCGACCTTCAGCCCGTTTGCCTGAAGCGCCAGCGCCAGATTGACTGAAGTCGTGGACTTGCCGACGCCGCCTTTGCCGGACGCGACGGCGATAATGGCGCCCACGCCGGGGATGCCCGCCTTCGGCGCTGCGCCGCCGCCTGGCCGTTGAGCCGGCGCGGCGTGTGCAGGGGTGGACCGGGGTCGCTCGACGGCGGCTTTCGGGGGCGCGGCCTTGCGGTCCGCGGTCAATGCCACCATGGCCGCTTTCACGCCGGGAATCTCGCGTACGACCCGTTCGGCCGCCGCTCGCATCGGTTCGAGCTCCTTCGCCCGATCCGCCGGCACGGTAATCGAAAAATAAGCCTTGCCGTCGGAAATGAACACATCGGAGACGAGACCGAGATCGACGATGTTGCCTTCCATGTCAGGACCGCGGACGTTCCGCAGCTTTTCCAGAACTATTTCCCGGGTGACGTCGGGCATGTCGGCCTCTTGCTCTTTCCATGGCACCTACAGCGCCGCGGTCTTATCGGACTCGCAAGGGTTGCTGTAGCACTTTGATCCACGATCCGCCGCAACGCTTTTGGCTGCCGCAATGGTATTCCCAAATCGGACACGATTTAAGGAGTTATGCAGTAGATAGACGAGCCGGGGCGCTTCGCCAATGCGACAGGTGAGAAAATAAAAGACCGCCAGCCGATCGCCGTGTCCGTACATCCGGGATCACAGGCGATCGGCGGCGGTCCTTGTCGCGACCTTCTTGGGCGCTGTCTTATTTTGGTCCCCTCTGGACACGGCACTGGCTATGCAGAAAGCGTGCCAGTTGGGAAATTCCCGGAAAACCTCGATTTTTCAAGGGGGTGATCGTCGCGGCCGAGGCATCGCAGAGCCTGCGCTGCTCATTTCCTGAGCATGCGTGCCGTTTAGGCACTCTTCCGACCTTTGCTTTGCGGCTCCGGCCGGAAACCCGCTTCGCAGTTTTCCTGGAAGCTCTAGCTGATATAGCCCTTTTTCATCGCCTTCACGACCGCCTGTGTGCGGTTCACCGCGTCGAGCTTCTTGGTGACGTGGTTGAGGTAATGATTGATCGTGTGCTCCGACAGGCCGAGTATACCTGCGATTTCGGAACTGGTCTTGCCGGCGGCCGTCCAGCTCAGGCACTGGATCTCCCTTTCGGAAAGGACCGTGTTGGTATTTTTCCACACGGAGCCGATCTCGGCGAGCCGGTTATAGACGTGGATCGCGATCATCTGCAGTTCCATGGCCGCGGTCATCGGCAGGTCCGTTTCCGAGCCCATGAGGATAACCGCGCCGCGGCCGCCCTCGGCATCGTGGACCGGGAAATAGTTGGCTTGAAATATGCCGTTCTCGCGCAGCATGGCGATATAATCCGCGGCAGCGTCCGGTTTGCCTCCTTCCTTCTCCCAGTCTTCGAGCATGACCTGAAACGGGGTTGTGGTCTCTCTCAGCCGGCGCACCCCGGTGCTGAAACGCAGCATCGAAAGGCTGTCATATTTGTTGAGGAGTTCGGCCGGCATGTTCGAGATGACAGTGTTGGCGGAGAGGCGCTCCACCTCGACTGCGGGAATCGAACAGATGAGAAACGTTTTGAAGCCGAAAATCTGCGTGACCCGCCGCATGTAGCGGATGATGTCGAACTGGGTCTCGAGCCTTGCTATCTCCGACGCGAAATCGCCGCCCCGGGGCAAATCGATGTCAGTCATCCCCGTCGTAATCATATCCTGCATTCGCGCGGTTCCATCGCATTCATCGACTATCAAATAGCCCGAGCGGACGAGCTATGCCAACAGGTGATTGACGATCATTCCTTCTGATGCGCAAAACCCTGTGCATTTCGCCCGCGTGCCGATGGAAGCCGAACCCGCCTTGCAACCGGTAAGTGGCTGCGTTCGGATCATGCGCCCTCATTCCTGTACTCGTCGCAAGGATCAGCAAAAAAGAGCTTCAATCGGACCTCAACGCGCCTGTCGCGTTCCGGGGTTTCGAAGGATTGCACGAGATCACGATGAATTTTGGTCGGGCCGGCCAAAGATCATGAAACGTGATCGATTCAAGTCGGGCGGGACGCGGGCGGAAAACCGCACGCACTTTCCCAATCCCGCTCCAAGGCCCGTCGAGATTCGGGATATCCGCCGCGGCTTGTCTGATCTCCTCATCCCGTGAATTCCGCCGGACCAAGTCCTTGGTCTGAGAAACCATTTCCCCGCGCCGCAAACGCGGCGCTGCTGGATCTCTGTGCACAGAGATGGGGACGAGGAGAGATCAGAGCTTCAACGCCATTATCCATCTCGCATCAGCCGCCATAGGCTCAACATGAAGCTCAACAAGCCCCGGCGGCATCCATCAATTGATAAGCCCCGCGCGGATCGCCTTGGCGACGGTTTGGACGCGATTGACCGAATCCAGCTTGCGCGTCGCGCGGTTGAGATAGTGGTTCACCGTATATTCCGACAGCGCCATGATGCGCGCCATCTCCACGGTCGTCTTGCCGGCAGCAGCCCAACGCAAACACTCGATCTCGCGCCGGGAAAGACTGCCGGGGCCGCGCCTGTCGCGCGTTCTGACCTCGCTCAGCCGGCTGTAGAGAAGGCCGGCCCAGAGGTTCAGTTCCTGCAGCTCGTCGCCGGAGACGGCGGACCTGTCGCCGCCGAAGGCGACAGCGGCGCGGTGCCCCGCGGCATCGTGGACCGGCAGATACACCCCGCGCGGCATGTTCGCCTGTTCGAAGACGCATATGGCGGCATCCCCTTTGCCGTCCACGCGCCCGCGCGCCAGTTGATGGGCATCATAGGTAAAGGGAATGGTGCTGCGCCGCAGCCGCTGGATCACGGGACTGCCGTCGATCAGGCGGGCACTGTCATAGCGCCGGAGGAAATCCATCGGCCAAGTCGTCATGAGCGCCTGGGCGGTCAGGCTGTGGCACCCGGCCTCGGGAATGGCGAGGACCATGAAGCCGCGAAAGCCGAAGCCTTCCGACACCTGGCCGAGCGCGCGCCTGACATCATCCTCAGTGTCGATCGACCCGCTGACGGCGTGGCCATCGGGGAGGACCATTGAGGATATATCCACGCTGAAATCGATCATCTTCCGCCCGCCTCCCACATCCGTGCTCCGCCTGGAGCATGGCCGCTCACGCCGTCGTGCCATGCCGCGGCTTCCACCATACAACCAGCCGTGGCAGCAGACCGCTAGTGAAGCTACTTATCTTGAGCCTTTTCGTCCAGTCGAAACTTCTAATTTACCGTAAAGCGATCCCATTGCACATTTTCCTGATACAGGCCGCGATCCTCAAACTGTTACAGCGACCGTTGCGCGTCCGACATGACGCGCGGCCCTGTAGCCTCCGTTTCGCGCCCCGGACCGAATCGGACCCGGACCTCTTCCTCGATCTTCGCCGCCGCCTTGCGCACATCCGGTGCCCAGGCGGTCAGCTGCTGCAAGCTGACCCGGTAGGAGGGGCCGGTCACCGAAATTCCTCCGAAGAGGTCGTGTTCCGGAACGCTGATCGGGGCGGCCACACAGCAGATCTCCGCTTCGTGCTCCTCTCGGTCGAACGCATGGCCGTCGTGCCGGATCTCCTCGATCTCGGCAAGAAGCGATTCTTTCGAGCGGTGCGTATGCGCCGTGAATGGATGAAACGCCATTCCCGCCGAGATCCGCTGCAGTTCGCTTCGAGGAAGCACCGACAACGCCGCCTTGCCGATACCCGTGCAGTAGGCCGGCGACGCCTTACCGATCTGCGAGCTCATACGCACGGTCTGCCGGCTTTCCACCTTGTCGACATAGATGATCTCGGCTTCCCGCAGAACGCCCAGATGCACTGTCTCGCCGGTCAACTGGTGCAGATGCAGGAGGTAGGGCGCAGCGACCTTCCGAAACCGGTTCCCCGACCAGGAACGATAGGCGAATTTCAACAGCCGGATCCCGGGCTCGTAGGACAAGTCGGGGCGCTGCGCCAGCAAGCCCTCTTCGACGAGGTGACCCAGCAGCCGGTGCAGGGTACCGCGCGGCTGATGCACGCTTTGCAATATATCCGTGAAGCGCTGAGGGCGCTCGGCCGTGACTACGGCCTCCAGCACCGCCATTGCCTTGCCAAGCGTGCCGGTGCCGGCGCTATCCCCTTCCATGCCGCCTTCCTTCTTTCGCTTCATTCCCATCGCTATCAGCTGCACGACCTTGACAGGATAAAAGCATTGGCGCGATAATTCCAGATAATAAAACACAGTTCCGGATAATGGAACAATTCTGCAGCTGCGGTTTTGGGGAGAAGCCATGACTATGCCGAGCAGCCAGTTTCCCGACCTGCGCGATCGCGGGGTTCTGGTCACCGGAGGCGGCTCCGGGATAGGCGCCGCGCTGGTGGAGGCGTTCGCCCGCCAAGGCGCGCGCGTCGCATTCGTGGATATCGCGGCGGCACCGAGCCTAGCGCTCTGCGAAAGAGTCGCGGCGCGGACCCGGCAGGCGCCGCACTTCATCGAAGCAGACCTCCGCAATGTCGAGGCCGTGCGGGCCGCGGCGGAAGAGGCGTTCGCCAAGCTCGGTTCGGTCCATGTCCTCGTCAACAACGCCGCGCGAGACGACCGGCAGGCGCTCGAAGCTGTGACGGAGGAGAGCTGGGAAGAAAGCCTTTCCGTCAACCTCCGGCATCTCTTCTTCATGTGCCAGGCGGTCGCGCCGCACATGCAGCGGCAAGGCGGCGGGTCGATCATCAACTTCTCGTCGATCGCCTTCATGCTCAACATGCCGGAAATCCCTGCCTACTCTACGGCCAAGGCAGGCATCGTCGGCCTCACAAAATCGCTCGCCGGCAAGCTCGGACCGGACAATATACGCGTCAACGCGATCCTGCCCGGCATGGTCGTGACGGAGCGGCAGCGGCGCCTGTGGCTCACGGAAGAATCGATCGCGCGGATGCAGGAAAGGCAGTGCCTCAAGCGCATGCTCGTCGCCGACGACCTCGTCGGGCCCTGCCTCTTTCTGGCGTCGGACAGTTCGGCGGCGATGACCGCACAGACGATGATCATCGATGGAGGCGTATTTTGACGACGGCAGGCTATTATGCCGCAGTGGACTGGGGGACATCGAGCTTCCGCCTGTGGGTCATCGGAGAGGACGGGGCCGTGCTTGCCGAGCGGCGCAGCGCCGAGGGCATGACGACGGCCGCGAAGACGGGTTTTCACAAGGTTCTTGACGGCCATCTCGCCGCCGTCTCCGCGCCCCCGCATTTGCCGATTATCATCTGCGGCATGGCGGGTGCCCGCCAGGGCTGGAGGGAGGCCGGCTATATCGAAACGCCGGCGCCGCTCGCCGAGATTGCCGGCCGTGCCATAGCCATTCCCGATGTCGACCGAGACATCCGCATCCTCCCCGGCCTCGCCCAGCGTGACCAACGATATCCGGATGTCATGCGTGGCGAGGAGACGCAGCTCCTCGGAGCAGTCGCTCTCCTCGGCAGCGGGCGGCATCTCGTCTGCATGCCCGGCACGCACAGCAAATGGGTCCGTCTTGCAGCCGACAAGGTCGAGGGCTTTTCCACCTTCATGACCGGCGAGCTCTTCGAAGCCGTCTCGCGCCACACGATCCTCAGCCACGCGGTGGCGGGAGCCGAAACGTTTCCGGCCGACAGCTCAGCCTTTGCCGAGGCCGTAAGCCACGCGAGGCACAACCCGGCACTTGCGACCAATCTGCTCTTTTCGGTTCGCGCCGGGCAGCTTCTGCACGGCACCGGCGCTGCCGATGCGCGGGCAAAGCTTTCCGGGGCCCTGATCGGCCTTGAGATCGCCGGTGCGCTCTCCGGTTTCGGTCCCCGGGAAAGCGTTTGCCTCGTCGGTTCCGGCGCGCTTGGCAGGCTCTATCGTACCGCGCTGGAAGGCCAGGGTCTCAACGTTCGGGTCGTCGACGCCGATGAGGCGGTGCGAGCCGGCCTTTCCGCTGCAGCCCAGTCGATCTGGCCCTTGTAAGAGAAAGAACGAACATGGACAGAATACCCCTACCCCCGATGAGACACCCGCTGATCGCGATCCTGCGCGGCCTTAAACCGGAGGAGGCGGAAAGCGTGGTTGGGATACTCATCGAGACCGGCTTCACGGCAATCGAGATCCCGCTGAATTCACCGGAACCCTTTCGCTCCATCGAGATGGCCGTCAATATGGCTCCCGCCGGCTGCCTGATCGGCGCCGGTACGGTGTTGAGGACGGACCAGGTGGAACGCCTCGCCGATGTGGGCGGGAGGCTGATGGTGAGCCCCAATGTCGAGCCCGCGGTTATCCGGCTTGCTGCAACGAAAGGCATGGTGACGATGCCCGGCGTTTTCACGCCGACGGAGGCGCTGTCGGCGACCGCCGCCGGAGCCAGCGGCCTGAAGTTCTTTCCGGCGAGCGTGCTCGGCCCTGCCGGCATCGCGGCCATCCGGGCGGTGCTGCCCGGCGATATCGAGATCGCGGCGGTCGGCGGCGTATCGGAAGTCAACTTCGCCGACTATGCAGCGATCGGGATCCGCAGCTTCGGACTGGGTTCGAGCCTCTATAAACCCGGCATGAGCGCCGCGCAGGTGCGGCAACGGGCCGTTGCGACGCTCGCAGCCTACGATGCCGTTTATGGAGGCAAGAAGTGATCGACCTCATTCCCTTTTCCGGCCGCATCCTCTCAGATTCCGCGGCTGAACTCGGTGAAGGCCCCACCTTCGATCCCGGCACCGGCACGGCCTGGTGGTTCAATATAACAGGCCGGGAGCTGCATGAGCTTCATCTCGAAAGCGGACGACGGAAGGCGATCCATCCCCTTCCCTTCCTCGGCAGCGTCCTTGCCGTGATCGATCCCCTGCGGCAGCTGATCGCCTCCGATCAGGGCCTTTTCCTGCGCGACACCGAAAGCGCAAGGCTCAGCCATTTCGCTACGCTGGAAGAAAAGCCGGGCAACCGTTCCAACGACGGACGCGTCCATCCCTGCGGCGCCCTCTGGATCGGCACGATGGGAAGGAAGGCCGAGAAGCACGCGGGCGCGATCTACCATGTAGCCGGCAGCCGCGTCACCAAGCTCTTCGGCAATATCACTATTCCGAACGCGATCTGCTTCTCTCCGGACGGGGCCACCGCCTACTTCACCGACACCGACGTCAACCATCTGATGCGTGTGGACCTGGATCCGGAGACCGCGCTTCCGACCGGCGACCCGGTGCTGCTTTCGGACGAGAGCACAAACCCGGGCGGGGTCGATGGCGCCGTCTGCGATGCCGACGGGTTGATCTGGAACGCACGCTGGGGTGCGAGTTCCGTGGAGGTCTATAAACCCGACGGACAGAAGGTTGCCCGCTACGCCGTGCCAACGGCGCAGCCGAGCTGCCCGGCCTTTGTCGGCGCCAGGGCCGAAAGGCTTCTGGTGACCTCGGCCTGGCAGGGCATGAATGACGCCGCACGGGCAGCCGACCCGCATGCCGGAAACACCTTCGAGCTCGGCATCGAGGTCAAAGGGCGTTTCGAGCCTGCATTCCGACTCTAGGTTTCTCCGCCGTTCAACAAAGTCTGGCGTCATGCCGGCGAAAAATCATACAATTGCTCCATGGCGCTGACTCGCGGTGGGAAGGAGTGCTCGAATGAGCGACAAGAAAAAAGAATTGAGGAGCCGCCACTGGTACGGCGGCACGCACAAGGACGGCTTCATTCATCGGTCATGGATGAAGAACCAGGGGTTTCCGGATCATGTTTTCGACGGCCGGCCGATCATCGGCATATGTAACACCTGGTCGGAGCTCACGCCCTGCAACAGCCATCTGCGCATTCTCGCCGAAGGTGTGAAGCGCGGCGTCTGGGAAGCGGGGGGCTTTCCGGTCGAGTTTCCCGTGTCGTCGCTCGGGGAGACGCAGATGCGTCCGACCGCCATGCTCTTCCGCAATCTGCTCGCAATGGATGTCGAAGAGGCGATCCGGGCCTATGGCATCGACGGCGTCGTGCTGCTCGGCGGCTGCGACAAGACCACCCCGGGCCAGTTGATGGGGGCCGCCTCGGTGGACCTGCCGACGATCGTCGTTTCCTCCGGCCCGATGCTGAACGGCAAGTGGAAGGGAAAGGATATCGGCTCGGGCACGGATGTCTGGAAGTTTTCGGAAGCCGTACGCGCCGGCGAGATGAGCCTGCAGGAATTCATGGCCGCCGAAAGCGGCATGTCGCGCTCGCCGGGGGTCTGCATGACCATGGGCACGGCCACGACAATGGCGTCGATCGTGGAGGCCATGGGCCTGTCGCTGCCGACCAATGCCGCCCTGCCAGCGGTGGATGCGCGCCGCATGGCGCTCTCGCACATGACCGGCAAGCGCATCGTCGAGATGGTGCATGAGGACCTAAGGCTATCCAAGGTGCTGACCCGAGAGAACTTCGAGAACGGCATCATCGCCAATGCCGCGGTTGGCGGATCGACCAACGCCGTCGTCCACATGCTGGCGATCGCCGGGCGCGCAGGTATCGACCTCTGTCTCGAAGATTTCGACCGCGTCGGCGGTCAGGTGCCCTGCATCGTCAACTGCATGCCATCGGGCAAGTACCTGATCGAAGATCTCGCCTATGCGGGCGGCCTGCCGGCGGTGATGAATCGCATCCAGCACCTGCTCCATGCCGACGCGCCGACGGTTTTCGGCGTTCCGATCAGCAAGTACTGGGAGGGCGCGGAGGTCTATAATGACGACGTCATCCGCCCGTTCGACAACCCGCTGCGCGCGGCCGCCGGCATTCGCGTGCTCAAGGGCAATCTGGCGCCCAACGGCGCGGTCATCAAGCCGTCGGCAGCAAGCGAGCACCTGCTCGCCCACGAGGGCCCGGCCTATGTCTTCGAGACGATCGAAGACCTCCGGACCAAGTTCGACGACCCCGACCTGCCGGTCACCGAAGACACGATTCTCGTCCTCAAGGGTTGCGGGCCGAAGGGCTATCCCGGCATGGCAGAGGTCGGCAACATGCCGATCCCGCGCAGGCTCGTCGAGAAGGGCGTGCGCGACATGGTGCGCATCTCGGATGCGCGCATGTCCGGCACCGCCTTCGGCACCGTCGTTCTCCATGTGAGCCCCGAAGCCAATGCAGGAGGCCCCCTGGCGATCGTCAGGACCGGCGACCGGATTCGCCTCGACGCCATGAAGGGCGAACTGAACCTGCTCGTCAGCGAGGAAGAACTCGCCGCCCGCCTGGCGGCTTGGCAGCCACCCGAACAGAAATGGCAGCGTGGCTATTACAAACTCTATCACGATACCGTGCTGCAGGCCGACAGGGGCGCGGATCTCGATTTCCTCGTCGGCAAGAGCGGCAGCGAGGTTCTTCGCGAAAGTCACTGAGCGTCTCCAGGAAATGCTCCAGATCACCATGATTTCAGGCCGGATCGGCCTGAAATCATCACTCTGGAGAACCGACTCTTATGCGATTTCCCATACGCCGCGTGTTTTCCGAGCATGCGGCCTCGTTGCTGTTTTGGGTGAGCATGCATGAAGCCTGCACCAGCCGGCTTTCGGCGTTCACGTTTTTTGGAACAGTTTGCGCTGCCGGGCGTTGCTTGAGTGTCATCGGCGCAGCATCCCTCGCCCAACTTGAGGCTGCGCCTGGATCACGGTGTTTCACTGTGATCGATACCAAAGTGCCAGAGCGGGATGGGGCGGAAAATCAGCTTTCCTTGTCTCGCGCTGGTCGACAACGTCAACGAAAGGCAGTCTGACATGAAAGAGAGACTTATATCTTCCGTTGCCGCTGGCGCGCTTCTCGTGGGCGTTGCCGTTGCCCCGATGAGCTTCGCACAGCAAACCACGACGCCGCCGGCACCGGCACCTGAAACCCAGACCATGGAACCGGCCCCGGCTACACCGCCGGCCGCCGATGAGCAGGCCCAGACGCCGGATACGGCCGACACAACGACCGATATGGCGGCTGGCGACGCCAGCTACCTGACCGAGCAGGCGGACAATCAGATTTCCGCAAACACCTATATCGGACAGTCCGTCTACAACGCCAGCGATGAAAGCATCGGCGAGATCAACGACCTGATCATCGAGAAGGAAGGCGGCATCGCTGCTGCCATAGTCGGCGTCGGTGGCTTCCTCGGTATCGGGGAAAAGAACGTCGCCGTTCCGTTCGACAAGATCACGGTTGCCGATCAGCCGGATTCGGACGACATCAAGCTGACGACCATGGAAACGGCCGACTCGCTGAAGGCGGCACCGGAGTTCAAGACGAAATCGCAGCTGATGGCCGAGCGCAACGCCAATCAGCCGGTCGATACGTCGACCACTTCGGCAACGGGGACCACACCGGCCCCGGCGCCTGCAGAACCTGCTCCGCAGCAGTAAGCCGCAGGCTGTGATAACGGACCAAAGGAGCGGCGCCCGGAGCGCCGCTTTTTGTTGTCAGGTGGAGGAATTGAACAGCGGCTGAGATCGTTTCCTTGCCAAACTTGAAACAGTGAACCGGCCTCACAGTCTGAACTTCGCCTTGCGGAAAACCGCTGCTCGGTTTTCTGCTAATACCACGCGTCGGCCATGCTGTTCTTGCGTTGCGCGACATAGTCGTTCAGCGCTTCGTCTACCGCCGCATCCAAGGGTGGCGCCACGTATTCGGCAAGCGTCTTCTTCCAGCTCCTGTTGGCACGAAGGGCCATGTCGGTCTCACCCTGCTCTACCCATTTCTCGAAGGGTTCGTTGTCGGAAAGGGCGCTGTCCCAGAAAGCCGTCTGGTAGTTGCGCATCGTATGCCCGCAGCCCAGGAAGTGGCTGCCCGGACCGACCTCGAGGAAGGCATCCATGGCAAGCGTGTTGTCGTCGACCACGACACCGGCGAGATAGGAATGCAGCGCACCGCAGAAATCCAGGTCCATCATGAATTTTTCGTAGGACATGGCCAGCAGCCCGTCGGCGAAGCCAGCCGAATGCAGCACGAAATTGGCGCCGCAATGCACGGCTGACAGCATCGACATGACGCCCTCCTGCATCGCCTGCGCATCCGGCCGCTTCGAATTGGAGAAATTCCCGGCGCAGCGCAGCGGCAGGCCAAGCCGGCGCGCGAGCTGGCCGATGACCATGCTGCCGATCGCCGGCTCCGGCGTGCCGAAGGTCGGCGAGCCCGAGCGGAGCGACATCGAGGAAAGAAAGTTGCCGAATATGACAGGCGCGCCCTTGCGTTCGAGCTGCGTCAGCGCACAGCCGGCGAGCGTCTCGGCATAGGATTGCGCGATTGCCCCCGCATTGGTGACCGGCCCCATCGCGCCGCCGAGGATGAACGGCACGATCACCGCGGCCTGGTTGGCGCGGGCATAGGCACGCAGCGATTTCGTCATGGTGCCGTCCCAGACGAGCGGCGAGTTGACGTTTACGTTGCCGAGAATGACGCAGTGACTGTCGACGAAATCGGCACCGAAGAGAATGCGGGCCATTTCGATCGAATCCTCGGCACGTTCCTCCGAGGTAATCGATCCCATGAAAGCGCGATCGGAATATTTTATGTGGCTGTAGACCATGTCGAGATGGCGTTTGTTCACCGGCACGTCGACCGGTTCGCAGATGGTGCCGCCGGAGTGGTGCAGCCACGGGCTGGACTGGGCGAGCTTCACCAGATTGCGGAAGTCCTCGATGGTGCCGTAGCGCCTGCCCCTGTCCAGATCCATGACGAAGGGAGAACCGTAGGCCGGAGAGAACACTACGTTTCGGCCGCCGATCTCGACGCTGCGGATTGGATTGCGGGCGTGCTGCGTGAATTGCGACGGCGCCGAGCGGACGATCTCTTTCAACATGCCCGGTTCGAAGGTGACGCGAAGGCCTTCGATCTTCGCCCCCGCTCGTCGCCAGTGTTCGAGCGCCACCGGATCGTCGCGAAACTCTATGCCGACTTCGGCGAGAATGCGGTCTGCCACACGCTCGATCCGCTCCAGGTTCTCCTCGCCGAGGATGTCATAGGTCGGTATATTGCGGACGATGTAGGGGACGCCGAGATTTCTGCTGCCCTCGCGCCGCTGCGGTCGCGCGCCCCGTGTCCGTCTCGGCGCCTCGCCGGTTGCCTCCGCCAGTTCCATGATCAATCTCCCATCATTTGCAATGATGGTATTGACGAGAGAGCCTGTTGTAACGCAGGAAAAATTCGACGCATGATATAAGTGGTGCTTATGGAAAACCTGCGCCGTCTCCTCCCTTCGGCCGCAAGCCTCATCGTCTTCGAGGCTGCCGGCCGGCATCAGAACTTCACACGCGCCGCCAGTGAACTCGGAATGACGCAGGCGGCGGTGTCCTACGCCATTCGCGGCCTCGAGAACCAGCTGGGGGTGCCGCTCTTCCACCGGGTGCACCGGGCCGTCGAGTTGACGGAAGCCGGGGAGAGATTTCACGCGGATGTCTCGGTCGGCCTCGCGCGGATTCAGAAGTCGGCCGAAGACATCCGCGCCAAGGGGCGGGAGACCAACGTGACGCTGGCGGCCTCGACCGCGTTCGCCTCCATGTGGATGCTGCCGCGGCTCACCCGGCTGCGCGAAGATCTGCCGGAGATCGACCTGCGCATCCAGACCAGCGTGCGCGATCTCGATCTGGATGAGGAGCCGATCCCGCTCGGCATTCGCGGCGGTGACCCCGGCCATTGGCCGCGCTACCACGCGGCGGTGCTTGCCGATGAAGTCATTCAGGCCGTCGCGACACCGGCCTATGTCGAGACGCACGGACTGCCGGCAACGCCCGCGGAGCTCATCAGGCACAATCTCATCCATCTCGAGGAGCCGGTCAGGCGCGCCTGCGATTGGACCGAATGGTTCGCGAGCGCAGGGCTCGCCTATCCGACGCAGGGCAAGCGGCTCGCGATCAACGATTACGTGCTCGTGATCCAGGCGGTGCTGGCGGGAGAGGGTATCGCGCTTGGCTGGGAGCATCTGACCGCCCGGCAGATGCGCTCCGGCGCGCTGGTACCGGTGGGCGGGCATGTGCTGAGGACGGGTCAGGCCTTCTATGTCGTCTGGCCGCGGTCACGCGAGCTCAACAATCAGGCGCGCCGCATTCGCGACTGGCTTTTGAAGGAAGGGCAGCGCGACCGTTCGGAGAGCGACAGTGCAAGCGGGCATGAGGCGCTTCAGCGCACCGCCGCGATATCCCGATAGTGCTCTGAAAGGTAACGCAAGGTGGCATCGGCATCGGCGGGCTTGCCGTAGAAATAGCCCTGTCCCATGCCGCAGCCGAGTGCCTTGAGCTTCAGCACCTCGGATGAATGCTCGATGCCTTCGGCAACCACTGCGAGTTCGAGTCCCTCGCACATCGAAACGATCGCCTTGACAATATGTTCTGTGGCCCGGTCGGTCGAAATCCGCGAAACGAAGGTGCGGTCGATCTTCACCTTGTCCAGCGAAAAATCCCTGAGCCGCCCGAGGCTTGACTGACCCGTTCCGAAATCGTCGAGCGACACCCGTACGCCAGCCGACCTCAGTTCGGCGACGATTCTCTGGGCAATACCGGCGTCGGCCATTGCGGCGGTCTCGGTGATTTCGAGTTCGAGGCGCCGGGGGTCCAGGCCCACCTGAGCTACGATTGCCAAAAGCCGGGCGCTCGTCGCCGGATCCATCAATTGAACCGAGGACAGGTTGAAGGACAGGAAGAGTTCCTTCGGCCAGGACAGGGCCGCCCGGGCCGCCTTGCGCAGAAGCATCTCCGAAAGCGCGTCGATGAAACCACGCTCTTCGGCGAAGGGCACGAACACCGCCGGCGAGACATAGCCCAGGTCGGCGTCGCACCACCGCGCCAGCGCCTCGAAGCCCACCGGACGGTCGCTGCGCAGGTCGACGATCGGCTGAAAGTGGACATCGATCCCACCGGCGATAATCGCGTTACGCAGTGCCTGCTCAAGCTGCGTCGCGTGCTTCATCTCCTGTGCGATCTCCTGCGAATAGACGGTGATCTGGCCCCGGCCGCGCCGTTTGGAGCGGTAGAGAGCGGTGTCGGCGCTCTTCAACAGGTCGTCGAACGTGTCACCGGCAAAGGGATAGACAGCAAAGCCGAACGAAGCTGACAGCCGAACGTTCCGGTCGCCAAGCGCGAAGGGCGAGGAGAGCACGTCCTTGAGCATCTGGCCGCGCTTCTCCGCACCCCTTCGTTCGAAGACGAGCGGCAGGACGATGGCGAATTCGTCGTCAGCGGTCCGCGTCACCGTCGCGCCCTCGGGAACGCAGGCCTTCAGCCGGTGCGCCACCTGCCGCAGGATCTGATCGCCCGCCTCCGGCCCGAACAGATCGTTGATCGGCTTGAACCCATCCAGGTTGGCAAGACCGATGGTGAAGGGTGCAGGATCGCTTGCCCGCTCAGCGGCGAGAGCGCAGACGGTTTGCTTGAGGTGGCGTGCATCGCCGAGTTCGGTCAAGGGATCGACGAACGAAGCGCCATGCAGCTTGTCCCGGTTCGGCCGATCGAGTCCGAGCTCCTGCAATGTCATCGCGGTCTGCTCCTGACAGAACCCGAAGCGCGTGTCTCACCCCCCGGCAGGTGTTTGCGCAGGAGCATCTCGATCATATCCGGACTGACCGGCTTCATAATGTGGTCGTCCATCCCCGATATCCTGCAGTGCTCAAGGTCGATATCGAGCGCCTGCGCGGTCACGGCCACGATCGGGGTGCGACGGCCGGTGCGCTTCTCCGCCTCTCGAATGGCAATGGCGGCTTCGAAGCCGTTCATCACCGGCATGGACACGTCCATCAGAACCAGGGCAGGCTGGAGCTCCTGCCAGAGGTCCACGGCTTCTCTTCCATCGGCGGCTATCCGGTGGGAGATCCCGAGCCCCTCCAGGATCTGTGCGAAGACGAACTGGTTGACCTGGTTGTCCTCCGCGACGAGGACTTCCACCGTTGGCGCATGCGTCGCGGGCGCCAGATCGCGGTCGAGCGCAATCCCCCATCCGGACCGCGGCAACGGAAAACGTGCCCCCCGGGCGCAGACACGGAAAATCTCGGCAATGAGGACCGTCGCATCCATACCGCTCGAGATCTCGATCCATGTACAGGCACGCCAGGAGGCGAGAACGCGATGCTTCTGCGGAAGAGCTTCGTCGAGCAGAAGAAGATCGAGCTCCAATCCGCGGCTTTCGGCGGCGAGCGCAAAGGCGTCGAGTTCGTCGATATTGCGGACTGCACAGGCATCGAGCCCGCAGCCCCGCAGCCGCGCCACGACACACTCCTCCATTTGCGGGTCGGCGGTCGCCAGAAGCACGCGCAAGCTGCGCGCCGGCGGCACGTCGATCTTCACGCCGGCACCGACGAGTTGCTGCAAATCGAGCGACCGGAAAGGATCGTAGAAATTCTGCCCGGGCGTGAAGATGCTGTAGTCACGGATCTGCAGGCCGGTATCGCCGCCCCTTTGCGAGCCGTCGTACCAGACGGCGATATCGGTGACGTCGTTCATGCAGGTGACGACGAAATGGCGGCCGGGCAAGCCGACGCGATATTTGCGCGTCACGACCCATAGGTCGCTGCCGTCGGCGCGAACGATATGTTCCGCCTCCGAATGCGGCATGCCCGTCTCCAGGACGTGGCGATCCGATCGTTCGAAGTGCGCCGCAAGCTCCGCTTCCACGAGTTCCGAGGCGGAGCGTCCGAGCATGGCGTCCGGCCCGAGATCGTGGACGGCGCAAAAGGCGTCGTTCACCGCGACGTAGTTGAGATTGCGGTCCTTGACGCAGATGGGATTGGGCTGAGCATTGAGGATCTCTTCCGTCAGTGCGATCCGCTGGAGATCCGTCTGGATGTGCTCGTCGCGCTTCTTCTGTTCGGAGACATCGCTGACGGCAAGAATGCCGATGCCGCTCGACAGCCGTCGCTGACGCAGAGAGAGCCAACGCGTCCGGCCGGCCCGCTCGACATTCTCGTAGCGCTCCCGCCAGTGGAGCGCCATCTGCTCGGCGATCCAGTCTTCTCGGTTCGGCCGGTGCCGGCTGGACTCGGGCAAGGTTCCGGGGCGCACGCCCGTGTCGTAGACCGCGCCCAAAAAATCCCGCAGTCGCGTTCCAGGCACCAGCACGCCGGCGGGCACGGGGAAGAATTGCAGTATCGAGGCGCTCGCGAAGGTGATGGTGTCGTCCCGGCCAACAACGAGCAAGGCGGCGCCAAGCGTTTCGCCGCTTGCCTCGAGAATGATCCTGCTCATGTCTGCGCCGCCCGACGCCCCGTCGTTCATCGCGCTGCCCTCGTTCCCGCTCCAGCGCCAGCCGTCCTTGGACGAATAACGGGTGCTGTCGCTCTGACTGCTGAACGGCCTTTCCCCCGGGCCCGGTCACGGTCCGGCGAACCGATCAGCAGCGGTTTCATTTCGGGACATGCTGGCGGCCTTTGAGGCATCTCTTCGAAAAGGGATGCGGACGGCGTCCAGCAACGCCGCGGTGCTCCAGAGGCAAACCCGACGATCATTCAGGTTGCTGTGGAAAATTGCAGCAGAACGTTAAAGCCCAATTAAGTCGCGATGCTGCTTTTTGCGGGGGCCGGCGACAGCTGCGAAGAAGAGTAGCGCAGGGCCTTTCCTTCCCTCTCCGAATCCCGGAAAATAGGCCATGGCCATAAAGCAGCTTTCCGAAACGCTCATCAACCAGATCGCCGCCGGCGAAGTCATCGAACGACCGGCCAGTGCCGCGAAGGAATTGATCGAGAACGCGCTCGATGCGGGCGCGACGAGGATCGAGGTTGCGACCGCCGGAGGGGGCAAGACGCTCCTGAGGGTCACCGACAACGGTGTCGGCATGTCGCCGGCCGATCTCGAACTGGCGATCCGCCGCCATTGCACCTCCAAGCTCGATGACAGCCTTGCCGATATCCGAACGCTCGGCTTCCGCGGCGAGGCCCTGCCCTCGATCGGATCGGTGGCGCGCCTGTCGATCACCACGAGGACGGCGGAAGCACGTGAAGGAGCGGCGATCACGGTCACCGGCGGCAGGAGCGAACCCGTTCGCCCGTCGGCCGCCACTGTCGGCACCGTGGTCGAAGTGCGCGACCTTTTCTTCGCGACACCGGCGCGGCTGAAATTCATGAAGTCGGAAAAGGCCGAGGCGGCTGCGGTCTCTGAAGTCGTCCGGCGTATGGCGATCGCCTTTCCGAGAGTGCGTTTCGTGCTTTCCGGCTCCGATCGCACGACGCTCGAATTTCCGGCAACCGGCGACGACCGGCTGGCGCGGATGGCGCAAGTGCTCGGGCGGGACTTCCGCGAAAACGCCATCGAGATCGATGCCGAGCGCGAGGGTGCGCGGCTGACGGGCTTTGCCGGCGTGCCGACGTTCAACCGCGGCAATTCGCTTCAGCAATATGCCTTCGTCAACGGTCGCCCGGTCCAGGACAAGCTGATAATTTCCGCGATCCGCGCCGCCTATGCCGAGACCATCCCGCAGGGGCGCTACCCCATCGCGGTACTGTCGATCACGCTCGATTCGGCTCTCGTGGACGTGAACGTCCATCCGGCGAAATCCGATGTGCGCTTCCGCGATCCCGGCCTGATCCGCGGCTTGATCATCGGGGCCATCCGCGAGGCTCTGACGCGCGAGGGAGACCGGGCGGCAACGACCGGAGCGCACGGGCTGATGCGCGCCTTCCGACCCGAATTCCACCGGACGGACCGGCAAGGGCCGCAGGAACCCTGGACGGCAGCCGCCTCGCCCCATCGGCCGCTGCGCTTCGACGAGGCCGCGCGCGGTTTTGCAGAAGCACCCCAGGCGGCCTTCTCTGATTTCGCCCGGCCGTCGGCGCGCAGCGCTGCCGGCGCCGAAGAGGCGATGCGGACCACCGATGGACAGGCGGCGTCCTTCCCGCTCGGCGCCGCCCGCGCCCAACTCCACGAAAACTATATCGTCGCCCAGACCGACGACGGGCTCGTCATCGTCGACCAGCACGCCGCCCATGAGCGGCTCGTCTTCGAGACGATGCGAACGGCGCTCCACGCCCGCCCGGTGCCCGCGCAGGCGCTGCTGATCCCGGAGATCGTCGATCTGCCGGAAGACGATTGCGACCGGCTGATGGCGCATGCCGAGGAGTTCACGCGCCTCGGGCTGGCCATCGAGCGCTTCGGCCCCGCGGCGGTCGCCGTCCGCGAAACGCCGGCGATGCTCGGCGAGATGGACGCCGCCGGACTGGTGCGGCAGCTTGCCGACGAGCTTGCGGAATGGGACACGGCCAGCGGGCTTAACGGGCGGCTCGAATATCTGGCCGCCACCATGGCCTGCCACGGCTCAGTGCGCTCCGGCCGACGCTTGCGGACCGAGGAGATGAACGCCCTGCTTCGCCAGATGGAGGCGACGCCCGGCTCCGGGCAGTGCAACCATGGCCGGCCTACCTATATCGAGCTCAAGCTCGCCGACATCGAGCGGCTCTTCGGGCGGAGCTGAGAAACCTGCCGGAACCGTATTCCGAAACCGCTGGTTTTTTGCCGAGCGCCACGATAGATCAGGACGTTCACGAGAAGACGAGGCCCGTTCAGGCATGATGAACCGTTTTGAAGGAAGCTCCTCCCGGGAGGCGAAGATCCGCTATCTCGACGGAGACTTCCAAGTCGTACTTGCCGGCTCGCACGTGATCTGTGCGGTTACGGGCAAGCCCGTTCCGGTCGACGAACTGCGTTACTGGAGTGTCGCCCGCCAGGAAGCTTACGTGGATGCTGCCGCCTCGCTCGAGGCGGACCGACGCGCCGGCACCCTTCCGGGCCGGCGACCCTAAGGCGCTCCGGATTTGCTGAAAGTGCCCAGCTAGCCGGTCTTGCGCTCGCGCAATCGGCGGGCACGGGCGGAGGCAAGTGTCGCGTCGATGATCGCACCCGGCGCTGCCGGATCGTCGAAGCGCACCTCGATCTCGATCACGCGGCTTTTCGCCGCCAGTTCCCCTGCCCGTCCGTGTCCGGGCTCCAGGCGAACCATGTCCTTCGCCGTGGTCACCAGCGTATAGCCCTGGCTTGCGGCACGGTCGATCAGATCGGCAATCTCGTCTTCGGAGAAATGGTGGTGATCCGGGAAGGTCCTGATTTCTTCGATCACCGCGCCGGTCTCGCGAACGGTCTTGAAGAACTTGTCCGGATCGGCAATTCCGGCCCAGGCAAGGACCTTGACGCCGTCGAGCGACCCCGCGTCCGTGCGGACCGTTTCGGCCACATAAACGGGCTTGCCGGCCCGGGCCGCCCGGCGCACGAGTGGATCGGCGGCGGAACCGTGGCCGAGTTTCAGGAGAGCGTTGGCATGGCGCAGCTGATTGCCGATCGGCGCCCGAACCGGGCCGGCAGGCACGAGATGGCCGTTGCCGATACCGCGGCCGGAATCGACCACGAGAAGGGCGAAATCGAAGACGAGCCGGGCGCTCTGGAATCCATCGTCCATGATGATGATGTCCACGCCTTCGGCGGCAAGCTTGCGTGCGCCATCCACCCGCCGCCGGCAGATCACGGTGAGTGCCTCGTGGGCAAGCAGCAGCGGCTCGTCGCCGACGTCGCGCGCGCGATGGTGCTCGGGGTCGACCACGGTCGTGACATCCAGCGATCCGCCATAGCCGCGGCTCAGGAAAGCCGGCTTCAGGCCCCGCGCCCTGGCGGCACGCGCGATCGCGATCGCCGTCGGGGTCTTTCCGGCTCCGCCGACGGTGAAGTTGCCGATGCAGATCAGCGGCACGGCGGAGGTCGCCCGGCGCGCCCGGTCCATGCGCATCCCGGCGATCCGGCCGTAAACCCAGGAAAAGGGCCAAAGAGCATAGGCGCGCCAGTCGGCCTTGGTCCACCAGAACGGGGGCGCTTCTGAAACCATCTGTACCCGTAATATCCGTGCGGCCGCTCCTGCACCTCAGGGGCAGGACGGGCAAATCCAGAACTTTCCGCCGCAGGCATCGGCCGTAAGCGGTGTGACCGGCGACAAAGAACGTCAGAACGGAGAAAAAGGCAAGCCGATCACGCCGTAAGCACCGCTTCCAGTTCGGTGATGTCGGCGAGGCAGTGGTCGGAAGCAGCGGCAAGCGACTGGCGCGATCCGGTGCCGGTCAGAACGGCAACCGTCATGCCGGCGCCGGCGCTGCGGCCCATATGCATGTCGTGATTGTTGTCGCCCACCACGGCCACCTGGTCGGGCGCAAGCCCCGTTGCGGCACAAAACCCGAGCACCATGCCGGGCTCCGGCTTTGTCCCATAGCCGCTGTCGTAACCGGCGACGTAATGCAGGTAGTTCTCGAAGCCGAAGCGTTTCGCCGTCTCGCGGATCGAGCGCTCGTTGTCGCTCGAGGCAACGCCGAGCCGGTAACCTTTCGCGTGCAATCCGGCAAAAAAGGACGCGAGATCGGTCACGGGCACGGCATAATGCGCAGACTGCGCAAAGAGGCCGTCGAACAGCGCCGTCAGTTCTTCCACGGTGAATGGCGCGCCGGCGCCGACCATGCCTGTGGCAATCTCCACCGTATTGCCGGCGGCAAGCAGGCTGTCGGGAACCACATGGCCGGTGTCGGGATCCATGCCGCAGGCGTGAAGGAGGACGCGCGCGAGGTTCTCGTCGTCCCTGGCGGCGATCCGCGCCAGCTCGTAATTCACCGGCACCCAGCTCTTCGCATAGTCGAGAAGGGTGCCGTCCTTGTCGAACAATATGCCGGCGATCGGCTTCGTTGCGGGCATGGTTCCGTCCACAAATCGGGCCATCAGACTTCCGGGCGCGGCTCCAGCCGCGCCTTCACCACCAGCGGGTTGATGTAAGGCTCAAGACCCTTCATCGTTGCCGTCAGCGCGCCCCGCATCTGTTGCACGGTTTCAAGTCCGGCATCGATCATCGAGCGACGCATGTCGTCGTTGGCGAGCAGGTAGTTGACCCCCTTGGCGAGCATCTCGGTGTCGCGCACGATCTTGGCGCTGCCGTTCTTGGCGAGCATCTGGTAGGTCTCGCGGAAATTCTGCACGTTGCCTCCCGAAAGCACCGCGCAGCCGAGCATGGCCGGCTCCAGCGGGTTCTGTCCGCCCTCGGCGAAAAGCGAACGTCCGACGAAAGTGACTTCAGTCAGCCTGAGATAGAGTCCCATCTCGCCGATCGTATCGCCGAGGAAGATGTCGACCTCCGGAGTAAGCGGATCGCCGCGCGTGCGGCGCGCGACCTTCATCCCCTTCGCAACCAATGCAGCCTCGACGGCATCGCAACGCTCCGGATGGCGAGGGACAATGATCGTCAGCAGACCCGTTCTCTGCTTCAGGGCCTGATGAACGGTTCCGGCAGCATCCTCTTCCCCCTCGAAGGTCGAGATCGCGGCCCAGGTCTTGCGCGCACCGATCTGCTGACGATATTCGCGCAGGTCCCGCGGATCGTGCGGCGGCGCCTCGTTGTCCACCTTGAGATTGCCGGAGACGGTGACCGGAAGCGCACCAAGCGTTCGGAAACGCTCCGCATCGACATCGGACTGGGCGATGACGAGCGCGAGATTTTCGAAGAGAGCATCGGCGAGCGACGGCCGCCGCTTCCATCGGGCGAAGGTCCGGTCCGAAAGCCGGCCATTGACCAGGACTTGCGGAATATGGCGCCTGCCGAGCTCGATGATCGTCATCGGCCAGATTTCCGATTCGGCGATGATCGCCAGATCCGGTTGCCAAAATTCCAGGAACCGGCTCACCGCCGGCTTGAAATCGAGCGGCACATATTGGTGCACGACGGCCGAGCCCAGCCGCTCTGCAGCGACCCGTGCCGAGGTCGTCGTACCGGTGGTCAGCACAACGGCGATGCCGCGGCGGCGGATCTCCTTGATCAGCGGAGTGACTGCATTCGTCTCTCCGACGCTGGCGGCGTGGAACCAGACGAGCGGCCCCTGCGGCCGCGGCGCGCTGGCATAGCCATAGCGTTCGCGCCGGCGCGCCGGGTCCTCCTTGCCCTTCGCAGCGCGCAGCGCAAGATAGGACCAGAAGAAGGGATAGATGGCAGTTCCGAGCCAGCGATAGCCGGAAAGCGCCAGTTTTGCCCGCACGCTGCTCATGAACGCCCGTCCTCAGCTGCGTCCGACGCCGACGGCATTACTTGTTTTCCGGATCGAGCAGGCGATGCATATGGACGATGAAATAGCGCATATGCGCATTGTCGACGGTCATCTGGGCCTTGGCCTTCCAGGCCACGTGCGCGCTCTCATAGTCCGGGAAGATGCCGACGATATCCAGATTTTCGAGGTCGCGAAACTGCACGCCGGTGAGCGTCTCCAGTTCGCCGCCGAAGACGAGGTGCAGCCGTTGTTTCTTCTCGGAGTCGTGAGCCATCGGAATTCCATCTGTGTTCTTATTGGTGTGGAGTTGGTTTGCGGCATTCGCCCCTAAAGGTCAATGGGGCTCAAGCGGCCTGGAGGCGGCGAGCAATGCCGGCAGCGCCGTTCCCGAGGCTGCTCCCAGAACGCCGTGAGTGACCGTCGGGCGATTGTAGGACAAGGGCTCGCCATCGAGACTGCGAAGCGCCCCGCCGGCGCGCGACAGAATGAGGTCGGCGGCCGCCAAATCCCAATCGTGCGAGTTCCGCTTGACGATCGTGCCGTCGATGCGGCCATCCGCGATCATCGCGAGACGATAGGCGAGCGACGGCACATGCGACACCCGCATCAGCGTGTTGCGATAGGGCAATGCCAGCCTGCCCATCACATCCTCGGCCGCCGCCACCTTCAGCACCGCGCCGGATGCCGCCTCCCGCACGGCAATCGCCTTGCCGTTCTTCCGCGCTTCGCCATCGGTGGTCGCCTGGAATATCTCGCCGAGGGAAGGCGCATAGAGAACACCGGCCACCGGCTGGCCCCGGTGGACGATGGCAACGCTGACGCACCAGAGATCCTTGCCGGCGATGAAGGCCCGGGTACCGTCGATGGGATCGACGACAAAGACGGTCTCGCGAATGAGGCGGCTTTCGTCGTCGTCGGTCTCCTCCGAAAGCCAGCCGTAGTCCGGCCGTGCCGCGAGCAGCCGCCCCTTGAGGATGTCGTTGGCAGCGAGATCGGCCTCGCTCACGGGGGAACGGCCCTCATTCTTCCAGCGAACGTCCAACGTCTTGCGGAAATAGCCGAGCGCCGTATCGCCCGCCGCGACCGCGGCAGCGAGAATGAGTTCGAGGTCCTCGTCCCAGGCCGGGACGATCGAAAGGGCTGTATCTGACATCCAAATCCTTACATGCGGCGCTTTAGGACCTGTGGACACTTATGGATAGGGATTTGACGGCCCAAATTTCGAGGGACTTTCGCGGAAAATCCGGCGCCGCAGGCCGTCCGCCTGCAAGCCGGATTTTTCGCGACAAGGCACCGCAATATGGGCCGCCCGAAGGGTTTTGCACAAATCGCCCACTGCCGGCGCCTTTTCCCTTGCAAAGGGGGCAACCCTTTGCTGCGGAAAAATCCTTGGCATTGACCGATTTGTGCAAAATCAAACCCCTATCCATAAGTGTCCACAGGTCCTAGTGCAACGCGCCGCCCACATTCATGTTCCGGCAAGCGTCATGCCTTCGATCGCAAGCGTCGGCGCGGCGATGCCGAACTTCCTGTCGATGTCATCGGCCGGCGTCAGCGCCATGAACATCTGCTTGAGGTTGGAGGCGATCGTGACCTCGGAAACGGGATAGCGGATTTCCCCGTTTTCGATCCAGAAACCGGACGCGCCGCGGCTATACTCGCCGGTCACCATGTTGACGCCCTGGCCGATGAGTTCGGTAACATAGAAGCCGGTGCCGATGCCGCGGATCAGGTCGTCGCGAGAGATGGAGCCGGGCTCGAGTGCGAGATTGGTCGATGCCGGGTTGACCGACGGACCGCCGCGAACGCCGCGCCCGTTGGTTTCCAGGCCGAGCTCCCTGGCCGCGGACGTGGACAGGAACCAATGGCGCAGCACGCCATCCTCGACCATCGACAGTTTCGAGCCGCTGACCCCCTCCCCGTCGAAGGGACGCGAGGAGGCACCGCGGACGATCAATGGATCGTCGGTGACGGCAATGCCCGATTTCATGATCTGCTTGCCCATCATGTCGCGCAGGAAGCTCGTCTTGCGGGCGACCGACGCGCCGTTGATGGCACCCGCAAGATGCGCGACGAAGCCGCGTGCGATGCGCGGGTCGAAAACGACCGTCACGTTCTTCTGCGTCGCGACGCGGCGGGGGTTGACACGCGCTGCCGCCCGCTCGCCGGCGACGCGGCCGATGTCCTCGGCCGCGCGGAGCTCGTCGAAATAGAGGCTGCTGTCGAAATCGTAGTCGCGCTCCATTTTGGTGCCTTCGCCGGCGATCGCGCTCACGGAGCGGCCGAAACGGGTGGCCATGTAGGAGCCGGAAAAACCATGGGAGGTGACGAGCACCAGCCCGCCCATGCCGGCCGATGCGCCGGCCCCGCTCGAATTGGTGACGCCGGAAACCGAAAGGGCGGCCTCTTCGGCGGCAAGCGCCGCCTCCGCGAGCGCTTCGGTCGATACGTCCCGGTCGTCGAAGAGTTCGAGATCCGGATAGGACTTCGCCAGGCGGTCAGCGTCGGCGAGCGACGCGTAAGGGTCCTCCGGCGAAGCCTTCGCCATCGCCACGGCGCGCTCTGCCAGAAGCGTCAGGTCGAAGCCCGGATTGGCGGAAACGCTGGCGACCCGCCGCCCGACAAAGACCCTGAGCGAGAAATCGTCGCTCTCGGAGGCCTCCGTCGCTTCGACCTTGCCGAGCCGCACCGAAACGGAGCGCGAGCGGCCACGCACCACCACGGCATCTGCGGCATCCGCGCCGGCGCGTCGGGCCCGATCGACAAGCTCGGCGGCGCGTTGCTCGAGGACGGCGGAATCGATCGTCTCAGACATGATTTTGGCCTTTCATTCCTGTCCCATTTATTGTGCACTGAAGCATGCATCAAGGGCATCATCGTGATTCCCGCCCCAGCAGCAAAAATGATATCCGGCCGACCATGCCCTCTCCTACGGGCGCCCCGGCCGTTATAGCGGAAGCACCGAGCATGGAAACGACGACGATAATCTATTCGCAGGCGCTCATGCTGCTTGGCGGCGCCGTGATCGCGGCGCCGCTGTTCAAGCGTCTCGGGCTCGGCACCATCCTCGGCTATCTCGCCGCCGGCATCCTGATCGGGCCCGTCGCCCAACAAATCACGGAGGGCGAAGAGATCCTGCATGTCTCGGAACTCGGCGTCGTCTTCCTGCTGTTCATCATCGGCCTCGAGCTGAAACCGTCCCGGCTGTGGCAGATGCGGCGCGACATCTTCGGTCTCGGCACCGCGCAGGTCGTGATCACCGGCCTCGTTCTTTCCTTCCTGATCGCCTTCAGCGGCCTTATCGAAGGTGCAGGCAGCGTCGTTGCCGGCTTCGGGCTGGCGCTTTCTTCCACGGCATTCGCCATGCAGATCCTGGAGGAGAACAACGATACCAACACGCGCTATGGCCAGCGTGCCTTCTCCATTCTCCTGCTCCAGGACCTGGCGATCGTTCCCCTGCTTGCGATCATTCCGCTGATGGCGGCGCAAGCGCCGGAGGATACGACCACGCCGCTCGAGGACTTCGCAATCGCAATCGCTGCCGTCGCAGCGCTTTTCGCCGCCGGCCGCTATCTTCTCAATCCGCTCTTCCAGATGATCGCGCGCACAGGGGCGCGCGATGTCATGATCGCAGCCGCGCTTCTCGTCGTCATGGGCGCGGCGACGATGATGCAACTCGCCGGTCTTTCGATGGCCATGGGCGCCTTCCTCGCCGGCGTATTGTTGGCGGAATCGTCCTATCGTCACGAACTGGAAGCCGATATCGAACCTTTCCGCGGCATCCTCCAGGCGCTCTTCTTCATGGCGGTCGGCCTGTCCCTCGAGCTCCAGGTCGTAGCGGAGAACCTGCTGAGCATCATCATCGCGGTTCCGGTATTGATGCTGGTAAAGAGTCTCGTCCTTTACGGGCTTTGCCGGGCAGCCGGCTCACGCCACAACGACGCCGTCCGCATCGGTCTGCTTCTTCCGCAGGGCGGTGAATTCGGTTTCGTGCTCTTCACCGCAGCCGCTGTGGCCGGCGTCTTCTCGCAAGCCACTTCCTCGCTGCTCGTTGCCATCGTCACGCTCTCTATGGCGCTGACACCCGTGGCGGCGATCCTCTCCAGGAGGCTAATGCATGAACAGGATGAAATGGCCGAGGAGATCCAAGAGGATTTCGAGGGCGCCGGCGCCGACGTGCTGATGATAGGGTTTTCGCGCTTCGCCCAGATCGCTTCGCAGATCCTGCTCGCTGGCGGCCGCGACGTTACGATCATCGACCATTCAGCGGCGCGCGTGCGTCAGGCGGCGACATTCGGTTTCCGCATCTATTTCGGCGACGGCACGCGCCTCGACGTCTTGAGGGCCGCCGGGATCGAAAAGGCAAAGATCGTCGCCGTATGTACGCAGAAGAAAGAGGTCACGGACAGGATCATCGATCTCGTCCATGCGGAATACCCGAATGCCCGCATCTTCGCGCGCTCCTACGACCGCCTGCACACGCTGGAACTGCGCGCGCGGGGTGTCGATTACGAATTGCGCGAAACCTTCGAGTCGGGCCTGCTTTTCGGCCGCAAGACGCTCGAGGCGCTCGGCGTGAACGGCGACGAAGCCATCGGAATCATGGACGACATCCGCCGCCGCGACGAGGCAAGGCTGGTACTCCAGGAAGCGGAGGGCATCACCGCCGGCCGCCACATGCTGCACTCAAGACCCGTTCGGCCCGAACCCCTGGTCAAGCCGAAGCGTGAGGTCACCCATTCCGCCGATGCTCTGGCGGATCTTGCCGAGGGGAACGAGGCGCTGGAGAAGGCGGAGTGATATTCGAGTGAGGGATACGGTCGGGACCGGCAGGCGGATGAGAGGCGGCTGCGGAACCCGTGCCGGGTTATATCCCCTTCCTCCATTGATCGATGCGCTCTGCCAGTGCGCGCTTCACCTCGTCCTTGGTCCCGCTGGTGGCTGCAAGCAATTCCTGTGCGCGCAGGAAATCGAGCACGCGGTACCGCCCGATATCGGGGCGCAGAAGAATATCCGGTGCGCCGGCCTGCATCTTCATGGTGATGATAGACTGCATCATCAGCTGGGTTGCGCCGAAAAGGCTGTCGATACGGCTCGGGATCGCCCTGCCGTCCCCATCCGGTCCGCCGACGACATCGACGGCGACAACGATGTCTGCCAGCCCGCGCAAGTGATCGAAGGGAATCGGATTGTAGATGCCGCCGTCGATCATCACTCGGTCGTCGATCGTCACAGGCATGAAGACCGCCGGCAGGGCGCAGGAGGCAGCAAGCGCCTTATGGAGGTCGCCGCTTTCGCAGACCCGCTCCTTCTGTCCGTAATAGTCCGTGACGATGATTTTCAGGGGAAGGACCAGATCGGAGAAGCGAACGGGCACCGCCTCGGGCAGGAAGGCGTTCAGCACGCGCTCGATATTGAACTGACCGAAGCGGAAGCCGCTCGCCACAGCCTCGGCAAGACTGGTGGGCCTCAATCGCCAGAGCCGGTTGAGCACCTCCCCGCGCCGGCCGACGGTCGAAAGCACATGTTCCCGGATTTCCTTCCCCCTCATGCCGGCTGCCACGCCCGCGCCCATGAGCGCGCCGATCGACGAACCGGCGACCACTACCGGCCGGAGCCCCATCTCATCAAGCGCCTCGATGACGTGGATGTGGGCGAGGCCGCGCGCACCGCCTCCGCCAAGGGCAAGAGCGATGGTCGGCTCCCCCTCGCTTCCTGCGGCTCTGCGTGTCGTGGATAGGTTCTGGTCCATCGGGGCCCTCCCGTCACCGGCCATCCTGCACGACGGACAGGCCGAGATCACGTGGAATCTGAGTCCTCCGGGCCGACGTTGCGCCGTTCTCAGACGCCGCGAAAGCGAAGGAAATGCATGAGCGTGTCTCCGAAGGCGCGTTCATCAATCGGTTCGAAGCTTCCGGAAAATTGCGGCCGGACGTCCGCGCGCTCCTCCAGGATTGCAAGGGCACCGGGAACGAGCCAACCGCCGCGGGCAGCCGCCGTCAGAGCGCGTTCGCCAAGGCCCTTGCCGTAGGGCGGATCTGCAAACACCAGATGAAACGGTTCCATCGTCCCGACCGGCCCGAGATCGGTCGCGTCGCGGCGAAAGATCTTGGCCCGCCCCTGAAGGCCGAGTGCTTCGATATTGATGCGCAGCAGCCCGCGCCCCTCGACGCCCTGTTCGACGAAGAGGCCCTGCCGGCAACCGCGCGACAGCGCCTCGAGCCCGACGGCCCCCGTCCCGGCGAAAAGATCGAGAACGCGCGTTCCGTCAAGCGCCTCGGGATAGGCGTGGCTCAGGATGTTGAACAGACTCTCGCGCGTCCGGTCCGTGGTCGGGCGGATATCGTTCGACTTCGGCGTGGCCAGCGTGCGGCCGCGGAATTCTCCACCGACGATGCGCACGGACGGCTATTTCCCCTTTCCCTGCGGTCCCCTGCCCGGCGGTTTGCCGCCACTCGGACGGCTCCCGGGCTTGCCGCCGCCCGGACGGCCGCCAGGCTTGCCTCCACCGGGTTTGCTGCCGGCGGGCTTCCCGGCCCGCGGGCCGGACGAGCGATTGGCGGCCGGCTTTCCCGTAACCGGTTTGCCGACAGCGTTCGCGCCTGGCCGGTCGCCGCCAAAGCGCTTCTTGCCGTCGCCGCGTGGCGGCCGGGCGCTCTCCTTGCGTCCGTCCGACGAGGCGCGGTCATCGGCCGGGCGGGCCGTTCGCTCACCATTGGGGCGCCGCGGCGGCCGGTCGCCATGGTCGCGGGATTTCCGCTCAGCGTTTTCGAGCGGGCGGCGCCTCTCGAAGCCGCCGGCGAGCGAGGTGTCCTTGCGCCCGGCGGATTTACCCGCCTTGCCCTTGCGCTCCGCATCGAAGCCTCCCGCCGCCTTTGCCGCGGCATCCTTCGGACGATCGCGGCGTTTGCCTTCGGCAGGCGCGCGCCGCGCCGCCTTCGGCGACAGCTCGTCCTCCGCAGCTTTCGGCTTCTTCTCGACAACCGGACGCGCACCTGGCGCCATCCAGACGTTGGAAGACCGGTTGCGCCGCACGGGCTGGCGCGCCGGTCGCTCCTCCGGCTTTCCGCGGCTGCGGCCACGTTCGTTCGGGCGACCATCGTCGCGGCGGGTGTCGAGCCGGGCAAGAGCACGCTCGCGTTTGTCCTCGGCCTTCTCGCGCTTGCCACCCCACTCCGCCTTACCGTGATCGGCGGGCTCCGCCTCAGGCTCGGCGGCAGCCGGCTGGTCGTTATAGATGGGCGCGTCGAAATTCGCCTTGGCGTCGGCGATCAGCCTCGGTCCGAGCTGTTCGCGCAGGGTGCGGCCGCGGATCTCCTGAACCTGGCCGATCGGCAGCTCGCCGAGCTGGAAGGGACCGTAGGAGATGCGGATCAGCCTGTTGACGTCGAGACCGAGCGCGCCAAGAACATTCTTGATCTCACGGTTCTTGCCTTCGCGCAGGCCCATGGTGATCCAGACGTTGGAACCCTGCACCCGATCCAGCGTCGCCTCGATCGCTCCGTAAAGAACGCCTTCGACCGCGATACCCTCTTTCAGCCGGTCGAGCGCCGCCTGATCGATCTCCCCGTGCGCCCGCACGCGGTAGCGGCGCAGCCAGCCCGTCGACGGCAGTTCGAGCACGCGGGCAAGCCCGCCGTCGTTCGTCAAGAGCAGCAGGCCTTCGGTATTGATGTCGAGACGCCCGACCGACAGTACCCGCGGCAGATCCTCGGGCAGGTTCTCGAAGACCGTCGGACGGCCTTCCGGATCGGCGTTGGTCGTCACGAGGCCGGCCGGCTTGTGATAGAGCCACAGACGCGTCCGTTCGATGCCGCGGATCGGGTGGCCGTCAACCTCGATCCTGTCGGCCAGCGTCGCATTGACGACCGGCGTGTCGAGCACGACGCCATTGAGGCTGACCCGCCCTTCCATGATCATCCGCTCGACGTCGCGCCGTGAGGCGACGCCCGCCCGCGAAAGGATTTTCGAGATGCGCTGGGGCTCGTCCGCACCGATCGGCGCGGCCGGACTGCTGCCGGTTGCCCGTGCCGAAGCCTTCTCGCCGGAATGAGGTTTCTTGTCGCGCCCCTTGGCCTTGCCGCCGGGCCTCGTGGGCTTGTCTTTGGATGTCATTTGTGTTGCCTGCCTTTTGCGGCTGTCCTATCAGGTCAAAGCCCGTGGGTTAAGAGGAAATTGTTGAACGAACGATGGCGGAAACGGCGCGTTTCATGCAGGCGGCCCTTCAGGAGGCCCGAAAGGCGGCGGCACGCGGCGAAGTGCCCATCGGCGCCGTCGTGGTGCTCGGCGGCAAGGTGATCGCTGCCGCGGGCAACCGCACCCGCGAACTCAAGGACATCACCGCCCATGCGGAGATCGAGGCGATCCGCCAGGCGGCTGCCGCCGTCGGCGACGAGCGGCTTTCCGGCGCCGATCTCTACGTCACGCTCGAGCCCTGCACAATGTGTGCGGCCGCGATTTCCTTCGCTCGCATCCGCCGCCTCTATTACGGCGCGGAGGATCCGAAAGGCGGAGCGGTCGACAACGGCGTCAGGTTTTACGCATCCCCGACCTGCCACCATGTACCCGATGTCTATTCCGGTCTGGCGGAGCGCGAGGCCGCCGATATTCTGCGCGAGTTTTTTGCGGCGCGCCGTTAGACGGGTTCCGGTCCGGAGATGCGCCGTTTCAAGAGTATCGTGTCAGGCGTCCGCGAACGCCTCTAGGCCCTTGCCGGCAAGGCGGTAACGCGTCCATTCCGACATAGGCTCCGCCCCGATCGCCTCGTAGACACGGATGGCGGGCTCGTTCCAGTCAAGCACGCTCCATTCGAAGCGGCCGCAGCCTTCGGCGACGGCCGTGCGTGCCAGATGTTTCAGGAGCGCCTTGCCGGCGCCGGAGCCGCGATACTCCGGCGAGACGTAAAGGTCCTCCAGGTAAAGCCCCTTGCACGCCTGCCAGGTGGAATAGCTGTAGAACCAGATGGCAAACCCCGCGGGCCTGCCGTCGGTCTCGCAGATCACGGCGCGCGCGACCGCACCGGCTCCAAAGAGCGACTCCTGCAGGCGCTCGACGGTCGCCTCGACTTCGTGCGCCGCTCTTTCATAGGTCGCGAGTTCCGTGATGAACCGCAGGATCGTCTTAACGTCGCCGGGTGCGGCATCGCGAATGCTGATGGTCATGGCTCGAAATCAACTGGATAAGTCCCAGGAAAACCGCGCGGCGGTTTTCCGTCTGGGATTGCGGCAAAACAAGGTCAGAGCATTCTCCACAAATCGGAGAAAGGCGGAAACGCTCCGGTGGCTAAAACGGCCAGTACCATTTGCTTCCGGAGTTTTTGATCTGCGCCTCTTTCTTGCGGCGGCGCTCCTTGTCCTTCTCCGGTTCGCCGAGATCGGCTTCGGAGCCCTCCGGCAGTCGGCGGTACTCGAGCGGCGGATCGCTCAGGAAGCGGCGCTTGTCCGAATAGGCTCCCTGCTCGATCTTGCGCGCCTGACGATAGGCCTCCTGCTGCTCCTTGGCCGAAAGGCGACGGCCGTTGGCATTCGCTTTTGCCAGCGGCGAGACGTAGTTGGGGTCGTTCTTGTTGGCGTCCGCCTCTTCGCGCAGGCGTGTGCGCATTTCTTCGGGAGACTCGACCCAGGCCGGGTTGGCCTCGCGGCTCGCGAGCGATTGCTGCGGCTCGATAAGCGCGGTCTGCTGCTGTTGCGGCGGCAGCACCAGCGCCGGGCGCGGCTGATACTTGACCGGATCCCTCTTCGGAGGAGCGAGGCTGACTGCGCTGCCGAGATCGTCCAGCAAATGCTCGCCGGCCGTCTTGTCCGTGCCGTAGGTCGGGCCGCCGATGCAGCCGGAAAGCACAAGGCCGCCCGCCAATATGGCGGCAATGCTGGCGGCCACTCGCAACTCTCGCATCATTCCCATGAGATCCCTTCCAGCCGGCCGTATCGCGCATGAAACGGCCATTCAGCGCCCCATGGCGGAAAAATCCGCCAAATTTCGGGCAGGTTTTACCGGATGAAGAGCCTGAGTGCAATTCACCCGGTAAACCGATCGGTTACGGCTTGAAGCCGAGTTCCCGCAAAGCGGCCGCATCACGCGCGGAGACATCCGGATAGAGCGGATCGGAACCGACGTCAGTGGTGATTCGCCAGGAGCGCGCGCATTTGCGGCCCTCGGCGAATTTCGGCACAACGCTGACCTTCGCGACGTCCGGCAGTCTGAACGCGTCGGCCGGGCCTTCGCCGCCGTCGACTTCGATCGCCGACGTGATGCAGATCTCGGCGAAGTCCTGACCTTCGAGCGCCTGGCGCAAATCGGCGTCGGCGACATGGACGACCGGCGCCGCCTCCAGCGATGAGCCGATGCGCTTCTCCTTGCGCTCGATCTCGAGCGCACCGGTTACCACCTTGCGGACCTCGCGGATCTTCCGCCACTTCTCGGCGAGTGCGTCGTTGCGCCATTCCGCCGGAACCGTCGGGAACTGTTCCAGATGCACCGAGACCGCTTCCGGGTTGCGCGAAAGCCAAGCCTCCTCGGCGGTGAAGGGCAGCATTGGTGCAAGCCACGTCACCAGGCAATCGAACAGGGTGCGGATGACCTGCAGGGCCGCGCGGCGGCGCAGCGACGACGGCGCGTCGCAGTAGAGCGCATCCTTGCGGATATCGAAATAGAAGGCCGAGAGTTCGACGTTCGCGAAATCGATGAGCGCCCGGGCGATCCTCTTGAAGTCGAAGGCGTCATAGCCCTCGCGCACCAGCCGGTCGAGTTCGGCGAGACGATGCAGCATCAGCCTTTCGAGTTCCGGCATGTCGGACAGTGCCACGACTACGCCCTCGTCGTGGGCGAGCGTACCGAGCATCCAGCGGACCGTGTTGCGCAGCTTGCGGTATGCGTCGATGTTCGTCTGGATGATGGTCTTGCCGAGGCGCTGGTCCTCCCAATAGTCCGTCGTCATGACCCAGAGGCGCAGGATGTCGGCGCCGGCATCCTTCATCACCTCCTGGGGCGTGACGGTATTGCCCTTCGACTTCGACATCTTCTCGCCCTTCTCATCCATGGTGAAGCCATGGGTGATGACGGCGTTGTAGGGCGCACGGCCACGGGTCGCGCAGCTTTCAAGCAGCGAGGAATGGAACCAGCCGCGGTGCTGGTCGGAGCCTTCGAGATAAACGTCGGCCGGCCATTTCAGGTCCGGACGGTCCTCCAGCGTGAAGGTGTGGGTCGAACCGGAATCGAACCAAACGTCAAGGATGTCGGTGACCTGATACCAGCGGGCATGGTCGTGGTCGTTGCCGAGGAAGCGCTCTTTCGCGCCTTCGGCGAACCATGCGTCCGCCCCTTCCTTCTCGAAAGCGTCGAGTATGCGGGCATTGACCTCATCGTCCACGAGAATCTCGCCCTGCTCGTCCGCGAAGACAGCAATCGGAACACCCCAGGCGCGCTGGCGCGAAAGCACCCAGTCGGGACGCTGTTCGATCATCGCCCTGAGACGGTTCTGGCCGGCGCCGGGGACGAAGCGGGTCCCGTCGATCGCGTTCAGCGCGCGGGAGCGAAGCGTCGTGCCATCGCCGAAGTCCTTATCCATGTAGACGAACCACTGCGGCGTGTTGCGGAAGATGACCGGTTTCTTCGACCGCCAGGAATGCGGATAGGAATGCTTGAGCCGCCCCCGCGCAAAGAGGGCATGACGGCCGATCAGAGCCTTGATGACGCGCTCATTGGCGTCGCCCTTCTTGCCCTTGTCGTCGATGACCCGTCCAGCGCCGCCTTCCGCATCCGGACCGAAGCCGGGTGCATCGGCCGTGAAATAGCCGGCATCGTCTACCGGGAACGGGATGGTGGACGAGATGCCGCGTTCCTCGAGGAGGCGCACGTTATCCATCCAGGCCTCGAAATCTTCGCGACCATGGCTCGGTGCCGTGTGGACGAAGCCGGTGCCGGCATCGTCGGTGACGTGCTCGCCGTCGAGGAGAGGCACGCTGAAAGCATAGCCTCCGCCGAGGCCGTGCAACGGATGGGCGCAGGTAATCGCCGCCAGGTCGCCCGCCTCGACATCGCGCACGAAGTTGAACGTGACCTTCGCCTTGGCCGCCGACTCTTCGGCCAGGCGCTTGGCGAAGATCAGCTTCTCGCCCGGCTGCGGGCCATAGTCGTTTTCGGCGGTCGCAACCTCGTAGAGGCCGTAGGCATATCGCGACGAATAGGCGATCGCGCGGTTTCCGGGAATCGTCCAGGGGGTCGTGGTCCAGATGACGACGGAGGCGCCGGCAAGCGCATCGGGGCCCTCGGTCACCGGAAACTTCACCCAGATCATGTCGCTTTCGACGTCGGCATATTCGACCTCGGCCTCGGCCAGCGCGGTACGCTCGACGACGGACCACATGACCGGCTTCGAACCACGATAGAGCTGGCCGGACCTGGCGATCTTCATCAGCTCGCCGGCGATACGCGCTTCCGCATGGAAGTTCATCGTGGTGTAGGGGTTCTCGAAATCGCCCTCGATGCCGAGGCGTTTGAACTCCTCGGTCTGGACCGCTATCCAGCCGCTGGCGAATTCACGGCATTCCTTACGGAACTCGTTGACCGGTACCTCGTCCTTGTTCCGGCCCTTTTCCCGGTACTTTTCCTCGATCTTCCACTCGATCGGCAAACCGTGGCAATCCCAGCCCGGGACGTAATTGGCGTCGAAGCCGCGCATCTGGAACGAGCGGTTGATCACATCCTTGAGGATCTTGTTCAGCGCGTGGCCTATATGGATATTGCCGTTGGCATAGGGCGGCCCGTCGTGGAGGACGAACTTCTCGCGGCCGGCAGCCGACGCGCGGAGCTTTTTGTAAAGCTCCATCTTCTGCCAGCGGGCAACGGTCTCCGGCTCCTTCTGCGGCAGGCCGGCGCGCATCGGAAAGTCCGTCTGCGGCAGGTAAAGGGTAGAGGAATAGTCGATCTTTTCAGCGGTTTCGGTCATGGTTTTCGCATTCGTCTTTTCCGCGCGGGGCAGTCACGCAGGCGGAAGGGTTCGGTAATCTCGAAGATGAATGGGGGCGTCGGAACGCCGAAATCCCGGACCTTCCGGCGCAGACTAGAGCGCGCGGAAAGCCGGGCCAATAATTCGCTGATCGATGATCACTCGATGGAACCGGGTCATTGTGGCCGGTTCTTTAAGGCGTTTTCCGCCTTTTGAAAAGGTCCGCAGGCCCCGCATGCCCGAATTCTTTGGAGCACTTCCAGGAAAAGTGTGTAGCGGCTCTCCGTCGGGAAGCGCGCGGATTCAAAGCGTTGGCCGTTTCGCTGATTATTGAAACAGTGAAACGATCCAGCGCATCGGGTGCTGCCGCTCTCAGGCGAAATTGAGCCTGCGGTCGATCTCGCTCAAGGGCTGAACGCCGGCAAGCAGCGCGCGCGCCTCGCCCTCGTCCCCGCGCATCTGGACCATCAATGGCTCGAGACCGTCGAACTTGAGTTCGTCGCGCAACCGGCCGAAGAAGGATACGGCGCAGATTTCGCCGTAGAGGTCCGCGGAGAAATCGAAGACGAATGTCTCCAGCAGGGCTTCGCCGTCGCTGTCGACGGTCGGGCGACGGCCGAAGCTTGCGACACCGTCATGGAGCGACCCGTTCGCCCGGCGGAAACGCACCGCATAGATGCCGCTTTTCAGCTCCGCTTCGGGCGGCAGGCGCATGTTCGCGGTCGGATAGCCGAGCGTGCGCCCAAGCTTCTTGCCGCCGATGACTTCGGCTTCGACCGTATAGCGATAACCGAGCAGCCCGGCCGCATGCGAAACGTCGCCCTCGGCAAGCAAGGAGCGAATGAAACTCGAGGAAATGACGGCCGCGTTTTCGTCGCGGAATGCATCCACAAGCGTAACGCCGAAACCCTCCCGTTCCCCGGCCGCCATCAGGAAAGCCGGCCCCCCTTCCCGTCCCTTGCCGAAATGGAAATCGAAACCGGTCACCACATGAAAGGCGTGGAGCCATTCGCGCAGGATGCGATGAATGAAGTCGGAGGCCGAAAGCTCCGAAAAGCTCCGGTCGAAGGGATATTCGATGACGGCGCCGAAGCCCATACCCTCGAGGATGCGGGCTTTCAGCGGAGCCGGGGTCAGGCGGAACACGGGCGTGTCGGGTCGGAAGACGGTGCGCGGATGCGGCTCGAAAGTGAGCACGAGTGCCGGAACGCCCCGCTTCGCCGCCTCGTCGAGGGCACGGTTCAGCACCGACTGATGGCCGCGGTGCACCCCGTCGAAATTGCCGATCGCGACCACGCCGCCGCGAAGATGCTCGGGCAGCGGATCGCGGGTCTCGTTGCGGTGAAAAACCGTCATGCCGATCTTCCCGTCATGCCAGCCGCGGCATCCACCATTTCGGCGTTGCCCCGTTCTGTCTCAGAAAGGCCATGAGCTTGGCTTCGTCGGTACGGCTTTCGTGCATGTAATCCTGGGCATGGATTCCTGCACTGATATAGAGCAGATCGAAGCCCGCATCCTGCGCACCCTTTACATCCGTGGGCATGCCGTCGCCTATGGCAATGATGCGCGACCGGTCGAACGCGCCCCTGACCGCCTTCGCCTCGGAGAGTGCTGCGCGATAGATGGAGATATAGGGCTTGCCCGCAATGCGGGCCTCGCCGCCGAGCTCTTCATAGAGCTTGGCGATGGCGCCGGCACAGGGGATCAGCCGATGACCGCGCTCGACGACGAGATCGGGATTGGCGCAGATGAAAGGTATTTTCCGCTTGGCGAGGCCCGTCAGCGTCGCACGGTAGTGCTCGGGCGTCTCGGTCTCGTCATCGTAGAAGCCGGCACAGACGATCGTCTCGGCGTCGTCGGCAGACACGATCTCGGTGCCGAGTCCTTCGAGCAGCGGCAGGTCTCGATCGGCGCCTATGAAGAAGATGCGTTTGTCGGCCGCCGCAATCAGCGCCCGCGTCACATCACCCGAGGTGACGATGCGATCATAGGATTCGTCAGGCACGCCGAGGCCACGGATCTGCACCGTGACGCCCGGATGCGGCCGGGGTGAGTTGGTGATGAGAACGACGGTCAGCCCCTGGGCGCGCGCCTCGGCAAGCGCTTCACAGGCGGATGCAAAGGCTTGAATCCCGTTGTGAAGCACGCCCCAGACATCGCAAAGGACCACGTCGTAGCGACCGGCGATTTCCCGAAAACTGTTGATCCTGACGGCCATGCTGGCTTCCTGCAAACTCGGCTTTCCGGCTGACATCGCAAGGAAGGGACAAGAATACAAGTCTCGCACCGAGAAAAACGCGGCGCTTCCAAAGGATTTAAGGCAATTGCAGGAAAGCGCGCGGCGGTTCTGCTCCAGATAACGATGCCTTAGGTCGCCTCGACCTGACTTTTCCTATCGCGCTCTAGAAAAGCGCGATCCCCCCGCCGCGGCGCAGATTGCCAGCGTCTGGAACATTCCGCGTTTCCACCAAAGGAGCGAGGCGGCTGCCAGGACCGTCAGGAACAAGGCGACAGGATCGAGCGTCGCCGGGTCCGGATGAGGAAGGAGAACCGACCCGGCCTCCGGCGTGCGGGCGCAACATTCAAGGCTGCCTGCTCGTTCACGGGTGCTTCCCCTTGCCGCCATGCGAGACCCAATCGTGCTTTTCCTGGGTCGCATCACGCGCCCAGCGATAGAGGGCGTCATAAAGGGTCATCCCCGCCTCGAGCTGTTCGAGATCGTCGGCATACATGCGCGAAAGGCCGAGTGAAACGGCAAGCAACCCGGCTGCCTCCGGCTCCAGTTCGCGCCTGTCCGTGTCGGCGCCACGGACGATACGGGCGACATGCTCCAGCGCAGGGAACGAGAGACGGAATTCCTTGACCATCGTGTCGAAGGTACATTCCTCGCCGCGATGGCTCCAGAAGACGCCTTCGATGTCGAACGGCGTCGCGCCGAAGCGCTCGCCGACGGCCTCGACCTCCGCCGGCGTGACGAAAAGAAACCTGGCGCGCGGATCGACGAAGCGCTGGATCAGCCAGGGACAGGCAATCCGGTCAATCTTCGGTCGCGACCGGGTCACCCAGACGGATCCCCCCGAAGGATCTGCATCCGGAAGGCTTGCGACCGGAACGAGCGGCAGCCCCGCCGCCCGCCACGCTTCGATGCCGCCGTCGAGTATTTCCGCAGCCGCCCCTGCATGACGCAGCCATGCGGCGGCACCTTCGCTGAGCTTGCCCCCGTGCTTGCAGAGCACGACAACCCAGCGGCCGCGGTATTCCTCTGCCCATCGCCGCACGTGAGCATGGGCGCGATGGAAGGAGCCCGGCACGAGATGCTGATCGGCTGCGAAGTCGTCGCCGTCGCGCACATCGATAAGGACTGGCGCCTTCGGGGTGCCGACGAGACGAGCGAGTTTTTCGGAAGAGATGGAGTTGAACGAGGCCATGTTACGACGTCCTTTAGATCGCTAGCGGACGCGAAACTCCGGCATGGCGCCTCGTGAGGCATTCGCTTACCCCATGGGAACCATCAAACAAAAGCGCGTCCGATCTGTCAACGATCATGGCCGGCAAAAAATCTCGGAGCCGATCCTTGACTCATTTCGCAGCCAGCCTTATCTCGGCTGGCGCTAGCACTCACTTGAGAAGAGTGCTAACACCCATCCGGCGGGTCCATCCGCGACCCGCAGTGTCATTTGATCGAGGGATTAGACAATGGCAAGCACCAATTTCCGTCCGCTGCACGACCGCGTTGTCGTCCGCCGCGTCGAGTCTGAAGAAAAGACCAAGGGCGGCATCATCATTCCGGACACCGCGAAGGAAAAGCCGCAAGAAGGCGAAATCGTGGCCGTCGGCTCGGGTGCCCGTGACGAAAGCGGCAAGGTTGTTCCGCTCGACGTAAAGGCTGGCGACCGCATCCTGTTCGGCAAGTGGTCCGGCACCGAAGTCAAGATCAACGGCGAAGACCTTCTGATCATGAAGGAAGCCGACATCATGGGCGTCATCGGCTGATAGCCGGCACCCTTCAAACTTCCGTAATTTGAAACCGGACCCGTTCCGGAATTCGAAACCAGGAGCTTTCAAAATGGCAGCTAAAGAAGTCAAGTTCGGCCGTAGCGCGCGCGAAAAGATGCTGCGCGGCGTCGACATCCTCGCCGACGCAGTCAAGGTGACGCTCGGCCCGAAGGGTCGCAACGTCGTTATCGACAAGTCGTTCGGCGCACCGCGCATCACCAAGGACGGCGTTTCCGTCGCCAAGGAGATCGAACTCGAAGACAAGTTCGAGAACATGGGCGCCCAGATGGTTCGCGAAGTCGCTTCGAAGACCAACGACATCGCCGGTGACGGTACGACGACTGCAACCGTTCTTGCTCAGGCGATCGTTCGCGAAGGCGCGAAGGCCGTTGCCGCCGGCATGAACCCGATGGACCTGAAGCGCGGCATCGACCTCGCTGTCGCCGAAGTCGTCAAGGACCTGCTGGCCAAGGCCAAGAAGATCAACACCTCGGACGAAGTCGCCCAGGTCGGCACGATCTCGGCAAACGGCGAAAAGCAGATCGGCCTCGATATCGCCGAAGCGATGCAGAAGGTCGGCAACGAAGGCGTCATCACGGTTGAAGAAGCCAAGACCGCCGAAACCGAACTCGAAGTCGTCGAAGGCATGCAGTTCGACCGCGGCTACCTGTCGCCCTATTTCGTCACCAACCCGGAAAAGATGGTCGCCGACCTGGAAGACGCTTTCGTTCTCCTGCACGAGAAGAAGCTCTCCAACCTCCAGGCGATGCTCCCGGTTCTCGAAGCTGTTGTCCAGACCGGCAAGCCGCTCCTCATCATCGCTGAAGATGTCGAAGGCGAAGCACTCGCAACGCTCGTCGTCAACAAGCTGCGTGGCGGCCTGAAGATCGCTGCCGTCAAGGCCCCGGGCTTCGGCGACCGCCGCAAGGCCATGCTCGAAGACATCGCCATCCTGACGGGCGGCACGGTGATCTCGGAAGACCTCGGCATCAAGCTCGAAAGCGTCACGCTCGACATGCTCGGCCGTGCAAAGAAAGTTTCGATCACCAAGGAAAACACGACGATCGTCGACGGTGCCGGCCAGAAGTCCGACATCGAAGGCCGCGTCGCTCAGATCAAGGCCCAGATCGAAGAAACCACCTCCGACTACGACCGCGAGAAGCTGCAGGAGCGCCTTGCCAAGCTCGCCGGCGGCGTCGCCGTCATCCGCGTCGGCGGTGCGACGGAAGTCGAAGTGAAGGAAAAGAAGGACCGCATCGACGACGCTCTCAACGCGACGCGCGCTGCCGTCCAGGAAGGCATCGTACCGGGCGGCGGCGTTGCCCTGCTGCGTTCCTCCGTCAAGATCACCGTCAAGGGTGAAAACGACGATCAGGAAGCCGGCGTCAACATCGTTCGCCGCGCTCTGCAGTCCCCGGCCCGTCAGATCGTCGAAAACGCTGGCGACGAGGCATCGATCGTTGTCGGCAAGATCCTCGAGAAGAACACCGACGACTTCGGCTACAACGCCCAGACCGGCGAGTATGGCGACATGATCGCCATGGGCATCATCGACCCGGTCAAGGTCGTTCGCACCGCCCTGCAGGATGCTGCCTCGGTTGCCTCGCTGCTCATCACCACCGAAGCCATGATCGCCGAGCTGCCGAAGAAGGAAGCTCCGGCAATGCCGGGCGGCATGGGCGGCATGGGCGGCATGGACATGATGTGATAAGGCGAAAGCCTTAGCACAGCAGGTCCATAAGCTTCGCCCATGCACCTAAAAGTGGTTCAGCGCGCCAAGCGCGCTGAACGGGCGGCATGGACATGATGTGATAAGGCATCAGCCTTAGCACAGCAGGTCCATAAAGCTTCGCCCATGCACCTAAAGTGGTTCAGCGCGCCAAGCGCGCTGAACGGGCGGCATGGACATGATGTGATAAGGCGAAAGCCTTGACATTATCCATCCGGATCTGGAGGGCGGCTCTCGGGCCGCCCTTTTGGTTTTATAGTGCTGGAGCGCATGCGGCCGAGGAAGTAGCGCGGCTATTTTACAAGCAATGCCTTCAGATCGATCTGCGGATCCGCCAGAAGCGCACGGTCCGGCGTGGCCCCCGACTCGAGCAGCTTCTTCCCCGTCACATAGGCCTTGGCGTCGTTGATCGCATCGACTGCTATCAGCTTTCCCTGGCGAAAATACCAGACGGAAATGCTGCCCTCGCGCTGGCCCGGCCGAACGAGCGTTTCGTCGTGGCCGAGGCCGAAGCCGGCTATCTGCAGTTTGACATCGTACTGGTCGGACCAGAACCAGGGTTTCGGGTCGTAGGGATCGGTGCTGCCCGCGAGAATGGCGGCAACCGCCTCCGCCTGATCGACTGCATTCTGCACGGATTCGAGGCGGATGCGCATGCCGTCCCACGGCAGGACGGCGCAGTCGCCCATGGCGAAGATCGCGGGATCGGATGTCCGGCCATGGCTGTCGACGACGATGCCGCTGGCGGTTTCGACGCCGGCTTCGTGCGCCAGGGCATCATTCGCGGCCACGCCGATGCCGACAATCACGATGTCGACGGGAATGACGGAGCCGTCGGAAAGCTCGGCTGCGGTAACGCGGCCATTGTCGCCGATCAGGCGGTGGAGCCCCGTGCGTTCACGTATGTCGACACCATGCGAGCGGTGGATCTCGCGAACGATCGCCGAGGTGGCCGCAGAGGCGACGCGCTGAAGGATACGATCGGCCATTTCGATGACGGTGACCTCGAGCCCGGAGGTCCGGGCAACCGCTGCAGCCTCGAGGCCGATATAGCCGCCACCGACGACCAGCACCCGCCGGCCGGGCTGCATCTCCTCTGCCAGCCGGTCGGCATCCTGGAAATCGCGCACGACGAAAACGCCCGCGAGATCGCCGCTTACCGCAGTCGGCAGCCGGCGCGGCGTGGCGCCGGTCGCGAAGGCAAGCGTCTCATAGGCCAGTGCCGAGCCATCGCTGAGGATCACCCGTTTGGCGGCGCGATCGACCCGCGTCACGGTGGTCGAAAGACGAATGTCGATCTCGTGCTCCGCATACCATGTCTCCGGGCGGTAAAGCAGGCGATCGAGAGTCATTTCGCGCAACAGGTATTTCTTGGAGAGCGGTGGCCGCTGGTAGGGCAGGCTCGCTTCGGCTGCGACGACCGTGATCGGACGCATGTCCTTGAGTGCGCGAAGCTTGGCGACCAAAGCGAATGCGGCTTGACCGCCGCCGACAACAACAAGTCTTCCCGACACCTGCTCCACCCGTCTCAAACGTCCCTGCTCATCGCTATCCTCCCGGCCGGCGTCTGGTCAATCTCCGGCCGGAAGGCTCCCCGTTCTTAATTTACTCCTTGCGCGGGATCTCCATGCCTCTCCGCGCGGCGGGGCGTGCCAGGCCGCGATCCACCCAGTCCATGACGTTCGGAAAGCTCTTATAATCGAGCACCTCGGCGCCGCCGTAGAATTTGCGCGCCCCCTCCACCCAGGGATAGGTCGCGATGTCGGCGATGGTGTATTCTTCACCCATCAGCCATTGCCGGCCATCGAGACGGGCTTCGAGGACGCTAAGAAGACGCTTCGCTTCGTCGCGATAGCGCTGAACGGGATAGGGGTTGTTGGCGACCTTGTCGGCGGCAAATTTGAAGAAATGTCCGAACTGCCCGAACATCGGACCGATGCCGCCCATCTGGAACATGACCCAGCATAGCGTCTCATAGCGCCCGGCCGCATCCGCCGGGAGGAGCTTGCCGGTCTTTTCTGCAAGATAGATCAGTATCGCGCCGGATTCGAAAAGGCCGATCGGTTTGCCGTCCGGTCCATTCGGATCGATGATCGCCGGAATGCGGCCATTCGGGTTGAGCGACAGGAATTCCGGCGACTTCTGCTCATTCGTATCGAACGAGATGCGATGCGCCTCATAGTCGAGGCCCAGTTCTTCCAGAGCTATCGAAACCTTCACCCCGTTCGGCGTCGGAAGCGAATAGAGTTGAACGATATCGGGATTTTTTGCCGGCCAGCGTTTCGTAATCGGAAAGGAGGAAAGATCAGCCATGACGGATGCCTCTAGGTGGGAATATCGAAGGGGTCCTGCCGCCCCAACATAGGGAGTGCCGGTTGCATTTGTCAGGGCCGAATGCAAATTTGCGCGCATTCGCCTCCGCCGGTCCCGTCCTTCAGAGCACGGCCCGCACGGCCGCAACGATCCGGTCGATCACCGGATTGCCACTATGGTCCGCCTTGCGGGCCCGCACGAGGCAGGCTTCAGAGCGCAGGATCACGCCATCCGAAAGTATCTTCAGATGGTTGGCCTTGAGCGTCGATCCCGTCGAAGTGATGTCGACGATGATGTCGGCGGAACCGGACGCAGGCGCGCCTTCGGTCGCTCCCAGGCTCTCGACGATTCGGTAGAGCTGAATGCCGTGGCTGCCGGAGAAGAAATGCTGTGTCAGGCGCCAGTATTTGGTGGCGATCGCAAGCCGCCGGCCGTGGCGCGCGCGGAAGTCTGCGGCGACGTCGCCCAGGTCGGCCATGGTGTCGACATCGTACCAGATCTCAGGGACCGCGACGACCACATCGGCGTGACCGAAGCCGAGACGGGCGGCGAATTCGACGCGCGCGTCGGCGTCCGCCAAGCCCTCGCGCACGAGGTCCTCTCCCGTGACGCCGAAATCGACCGCGCCGCTCCCGAGCTCTCGCGCGATTTCCGAGGCCGACAGGAAGGCAATCTCGACATCGTTCCAGCCTTCCACGCGGCCGCGATAGGACCGGTCGTTGCCGACCGCAGCTATCCTCATTCCGGCGCGTTCGAAGACCGCCGAGGCCTCATCCTTCATTCGCCCCTTGGAAGGCAGCGCAATGGTGACGGTCATTCCGCCCTCCCGGCAGCAATCGCCTGTTCTATCCGGTCGAGCCAGAGGGAAAAGCCGACGGCCGGGATATGTTCACGGGCGCCGAGCAAGGTGAGAAGACGGTCGAACCGGCCACCGCCGGCGAGCACCGCCTGCGTGCCTTCGACCTCGATCTCGAAGACGAGGCCGGTATAGTAATCAAGCGGTCGCCCGAAGGCGGCGCGGTAGCGCATCAGACCGGGATCGGCGCCAGCCCGCGCAAGCGCAGCCACGCGCGCGTCGAAAAGCGCGAGCGCATCATCGATCTTCAGGCGCGCCTTGCCGGCGAAGCGGTGGAGCGCAGCCGGGGCATCGGCGAGCGGGACGTCGAGAGCCAGGAACTCGCGCATGACCGCAAGCGCTTCCTTGTCCAGCCGGGTGGCGGCGAGCTCGACCTTTTCCTTCAGGCGCCGCGCTATGTCGCGGGGCGACCGGCTCGCATTGGCCGAATAGCCGGTGGCCTTCATCGTCTCGCCGATATGGGCGACGAGGCGCTCTTCGTCCTCGAGCATGCCGAGTGCCGCAACGCGCTCGACATCATGGCCGAAGACGCCGGGCGACTTCGGATCGGCCAGCGCCGCCAGAAGCCGTTCCAACTGCTTCTGATCGCCAAAGGCATGGATGAGACGTTTCTGCCAACCACCGGGAAGACCGCAAGCGGCAATCACCGCTTCGAACACCGACTGGTCGCCGAGCGTCACTTTCAGCCGCTCGCCCGGCAACCGGTTTGCGAGGACGAACATCGCGTCACCGACCACGCGAGCGTCGGCAGCGGCCGTATCCGGATCACCGAGGTCTTCGATGCCCGCCTGATAGAACTCGCTCGATCCTTCCCGACGCTGCCGGAACACCTCTCCCAGATAGGCGTAGCGTTGCGGCGTGCCGGTTGCGGTCTCGATATGCCGCAGGCAGACGGGTATGGTGAATTCGGGCCGCAGGCAAAGGCTTTCGCCGGTCTCGCTCTCGGTCATGAAGATGCGCCGGCGCAGATCTTCGCCGGCCATGTCGAGGAATGGCTCCGCCGGCTGGATGACCGGCGTATCGACGCGCATCGTGGCCCGGCGCTCGAAATCCGCAAGGAGGTCGCCTGCAAAGGCGGGAAGATTGATCAGAGGCATTGCGGTCAACCCGCCCTTTTCCGGTCCTCGGCCTGTTCCGCCAGAATTTCGCGAACCTTCGCAACAAGTTCGGCTTCCGGAACGGAAACCTGCGCGACACGCGCCTCGCGCCAAGCGACATTATCCTCGATTTCGCCCGAGAGCCGCTTGCCTTCGATCAGATCCTTGATCTGTACGACGCCGGAGGCGCGCTCGTCTCCCCCCTGAATAACGGCGACGGGGGAACCGCGACGGTCGGCATATTTGAGCTGGTCGCCGAAGTTTTTCTTGTTGCCCTGGTACATTTCCGCGCGAATGCCCGCATGGCGCAGCTCCTGCACGAAACTCTGGTAGCGCCCCATACTTTCGGTATCGCGATCCATGACGCAAACCACAACCGGGGCGGTGACCTGCTCGACGCCCAGCTTGCCGAGGTTCTTGAGCGCCGTCATCAGCCGCGAGACGCCGATCGAGAAGCCGGTCGCCGGTACCGGCTGGCCCATGAAGCGCGAAACGAGCCCGTCGTAGCGGCCGCCGCCGCCGACCGAGCCGAAGACGACCTTCTCGCCCTTCTCGTTGGTGACGGCGAACTGCAATTCCGCCTCGAAAACCGGACCGGTATAGTATTCGAGACCCCGCACGACCGAGGGGTCGATCTTGATGCGGTCCGCCTCGTAACCGGCGCTGAGTACAAGACTGCGGATCGTATTCAACTCGTTGACGCCCTCGGCGCCGCGCGACGTTCCGTCAACGAGTGCTGCCAGCTCGTCCGCGCTCCTGGCGTAGTCGGTGATACCGACGAAGAACAGGATCTTGCCTATCTGCTCCTCCCTGAGCCCGGCGCCCTTGGTGAAGTCGCCGCTCTCGTCCTTGCGCCCTTCGCCCAGCAACAGCCGCACGCCTTCCGGACCGAACTTATCCAGCTTGTCGATTGCGCGCAGCACCGTCAGCCGCGTATTCATCTGTTCGACGCCGCCGAGACCGATTGCCTCGAGAACGCCGTCGAGGACCTTGCGGTTGTTGACGCGGATCACATAGTCGCCGCGGGCAATGCCGAGCGCCTCCATTGTATCGGCCATCATCATGCACATTTCGGCATCGGCCTGGACGCCGGCCGCGCCCACCGTATCGGCATCGAACTGCATGAACTGGCGGAAGCGGCCCGGGCCCGGCTTCTCGTTGCGGAAAACGTAGCCGGCACGATAGGTGCGGTAGGGAAGCTGTATCTCGTTGAAATTCTCGGCCACGTGACGCGCCAGCGGCGCGGTCAGATCGTAGCGCAGGCTCAGCCACTGGTCGTCGTCGTCCGTAAGCGAAAAGACGCCTTCATTCGGCCGGTCGCTGTCGGGCAGGAACTTGCCAAGCGCGTCGGTGTATTCGAAAAGCGGCGTCTCCACCGGATCGAAGCCGTAACGTTCATAGACCTCTCGGATTTTCGCGATCATCTCGTCGACTGCGCGAATGTCCGCAGCCGACCGGTCGATGAAACCGCGCGGCAGGCGTGCCCTGAGCTTCTGCGTTTTCTTCTGTTTTTCATTCATTGAAAGCATTCCGGACTTCAAGCTTGATCGGTGCCTTCCCTACCGGATCATGGCAGGGGCGGCAAGGGCGACGACCGGTGACTGTGGCGAGCCGTGGGCCCCCGCACCTCCCCTTTCGGAACATTGCATCGCGAGATGCGTTTTCCGGCCGATATGTGATCACAATGCCGTGATTGTATCTATTTCCGATTTTCACGTATAGGTTACGCAGGAGACTGGGAACGGGGGAAAATGCTGGACTTCATGACACCCGGAACGGGAGCCGTAAAGCCTCTGAATATGGAAACGCAGAGGGCTTGGGCCCGCCGCCTCTCGCAGGCCGGTTACCTGGTTGAGCCATGGCGCTGCGATCTTTCCAGTGGCGCTTTCGTGTTGGGCTCCAGAACGCTTGCACTGCTTGGCCTGCGGCGCAATCCCTGCGGCATCATCGACCTTGTGCGTGCCTATGACAGGGGCGACCGGCCCACGATCCTCAACATCCTGGAACAGGCGACGGAAAGTTCGTCTTCCTTCCGCTTCTCGACAACCGTCCACGGCGCAGCGGGACGTCCGTCTCCGCTTCATTGCGTCGGCAACTCGACGCTCACCGACGAGGGCGCGGAGGGATCGCTCGAAGGCGTGTTCGCGCTGCCGCAATAGCCGGGAGACTTGACGTTCGGCCGACAGCGCCGATTTTCCGTTCATTCACTGCCCGCGGCTGCCTCGGCCGGCGACGGATTCGATCAAAGGAAACGATATGATTCTGAAAAGGTTCACACTTGCGCTTTTGCTGGCCGCCTTCGCCGCCCCCGCCCTCACGCAGGAGAGCGGCCACGGCGGCATGCATCACGGCTCCACGGAGGTCGGCGCGACGGATGAGGCATCTCCGTCGAGCAAAGCCTTCGCCGAAGCGAATGCGAGGATGCACAAGGACATGGACATCGTCTTCAGCGGCAATACGGATCTCGATTTCGTGCGCGGCATGATCGCTCACCATCAGGGCGCGATCGACATGGCGAAGGTCGAGCTTCAATACGGCAAGGACGAAACGATCCGCAAGCTCGCGGAAGACATAATCGAGGCCCAGGAGGGCGAGATCAAGATGATGAGGGAGTGGCTGGCACGGAACGGCGGTTAGAACATTTCCGCCTCCCCGATTCGCGGAACCGCTCTGGGCCCAAGTGATGTCTGGGCCTAAGTGATGATGTGCCCGATTGGCAAACAAGACCGGGGATGAGGATTTAATCCCACTACCGGAAAGAATTTCCCTTTCTGCGCGGCGCCAGCGGGTCCCGGGCCTACACCGATATTGACAGAAGCTCGCAAGCTCACCTTCCATAGCACAGGTGCCATACGTCAGGAGGGGAAACGATGACGATACCACCCGGTGCATCTCCGCAACTTTACAACGAAGACCTCGCGCCCGCCAAAGAGCGCAACTGGGGCGCGTTCTCCATTTTCAACGTCTGGACATCGGACGTGCACAGCCTGTGGGGCTATTATCTCGCCGCCAGCCTCTTTCTCTTCTGCGGCAGCTTCACGAACTTCCTTCTGGCCATCGGCATTGGCTCGCTTATCATCTTCTTCCTGATGCAGCTTGTCGGCGTTGCCGGCGTACGCACCGGCGTTCCCTTTCCGGTCCTAGCCCGGGCATCCTTCGGCATCTGGGGGGCGAACTTCCCTGCCATCGTCCGCGCGATCGTCGCTTGCTTCTGGTACGGCGCACAGACGGCGGCCGCCTCGGGCGCCATCGTCGCGCTGCTTATCCGCAACGAAAGCATGCTTCAGTTCCACCAGTCGAGCCACATGCTCGGTCATTCCACCCTCGAACTGGTCTGCTACGTCGTCGTCTGGGGCCTTCAACTGCTGATCATCCAGAACGGCATGGAAACGGTTAGAAAATTTCAGGACTGGGCCGGCCCGGCGGTCTGGGTGATGATGCTGCTGCTTGCGATCTATCTCGTCGTCAAGGCTGGCGGCTTCTCGTTCAACCACACGATCCCGATGGACGTGCTGCTCGAGAAGACCAAGAATGCGGGTGTGCCCGGCGTGCCGGGGTCGATCGCCGCACTTGGTGCGGTGGCCGCGATCTGGGTCACCTATTTCTCGGCGCTTTATCTCAATTTCTGCGACTTCTCGCGCTACTGCCCGAACGAACGGTCGCTCAAGGTCGGCAACCTGTGGGGCCTGCCGGTCAACCTCATCCTGTTCTCTCTGGTTGCCGGCGTCACCACCATAGCCGCCTACAATGTCTACGGCGAAGTGCTGCTGCACCCCGACCAGATCTCGGCCAAGTTCGACAGCTGGTTCCTGGCGCTGCTCGCCGCGCTCACCTTCGCGGTGGCGACGCTCGGCATCAATGTCGTCGCCAACTTCGTTTCGCCGGCCTTCGACTTCGCCAACGTCTTCCCCAGGCACATCGACTTCAAGAAGGGCGGGTACATCGCGGCCTTGATCGCGCTCGTGCTCTACCCCTTTGCGCCCTGGGAAGGCGGGGCCGCGCATTTCGTCAACATGATCGGCAACACGATGGGTCCGATCTTCGGCGTCATGATGGTCGACTACTATCTCATCCGAAAGGGTCGCCTCGACGTGGAGGCGCTCTACCGCGAGGACGGCGAGTTCCGCTTCGAGAACGGCTGGCACGTCAACGCGCTGATCGCCGCCGGCATCGGGATCGTCTTCTCCTCGATCCTGCCGGGCCTCACATCCGTCATGCCGGAATGGTGGGGTGTCTACGGCTGGTTCTTCGGGGTCGCCATAGCCGGTACGATATACTACGCGCTCCGCTCCTTCCAGGCGGCGAGGCCCTACCCGGCCCAACCTTGATAGGCATTCCGATCCAGACAACGCGCCCTCCCTCTCCAGTGGGGAGGGCGCTGTTCGCATCCGATGTGGCAATCATGCCGCCGGACGTGCGAAACGCCGGCGCAGCTCCTCTATCGGGGCACGGCAGAAGCAGCCCTCGATATGATCGTTGACGAGGCCCATGGCCTGCATGAAGGCATAGACCGTCGTCGGGCCGACGAAGGTCCAGCCGCGCTTCTTCAGGTCCTTGGAAATCCGCACCGAGGCGGGGGTCGTCGGATTGGCGATCAGGGTCTCGAAGTCGACGGTCTTCGGACGCTCGTTTCCATCCGGCTCATGCGACCAGAAATAAGCCGCGAGCGATCCGAATTCCGCGCGTAGCTCCTTCGCGCGGCGGGCATTGTTGATGGTCGAGACGATCTTGCCGCGGTGGCGGACGATGCCGGTATCGGCGAGGCACCGCTCGATGTCCTCCTCTCCGAATTCGGCGACCTTGTCGAAGTCGAAGCTTGCAAATGCGGCGCGAAACGCCTCGCGCTTTCTCAGGATCGTCAGCCATGAGAGGCCGGACTGGAATCCTTCGAGGCAGATCTTTTCGAACAGCCTGTAATCGTCGGCGACGGGGCGGCCCCATTCTTCGTCGTGGTAGCGCCGGTAATCTTCCAGATTGCCGTGCCAGGCGCAGCGATCCAGTCCGTCGTCCCCCGTAATCAAGCCCCTTGCTGCCATCTCGCCTCTCTCCATTGTTTCTCTTTTGTTCCGTTTACCATTTGCAAACCACATCGATAAAGGGGCGAATAACCCTACTCAAAGCTTTATTGACGTGGACCGCCCTTCAGCGCTGCACCGTTTACCATTCGGTTGCGCACCGGTGAGAGCATCGCGCCATTGACGGAGCGCGGAAAAACGCATGCGAATTCCCGCAGCCCCGCCCCGTTGGAATGAATTCGAGACCCTGGCGAGACAGCTCACCCGGGCTCCTCCAGATTATTTCGGCCAAGTAGCGAGTCCGTCCGATGCTGAAGAAATCCCTTTGTCTTGCCATGTGCCTTTTCCCGATCCTTTCCGGGGCTGCGGGTGCGCAGGACCGTTATCAAAACCGGCCCCCCGTGATCGTCAGCCCGGATCTGACCGCCCCATGGGTGATGCAGTTGACCGGCGAGCGCGTCGTTTATCGCCAGCAAGCTCCGACAGCCACCCGAAAGATGCCCGGGCGGCGCGAACTCAGCCGCCGGCCCGCCACGGCAACCGTTCAGCCGGCATCGATCGCGCGCAGGCAAAAGCCGTCAATGTCCAAATTCGACCCGCAGTTCCTGCCGCAGATGGTCGCCTACGAGACGAAGGAAAAGCCCGGTACGATCATCATCGACACCAACAACCGCTTTCTCTATCTCGTCACCGCTCGCGGAGAGGCGCGGCGCTACGGTGTCGGCGTCGGCAAGCCGGGCTTCGAATGGGCCGGAGAGCACAGGATCACGCGCAAGGCCGAGTGGCCCAACTGGACGCCGCCGCAGGAAATGATCGCGAGGGAGGCAGCCAAGGGCCATTTTCTGCCGGCCCGTATGGACGGCGGCCCGGACAATCCGCTCGGCGCTCGCGCCATGTATCTCGGCTCGACGCTCTATCGCATCCACGGCACCAATGCCCCCTGGACCATCGGCTACGGCGTTTCCTCCGGCTGTATCCGCATGCGCAACGAGGACGTCGTCGACCTTTACGAGAGGGTGAAGGTCGGCACGAAGGTCATCGTGATATAGCGACTGTGACATTAGAATACTTCTTCCACTTGTTCTCTCTTCATCTCGTGAAATCGTGGTTTTGAAGCAACAGATGTTCCTTGAGATACATGACCTACCGCTTTCCTCGCACTATAGGATGTGTCGCGGGCGTACGCTTGCGGTTAAATCGCATTGATTGCTTGCATCGAGGGTTCAGAGGGAATTGTAAATGAGATTTCATGCCAAAAGGCTGGCCGCGCTCACGGTCGCGGCCACAGCTCTTCTTTTTGCCGGAACTGCTTCGGCATTCAGCCCGGCCGATATTGCCGGCGTGGCCGAAAAACGTTCTGACATCATTCGAGTCGCCCAGCCGAAGAAGCCTCCGCAGAAGTACTGGCGCACCAAGGTTCGCTTCCGCACGGACGAGGCTCCCGGCACCATCATCGTCGATACCAACAGCAAGTATCTCTACTATATCGACGGCCCGAACCGGGCGACGCGCTATGGCATCGGCGTCGGCCGCGACGGATTCGGCTGGTCCGGTGTCGTCAAGGTCGGCCGAAAGGCCGAGTGGCCGAGCTGGACGCCGCCAGCCGAGATGCGCGTGCGAGAAAGAGCCAAGGGCCGGATTCTGCCCATCACACAGCCGGGGGGCATCGACAATCCGCTCGGCGCCCGCGCGCTCTATCTCTACAAGGGCGGCCGCGACACGATCTTCCGTATCCACGGCACCAACCAGCCCTGGACCATCGGTCAGAACATGTCCTCGGGCTGCATCCGGATGATGAACGAGGATGTCGAACACCTCTATGAGCGCGCCGGCGTCGGCACGAAGGTCGTCGTCATCGGCCCCGGCAGCAAGCCGGGCGACACCTATTTCGACGATCGCGGCGTCGACATTTTCCGCACGATTTTCGGCGGTTGATGGCCTAAGGGAGGCCCGCACTGGCAGGATTCCTTCGACGCCCGGTTTACGCCGCGTGTGGCCCCTCATCCCGCTGCCGCGACCTTCTCCCCGTCTGACGGGGAGAGGGAACAAGCGGCTGCGCTAGCGATTCTCCGGTATCGATGAGGAGGCGGAGCGCGCGGCGAGTCCCTTCGCCCCGCTTGCGGGAGAAGGCGCCGGCAGGCGGATGAGGGGTCTGCTCCCCCCCTGACTGTCACAACCCCGCCGGCTTCGGGCCGCCATAGGCCCAGTCGAGCAGCTCCACGGTGTGCAGAATCGGTATCTCCGTGCCGCTGGCGATCTGCGTAATGCAGCCGATATTCCCGGTGGCGATCACTTCAGGCTTGGTCGCCTCTATATTTCTGACCTTCCGCGCCTTCAGCTTCGCCGAGATCTCAGGCTGCAGGATGTTGTAGGTTCCGGCCGAACCGCAACAGAGATGCCCCTCCGCCGGCTCACGCACCGAAAAGCCCGCCCGTTTCAGGAGCTGCTTCGGCGCCGAGGTGATTTTCTGTCCGTGCTGCATCGAGCAGGCGGAGTGGTAGGCGACCGCGAGGTTCCGTGGCTCTTGCTCCGGCAGGTCGAGGGTCGCAAGATATTCGGTGACGTCCTTGGCCAGCGCGGAAACCCTCGCAGCCTTGTCCGCATAGGCCGGGTCGAGCCGCAGCATATGGCCGTAATCCTTGATCGTGGTGCCGCAGCCGGACGCGGTAATGATGATGGCGTCGAGTCCATCCTCCTCCGCCGCCTTCAACCAGACATCGATGTTGTGCCGGGCGGCCTTCAACGCCTGTTCCTCCCGTCCCATGTGGTGGACGAGCGCCCCGCAACAGCCCTCTCCCGCCGAAACGACCACCTCGATCCCTTGTGCCGTGAGAAGACGGATCGCGGCGTCGTTGATCTCAGGCCTCAGTACCGGCTGCGCACAGCCGGTAAGCAGGGCGACGCGGGCGCGCGGCGTGCCCTTTGCCGCATAGACGGCCGGCTTTGCCGCCCGCGATATCGGCAGTGCGCTCGGTGCCAGATCCAGCATGACGCCGAAAGTCTTCAGGAAAGGAACCCGCTTCAGCAATCCGGCGAGCGGGCGCGCAAGACCGGCAGCCCCGAGCGCCAGGCGGAACCGGGACGGATAAGGAAGCGTGGCGGCAATGACGGAGCGGGCGAGCCGGTCCCTGAACGGTCGCTTGTAGGTCTTGTCGATATGGACTCGGGCATGGTCGACGAGATGCATGTAATCGACACCCGACGGACAGGTAGTAAGGCACGAAAGGCACGAGAGACAGCGGTCGATATGCATGACGGTCTCGCTATCTGCCGCGCGGCCGTTTTCGAGCATGTCCTTGATCAGGTAGATACGCCCGCGCGGACTGTCCAGCTCGTCGCCGAGAACCACGTAGGTCGGACAGGTGGCCGTACAGAAGCCGCAATGCACACATTTGCGCAGGATCGTTTCCGATTCGGCGACATGCGGGTCGGCGAGTTGCTCAGGGGAGAAATTGGTCTGCAACCGGGTACTCCATGTGGCGCCTTGCGGCGTTGGAATCACTTTGATCTTCGTTGGACCGGCCGGAAATCGCGAGGATCGATGCTCGTCGTCTTAGACCGATCTTTTGGACCGTACGATGGCGGAAAGCCCTTTCGCCTAGTTCGGGATCAACGCTGCTACCCGCCCCGGATTCAATATGCCCGACGGGTCGAAACGGGCGCGGATGCGTTCCGACAATTGTGCGACAGCCGGGGGCTGAGGCTCAAGGGCCGGGATGCGGCCGCGCGTCTCCTCGTCCGCACGCAGGAGCGCCGCATGCCCGCCACCGACCGCACCCACATAGCGGCGGAGCAGATCCGCCTCCGGATCGGCCTCCATGCGCAGCCAGACCAGGCCGCCCTGCCAGTCGTAGAAAGCGTCGACGCCGGTCTGCAGGCGCAATGCGGCGNCGAGCCGATGGCCCGCGGAAGGGGCGACCGAGACGCGCCACAACGGTCGCCTGGTGCCGTCTGCAAAGGGCTTCACGTCGCGGATTTCCGTCCAGAGGGTTTTCGTTTGCGCCTCGTCAAGCTGCGAAATCGGCCCGAAACGGGAGAGCTTTCCGCCAAGCTTCTCCGCCCTTATGGCAACTGATGCCGACAGCCCTTCGAGCCGCAGAACCGTCGCAGCACCATCCGGCAAGGCGCCGTCCAGAAAACGGCTGCGCACGCTTTCCGGCAGATGCGCCGCACCCGACACCTCCACCGGCTGCGCCATTGCCTCGGCCATCACCGCGGCGGCCTCCGCATCGTTCAGCCCGGAGACGACCACGGTCGCGGCCGCTGCGGGCAGTGGCAGCACCTTGAAGGTGACTTCGGTCAGAATGCCGAGCGTGCCGTAGGACCCCGCCATGAGCTTGACGAGATCGAGCCCGGTCACGTTCTTCATGACCCGGCCGCCAGCCTTGATGGGCTCTCCCCGGCCGTTGACGAAGCGCACGCCGAGCAGGCTGTCGCGGGCGGCACCGGCGACATAGCGGCGGGGGCCCGAGACATTGGCGGCAAAGACTCCGCCGATCGTCGGTTCACCCGCCATTGCGAAAATCGGCCGATGATCCATCGGTTCGAAGGAGAGCATCTGGCCCTTGGCACGCAGCGCCGCCTCGACCTCGGCGAGCGGCGTTCCCGCAAGCGCACTCATGGTCATCTCCGCCGGATCGTAGGTGACGATGCCGGACAGGCGTCTGGTCGAGAGCGTTCTGTCCGCGCGCACGGGATTGCCAAGACCTGCGCGCGTACCTCCGCCGACAACGGCGAGTGTGACGCGCTCGGCCGCCGCGGAACGCACGACGGAGGCAATCCCCTCCTCGCTTGCCGGTTCGAAATGAACGATCATGTCGCGTTCCGCCCTTCGAGCGGAAAGACTTTCGACGGGTTCATGAGCCATTGCGGATCGAACGCGGCGCGCACCGCCATCTGCTGGCCGAGATCGGCCCTGTTGTACTGGTAGGGCATCAGATCGCGCTTCTCGATCCCCACGCCGTGTTCGCCGGTCAGGCAGCCGCCCGCCTCGACACAGAGCTTCAGAATGTCGTTGCCCGCCGCTTCCGCACGGGCCGCTTCGTCCGGATCGTTGATGTTGTACAGGATCAGCGGATGCATGTTGCCGTCGCCGGCATGGAAGACATTCGCGACGCGCAGGCCGTAACCGGCGACGATCTCTCCGGTCCGCTGCAAGACATGGGGAAGCTGGCTCAGCGGCACCGTTCCGTCCATACAGATATAGTCGGCGATCCGGCCGGTTGCGCCGAATGCCGACTTCCTGCCTTTCCAGATCAGTGCCGCTTCCAAGGCCGACTGCGATTCCTTGACCGTCACCACCCCGTGGCGGCGAGCGATCTCGATGATGCTTGCAAGCATCGCATCCATCTCAGCCTCGGAGCCTTCCACTTCGACGATCAGCAATGCCTCTGCATCGAGCGGATAGCCGGCCTTGGCGAAGGCTTCGCAAATCTCGATCGCCGGCTTGTCCATGAATTCGATCGCGACGGGGATGATGCCCGATCCGATGATATCGGCGACGCAGGCACCGGCGGACTGGGAGGAAGCAAATCCGAAGAGGACGGGACGCACGCCTTCGGGTTTCGCAATCAGCCGCACCGTCGCCTCCGTTACGATACCGAGCTGCCCCTCCGAACCGCAGACGAGACCAAGCAGGTCGTATCCCGCGGCATCGAGCGACTTGCCGCCGAGTTCGATCACGGTGCCGTCGAAAAGCACCATCTTGACACCCAGAAGATTGTTGGTCGTGACCCCATATTTCAGACAGTGTGCGCCGCCGGAATTCATCCCGATATTCCCGCCGATCGTGCAGGCGAGCTGCGAACTCGGATCCGGTGCATAGAAGAAGCCGTCGGGCGAAACCGAATCGGAAATATTGAGATTGGTCACGCCCGCCTGAACCGTCGCCGTGCGGTTGAACAGGTCGATATCCAGAATGCGGGACATCTTCGACAGTCCGACCACGATCGCGTCCTCCTGAGGAATGGCGCCGCCTGAGAGCGAGGTGCCGGCGCCCCGCGGCACGACCGGTATGCCGTAGCGGCTGCAATATTTGAGGACCGCGGCGACCTGCTCGGTGGACTCCGGCAGAGCGACCGCGAGCGGCATCCGCCGATAGGCGATAAACGCATCCGTCTCGAACGGCTTGAGCCCGCGCTCCTCACTGATGAGGCAGCCTGCGGGGAGCAAGTCGTCAAGGTCGGCGACGATTTCCCGCCGGCGGTCGAGAACAGCCTGCCTGGGCTTTAGAAAGCCTATCGTCTCCGGCATGAGCGCCTCCCATTGCAGCAAAGTGGTATTTTTTGCTTACCACCGGAGCATCATGCGTTCAAACGAACGCGTCACGGACGCTCGAGAATTTTAGCAACTAAAGCGGCATGAGGAGAACTGCGGGCGGTTTTCCGTCCGTATCCCGCTTCAACTCCTTGAAACCGATGAGCTTCATGATCTTAGGTCCGCCCGGCCGAAAATCATCGTGACCTTGGACGAACGCCGGGCAAATGTTAATGATCTTTTCGGTTTGGGAAACAATGATCAAGATTGATGACGAATCTAGGCGATCTCGAAATATTCGCGCGGGTGGTGTCGACCGGCAGCATGTCGGCAGCGGGCCGCGCGCTCGGTTTTTCCGCGGCCGTGATTTCCAAGCGCATCAAGCGGCTCGAAGACAGGCTCGGCACGCGGCTCCTGCAGCGCACGACGAGGCAGATCTCCCTGACCGAGGCCGGTCAGGGTTTCTATGACAGGGTTCTCGGCATCCTCGCCGGCATCGAGGAGGCGGAGGCCTATGCGTCCGGCCGCTCCTCCCAAGTCCAGGGAACGCTGCGTATCTCCGCACCGACCTCCTTCGGCCGAATGCACATCGCGCCGCATCTGACCGGCTTCATGAAGGACCATCCCGACCTGAAGCTGCACATCGTTTTGACCGACGATTTCACCGATATCGTCGCAGAAGGCTTCGATCTCGCCATCAGGATAGGCGAACTCAGCGACTCGAGCCTCGTTGCCCGCAAGCTAGCTCCGGTGCGCCGGCTCCTCTGCGCGGCACCGAGCTACGTAGCACGCCACGGAGCGCCGCAAGAGATCGGCGAACTCGCGCATCACATCTGCCTGCCGGCGCACAACAACGACAACTGGAAGCTGGAGGGGCCAGACGGCAGCCTCTCCTATCGGCCGGAGGGACCGCTCGTCACCAATTCGTCGGAAATCATCCGCGAAGCGGTGATCGCCGGCGCCGGCATCGCGCTACGGTCCACCTGGGATATCGGCAAGGAACTGCGGGAGGGACGCCTCGTTCAGGTGCTGCCGCAATGGGAAGGATCGCACAGGCTGACGCTTTCGGCCGTCTATCCGAGCCGGCAATTCCTGCCGGCAAAGGTGCGGCTGTTTATCGACTATCTCGCCGCGCTCTACGGCCCGGTGCCCTATTGGGAGCAATAGCCGGCCTTTGAAACTACGCACTTGCGCACGGAGGTCCAATGGGCACGTTTGCCGAGGACTTCAACGATGCTCGTCATGGTGCCGGCGGATGCGCCGAACGATCAGCCAGACCCCGGCCACCGCAACGGGAACGGCGAGGCCCGTGAGAAGACCGGGATCGACTGGAACCTCGTGACTGACGGCCTTGGCGACATAGCCGAAGAGCCCGACGACATAATAGGAGATCGCAGCGACCGACAGGCCTTCGACGGTCTGCTGCAGGCGCAACTGCAGCTTGGCGCGCCGATCCATCGAATTCAACAGTGCGCTGTTCTGCCGTTCGAGCTCGACGTCGATCCAGCTTCTCAGGAGAGCCGTCGCGCGGGCGAGCTTGCGCGAAAGGTTCGCCTGCCGCTCCTCGACCGACTGACAGGTGCGCATGGCCGGCGCCAGCCGGCGCTCCAAGAAGGTGCCGATTGTCTCGTAGCCGGGCACCGGGGTCTCGGAGAGCGTCCGGATGCGCTCCTGGACGATGCCGTAATAGGCGCGGCTGGCGCCGAAGCGATAAAGGCTGAGGGCGGCACCGGCCTCGAGATCGGCGGCAAGGCGGGTAATCTCCGCCAGCATCTCGTCAGCCTCCTCGCGGACGTTCTCCTTCATGCGCTGCGTCACCGCCGTCAGGCCGTCCTCGGTGCGGCGAATTTCCGGCGAAAGCGACTGCGCAAGCGGCAGGCCGAGAATGGCCAGCGTGCGATAGGTCTCAATATCGAGCAGGCGCTGCACCAGGGCTCCTGTTCCGGCCTCGGTCATGCCGCGGTCGATGATCAGAATCTGGGTGAGCCCGTCGCCGTTCTGGCGAAAGTCGGTCAGGAGCACCGCCTGACCGTTCTTGGTTTCGCTGTAACAGAGGCTCGTGGGATCGAAGGCCCCGATCGCCTCGCGAGTCTCCGGAGTATCGGGACGGATTTCCAGACGAATCCCGGAGATCAGCGATCCCGGCGGCGAAAAGCCGTCGCCGAACGGGTGGATCGGCACCTCGCCGCCGAAGCTCTCCGGGGCGGGCGCGTCCCAGAAATAAGTGGAGAATTCCGTGTGCCGCTCCCAGCGCAGCGTTCCCTGTCCCCAGGGGATCGCGTGGTGATTGGCGTCGCGGCCCGGAGGGGTGATGCCGCGCGAGCGCGACAGCTCGGACATCACGGCGTGATCGACGATCGAGCCGCCCTCCGTCATGAAGGCGAGTTGAAAGATGACGCGCGGAGTCGTCACCAGGGCATAGGGCCGCGAATGGACCTCGCCCAGCGCCTGGGCGCGCAAGGGCGCCACCGGAAATGCAAAACTGCCCTTTGGCATGAAGCGCTTCATCCCCCTCACGCGTTCATCATCGTCTTCTTATCAACGGATAAGGTAAAATGAACAGGACGCTTTGACGCAGCTCGGTCTTTGTCACACCCCCGCAAAGTGGACAATCAATTTGACCACTTGTTGGGTCCTGTTAGATTGCCGCGTGGAAGCGGATGCGGGCGGAACCTGTGCATAGTGCCCTTCGCGCTCCGGGAGATACGTGTGACCGAAGACCAGGACGACCTCTATGCCCGCATCAGCCACAGCCGGACGGCTGACGAGGTCGTGCAGCAGATCGAGCTTCTGATCCTGGAGGGCGTGTTGCGCGACGGCGACCGCCTTCCGGGCGAGCGGGAACTCTCCCGGCGCTTCGACGTGTCGCGACCGATCCTGCGGGAGGCACTGAAGGCGCTGGAGTCCCGCGGTCTTGTCGAAAGCCGGCATGGCGGCGGCACCTTCATCGCCGACGTGGTCGGCCAGATCTTCTCCAAACCCTTGATCGAGCTCATCGGACGCCACCACAAAGCGACGCAGGACTATCTCGAATACCGGCGCGAACTCGAGGGTTTGACGGCGGAACTGGCGGCAACCCGAGCAACCGACATCGACCGCGACATCCTGACCCGCGTCATCGAGCGCATGCGCGCCGCGCACAAAAGCGGTGACTTCGCCGAAGAGCTCGAAGCGGATATTGAACTGCACAACGCCATCGGCGACAGCGCTCATAACATCATCCTGCTTCACACCCTCAGGGCCTGTTACAGGCTGCTGACCCAAGGTATCTTCTTCCACCGCAATTCCGTCTTCGGAGCGCCCGGCGCGCGAGACCAGCTTCTCGCACAACACGAGGCGATCTATGCGGCGATCATGGCCGGCGATCCGCGAACCGCCAAGGCCGCCGCGCAAAGCCACATCGATTTCGTCGCCGCAGCAGCGCGCGAGGCCGAGCGCAGCGGCGAGTGGGCGCGCATTGCCCGTCTGCGCCTGCAGCAGCGCGACCGTTCGGGTTCCTGACCTGTCCGCACGCGCGGCGAGCGCCAAAGCAACGGGTCGCGTGCTCCTCGGCAAGATTTCCGCCGCTTTCCTGCATATGGACCTATCGAGCGGTGATTCCGACGGAACCGCGACTCGGCGCTTTGCGTTAGTTGGCTAAGCTACGCCGCCCCGAAAGATGAGCGGGCGGAGCGTTTCGAGTTTCAATGAAGCAGCGGAACGCTCTAGCGCATTTACAGCGGCATGCGAGGGTTCATACTTGCGTTGCGCAACGGTAATCACTGATTCGTTGAGGAGTATCTGGAATCTTGAACTTTCTGCACCGGCTCGCTTCTGATGTACAACTCATGCTGCGCCGCCCGGCGCGTATGCAGTATGCGGCGCTGTGCTACCGGCTTGCCAAAACGACGAATGCGCCGGAGATCCTGGTAATCACCAGCCGCGACACCGGCCGTTGGGTCATCCCCAAGGGATGGCCGATGCAGGGCAAGCAGGCGCATGAAGTCGCCGAGCGCGAGGCCTATGAGGAGGCCGGCGTGCAGGGCAAGGTGCAGAGGGCCGCCATCGGCGCATATGTCTACCAGAAGCGGATGGACCACGGCCTGGAGATCTCCTGCAAGGTGCAGGTGCATGCGCTCGAAGTCGAGGGTTTTTGCAAGAACTTCCCGGAGAAAGGCAGCAGGCGGCTCGAATGGGTCGACTACCGTGAGGCGGCAAGGCGCGTTGCAGAACCTTCTCTGAAAGAACTTATCCTCAACTTCGGCAAACGCCTCGATCCCGACCCGGAGCCGCGGCCGAAGGCCTCCAGCAACTGACGGCGAGGCGGAGACGCCCACGGCACCTTGCGACGACCGGCCGAACGCGCAAAGGTCGCTGCGGGCCGCGACGCGCAGCGGTCTTCCGTCCGGAATTGCAACTCCGCGTTTCGGAGAGATGCGGAAATGCTCCGGGGGGAATCCGGCAGCAGACAGCGCTCCGGTCGCAACCCTCGCCCCTCTCTTCAATTCCGCTTGAATACGCCCGTCTGTGCCGCTACTGCCGAATGGCACAGTTGGAGAACAGTCATTGGCCAAGTCGCGACCGCGCCTCGAAAAGCTGACGCTCGACAAGGATCTCGACAAATTCAGCCTTGCCGAGGAGGCGTCGCATCACGTCATGCGCAGGTCGGCTGCTCCCGGGCTCGCCGCTCTCTTCCTGATCCTCAGCATGGGCTTTGCGGCGAGCTATTTCACCGGCGCCTCCGGTGCGGCCGTGGTGGTGGCGGCAGCGGCGGTGGCGGGCTACATGGCGATGAACATCGGCGCCAACGACGTCACCAACAACGTCGGGGCGGCCGTCGGTGCAAAAGCGATATCGATGCCCGTGGCGCTGGGGATTGCCGCCGTGTTCGAGATCGCAGGCGCGTTGGTCGCCGGCCGCAAGGTCACGCTTACCATCGAAGCCGGCATCGTCGACGGAACGCAACTGGTCGGCGCCGAGGGCCTGGTCTGGGTGATGCTGTCGGCTCTTGTCTCATCGGCTATCTGGATCAATATCGCGACCTACTCGCGTGCGCCCGTTTCGACCACCCATTCGCTTATCGGTGGCATTATCGGCGCAGGCGTCGCCGCCGCCGGGCTTTCCAGCGTCAAATGGTGGGCAATCGCCGGCATCACGGCAAGCTGGACGGTTTCACCCCTACTCGGCGGGGTCATTGCCGCGCTCTTCCTCGCCTTCCTCAAGGAGTTCGTCATCTACCGCGATGACAAGATCGACGCGGCACGGCGCTGGATGCCGGTCGTGCTCGGCGTCACTGCGGGCTCCTTCACGGCCTATGTGGCGGTCTTTGCCATCGACCATCTGGCTCTTGTCCCGCTTCCGACCGGCCTGTCGATCGGCGGGCTGGCCGGGATTCTTTGCTACATAGCGTCGAAGCCCTGGATCCGCCACCAGTCGAAAGGTCTTGAAAACCGCAACCAGTCGCTCCGCAAGCTGTTCCGCCTGCCGCTCATCTTCTCGGCCGCCCTGCTTTCTTTCGCCCATGGCGCGAACGACGTCTCCAACGCCATCGGTCCGCTGTCGGCGATCGTCTCGGCCGTCGACGGCGTGATATCGACCCCGGACTCGGAGGCGCCTTTCTGGGTCCTGCTCATCGGTGCGCTCGGAATCTCGGTAGGGCTTCTGCTCTACGGTCCGCTGCTCATCCGTGTGGTCGGCGAGGAAATCACCCGCCTCAATCCGATGCGCGCCTTCTGCGTGGCGCTGGCAACCGCGGTGACGGTTCTGCTCGCCTCGGCTCTCGGCCTGCCGATCAGTTCCACACACACGGCGGTGGGCGCTGTCTTCGGCGTCGGCTTCTTTCGCGAGTGGTACACGCGCCGCTCGCAACGGCGCCTCGAATATGTCCGGCGGAAGACGGGTCAGACCGAATTCATGGAAAAAGGCGAGACCAATTTTGCGGAAGTGCGCCGCCGGCGCCTGGTGCGGCGCTCCCATTTCCTGACGATCATCGCCGCCTGGGTCATCACGGTTCCTGTCTCGGCGCTGCTTTCGGCGGTCCTCTACCTCATCCTCTCCGGCCTGTTTCTTTAAGGTATCCGAATGCGCGCCAATTTCCGCATGCAGCGACTGTTCATCGAGAGCCCGCTCAACGCCGGAGCGGAACACGAGGCCACCCGGGAGCAGTTCAACTATCTCATCAACGTTCTGCGCCTCGGTGAGGGCGCATCGCTTCTGGTCTTCAATGGCCGGGATGGCGAATGGCGGGCGGAGATATCCATGCCGTCGCGCAAGCGCGCGGTTCTCGTCGCTGTCGAGCAAACGCGCCCGCAGCCGCCCCCTTGCGACCTCGTCTACCTGTTCGCGCCGCTCAAGGTGGGGCGGCTCGATTATCTCGTGCAGAAAGCGGTCGAGATGGGTGCCGGCGTCCTGCAGCCGGTCATGACGCAGCATGTTCAAGGCAGGATCGGCAGCCTCGAACGGGTCCGCGCCAATGTCGTCGAGGCGGCCGAGCAATGCGGCGTGCTGGGCATCCCGGCCGTGGAGGAACCTCGCAAGCTCGAGGAACTCCTCACGGTCTGGCCGCGCGACCGGCGCATCGTCTTTTGCGACGAGGGGAACGAGAGCCAGAATCCCCTGCCGATCCTCAACGGGATTGCCGAACGCAGGCTGGCGCTCCTGATCGGGCCGGAAGGCGGATTTTCGGAGGGAGAGCGGGAACTGCTGCACAGTCTCGATTTCGTGACGTCGATCCCTCTCGGACCGCGCATCCTGCGCGCGGACACGGCAGCAGTAGCTGCAATGGCCGTCATTCAGGCGACGCTCGGCGACTGGCGATGAAGCGTCCATCCGCTTGCCCCTAGTTTTTTTGAGGGCATCTTGAAAGAAATTGACTTGCGCCGCACTTGATTACGGTTCAAGCACTCCATCCGCTCCCGCTGACCCCGCGGGAGCCGCCCAGGCAAAGAAGACGAACATGGCCCGAGACACCACCGACCAGACGCCGGTTACCTCCGTTGCTGAACTGACCGCCTATCTGGCATCGGGATCGAAGCCGAAGGAGAAGTTCCGGATCGGCACCGAACATGAGAAGTTCGCCTTTTTTAAAGCGGACAACAGCCCGGTGCCCTATTTCGGCGAGGCCAGCATCCAGGCGCTCCTGAACGGTATGGCCGAAAGGAACGGCTGGGAGCCGATCATGGATGAGGGCAATGTCATCGGCCTTGCCGAGCCCTCGGGCAATGGGGCGATCTCGCTCGAGCCGGGCGGACAATTCGAGCTTTCCGGCGCTCCGCTCGAGAACCTCCATCAGACCTGCAGGGAATCCAACCAGCACCTGGCAGTGCTTCGGGAAATCGCCGAACCGCTCGGAATCCGTTTCCTCGGCATCGGCGGCAGTCCGAAATGGAGCTTCTCCGAGACGCCGCGCATGCCGAAGTCGCGCTACGCCATTATGTCGCGCTACATGCCCAAGGTCGGTTCCAAGGGCCTCGACATGATGTACCGCACCTGCACGATCCAGGTTAACCTCGACTTCTCCTCGGAAGAGGACATGCGGCGGAAGATGCAGGTCTCCCTGAAGCTGCAGCCGCTGGCCACCGCCCTCTTCGCAAGTTCGCCTTTCACCGACGGCAGGCCGAACGGATTGCTTTCCTGGCGAGGAGACATCTGGCGCGACACCGACAATCAGCGCGCAGGCCTGTTGCCGACCGCCTTCAATCCGGACTTCGGCTTTCGCGACTACGTGGAATGGGCGCTCGACGTCCCGATGTATTTCGTCGTGCGCGACGGGCACTATCATGACTGTACGCACGTCACCTTCCGCCAGTTCATGAACGGAGCGCTGAAGGGCGAAATCGCCGAGTGGCGGCCGACGATGGGCGACTGGACCAATCATCTGTCGACCCTCTTTCCGGACGTCCGTCTGAAGCGCTTCCTGGAAATGCGCGGGGCCGACGGCGGCCCGTGGCGACGGATCTGCGCCCTGCCGGCATTCTGGGTCGGCCTGCTCTATGATGATGAGGCCCTGTCGGCTGCCGAGGCATTGACGCGCGACTGGAGCTACGAGGAGGTCCTGGCGCTCAGAGATGCGGTGCCAGCCAAGGCGCTCGCGGCCGAATTCCGGTCGAAGCCGCTTTTCGATGTCGCGCGCGAGGTTCTCGCCATTTCGCGCGACGGCCTTAAGCGCCGCAACCAACTGAACGGGGACGGCATCGACGAGAGGCAGTTCCTGGCACCGCTCGACGAGGTGCTGGCGAAGAAGGCGACGCTCGCGGAAGACATGCTCGCCCTTTACCGCGGCCGCTGGAACGAATCGGTCGAACCGGTTTTCACCGATTACCAGTATTGAGCGAGGCGCTCGCTCCGCCGCGCGGACGCCTCACAAAAAGCGGTTTCCAGCCCTTCAATTCCCGTTATAGTGCAATGACATGCGTCGTTCGCCCGGGAAGGAACGCCAATGGCACCGCTTTTTGACATGTTCGCGCAGGCGCAGAACGGCCACGCCATCGAACTGATGGCCAAGCAATTCGGGCTCGCGCAGGAGCAGATGGCGAAGGCCACGGCCGCGCTGATGCCCGCATTCTCCACCGGCTTCAAGCACAATGCCACGAACCCCTACGACTTCGGCGCGCTGCTGACGGCACTCTCGACTGGCAATTACGCCAAGTATTTCGAAGACATGAGCCAGGCGTTCACGCCCCAGGGCGTCGCCGACGGCAATGGCGTTCTCGGGCAGCTCTTCGGCTCGAAGGAGATGTCGCGCGCGATCGCGGCGCAGGCGGCACAGGTGACGGGGATCGGTCAGGAGATCTATAAGCAGATGCTGCCGGTGATGGCGAGTACGCTGATGGGCGGGCTTTTCAAGCAGACCACGGGGCAGATGAGCGGCGGGCTCGCAGACAATCCCATGATGACACTGATGCGGCAGTGGATGGAGGCGACGGGCTTCGCAAAGAAGCCCGAACCGCAGCCCAATCCCTTCGACAACCCATTCACCCAGGCGATGCAGGGTTTCTTCGGCATGGGGAAGACGCCGGAAAACCCGAAAGCCGAGGAGCTCTTCGCCGGCAATCCATTCTTCAAGGCGTATCAGGAGATGATGGCGCGCGCCGGGACGGCTGAGAAGGCGCCGGCGGAGAATCCTGCTTTTTCCCAGTTTTCGCAGGCGATGAACAGCCTCTTCGACAGCGGCCTGGAGATGCAGAAGGAATATCAGAAGAGCATCGACGCGCTTTTCGAGAGCTACAAGGGCGGCTCGGACGGCAAGGCGTAGAAAAGACAACTGCCCCTCATCCGCCTGCCGGCACCTTCTCCCCGCAAGCGGGGAGAAGGGACAAGCGGCGAGCGCCCGCTCCAAAGTCCCCTCTCCCCGCATGCGGGGAGAGGGTTAGTCCTCGGGTTAAACCCGAGGAGAGGGGCAGACATTCCTTGAGGGGCCCCGTGAGGAGCAATAAAAAAGCCCGGTACACGTCTTGGCATGTACCGGGCAAGCAGCAGGGTCTATTGGCTCATACCCTGCGGGGAACTTTTAGCTAGGTGCCGCCGGCACCATCCGAATATCGCGGCATGACCCGCGCGCGGCGAAAGCTTTCGCAGATCATGCCGCATTGGCGCATCCGAGGCGGCGGAAAGCGCCAATGAAGAGGTCAATCGTGGCGAACTCCCCTGTAGAAGAGATTCGCCCGGTTGCGTGAGGCGCGCGTCAGATAACTGCCCGTGTCTTCGAAGAAGGCTGAGGTCAGCGCCTCGCGCAGGTCTTCTCGTTTCAAACCCATGTCCAGCAGCTGGCGGTCGTCGAGATCCTGAAGGCGGGCGATCTGGCACCGATTTCGATACAGGCGCCAAACGGCCGACAGCACGCCGATGATGCCTGTCGCGCGGGTTGCAGGCGACTGCCTGTTCGCGACGAGACCGAAACCGGAGGCGTGTTGGGTCGTGCGCATGACGGAACTCCTTTTCGCGGGCACGAAGAAACCCGTCCCTGCAGGAAGGTCTTTCGCAGGGGCAGGCCGAAATACTTTTGGCTAACCGGCGACTATCTTTGCCGGGAAGATCGACGTGATTTGCGGATTATCATTCGCAAATCCTTATTGATCAGTCCAACGAATGTTTTTAATGATATTCATCAAACAATCTTATAGGTATTGCCGCCATGTCCGCACCGCTCGATATTGACCAGTTGCAGACCTTCGTAGCCATTGCAGATACGGGGAGCTTCACCAGGGCCGCCGACCGTGTTTTCAAGACTCAATCCGCCGTTTCGATGCAGATGCGTCGCTTGGAAGAACGGATCGGCAAGCCGCTTTTCATGAAGGATGGCCGGGGCAACCGGTTGACCGTGGACGGCGACAGGCTCCTCAACTTCGCGCGGCGGATGATCCGCCTCAACAACGAGGCGATCGCCTCCTTCGACGACAACCGCCTCGAGGGAACGCTGCGGATAGGCACGCCGGACGACTATGCGGACCGCTATATGCCCGAAATCATCGTCCGCTTCGCCAAAACCCATCCGAATGTGGAGCTCTACATCGTTTGCGAGCCTTCGGTGGACCTTGCTGAAAAGATGGCGAAGGGCGATCTCGATATCGCGCTCGTCACGCACAATCCGCGTGCGCGGGCTTCCGACGTCGTTCGAACCGAGCCGCTCTGCTGGGTAAGCTCCATCAACCACCCATTGCCCGAGAACGCTCCGATTCCGCTTGCGGTCGGACGGCGCGACTGTCAGTGGCGGCAGGCTGCCTGCGCGGCGCTCGATGCAACCGGCAAGGAATACCAGATCCTGTTCACGAGCTGGTCTTCGACGGTCGTCGCGGCTGCGGTCCTCGCCGGGATGGCGGTATCCGTACTGCCGGAGTCGGCGCTGCGGCCGGGCATGAAGGTGCTGACGCTGGCCGACGGCTTCCCGGCACTGGCGCCGGTGCAGATCGGCATCATGAAGCGCCCCGGCCTTTCGCCGTCGCTGTCGAACGCGATCACCAATCACATTACCGCCTGCCTCGACAACATCACGCCGATCACCGTCAACGACGATCTCGAGGGCGATCTCAAGGGCTATCCCCGTTACCCGCGCCTCAGGCAGAGCCATATGCTGCCGGGCTGGTGAGCTGCCTTACGCGTCTCCTCCAATGACGAAAGCCACGCCTTGCTGAGGCGTGGCCTTCGTTTTCATCGGGAACGGTCGCCTGATTACTCGGCCGCCGTGCTGATCGTGTCCGCCTCGTAGGCGTGGGCGGTCTTCAGCGCCTGACGGACGCCCGACTCGTAATCCGGGTGAACGCGAGCGAAATGGATGAGCTGCCGTTCGACAATCTCGCCCGGAACGCCGCCCATGGCAGCCGCGATGTTGGAGAAGAGGCGCAACTTCTGCCCTTCGTCGAAGAGGTCGAACAGCGCGCGAACCTGGACATAGTCGTCATTGCCGTCGCGGTGGTCGTAGCGGGACATGTCGCCGTCTATTCTGAGCGGCGGCTCCTTGGCGAGCGGCTGCTCAGCCGGGCCATTGAAGGAATTCGGCTCGTAATAGGCGTCCGGATTGGCGGTGCGAATGCCGCCATAGGTGTTCATCTGGCCATCGCGATGGTAGTGGTGAACCGGGCAGCGCGGCTGGTTGACCGGGATGTGCTCGTAATGCGTGCCAAGGCGATAGCGATGGGCATCCGCATAGGAAAAGATGCGGGCCTGCAGCACCTTATCCGGCGAGAAGCCTATGCCGGGAACGATGTTTGAAGGCGAGAAGGCTGCGTTCTCGATCTCGGCGAAATAGTTTTCCGGATTGCGGTTCAGCTCCAGCACGCCGATCTCGATCGGCGGGTAGTCGGCATGCGGCCAGACCTTCGTCAGGTCGAACGGGTTGTAGGGCGTCTTCTCGACGTCGAGTTCCGGCATGATCTGGACCTGAACCGTCCAGCGCGGGAACTCGCCGTTCTCGATCGCGTAGAACAACGCTTCCTGATAGCCCTCGCGCGTCTTGCCGATGATCGTTTCGCCTTCTTCGTTCGTAAAGAACTTGTGTCCCTGCTGCGTCTTGAAGTGGAACTTGACCCAATAGCGCTCGCCCGCTTCGTTCCAGAAGGAATAGGTATGAGAGCCGTAGCCGTTCATGTGCATCGGCGTCTGCGGCAGGCCGCGGTCGGACATCAGGATCGTCACCTGGTGCAGGCTTTCCGGCGACAGGGACCAGTAGTCCCACATGGCGGTGGCGGAACGGAGATTGGTCTTCGGATGCCGCTTCTGCGTATGGATGAAGTCCGGGAACTTGTAGGGGTCGCGGATGAAGAAAACGGGCGTATTGTTGCCGACGAGGTCCCAATTGCCCTCCTCGGTGTAGAACTTCAGCGCGAAACCGCGGACGTCGCGCTCGTGGTCGGCGGCGCCCTGTTCGCCGGCAACGGTCGAGAAGCGGGCCAGCATCGGCGTCTCGGCGCCAGGCTGGAGACACTTCGCCCTGGTGTATTGCGAGATGTCGCCCGTGATCTTGAGCGTGCCGAAGGCACCCCAGCCCTTGGCGTGGACGACACGCTCCGGAATGCGCTCGCGGTTCTGATGCGCCAGCTTCTCGATCAGCTGGTAATCCTGCAGCATGATGCCGCCACGCGGCCCTGCCGTCAGCGAATTCTGGTTGTCCGGCACCGGCGCCCCGGCGGTGGTGGTGATCGTCGGACGATCTGTCATCACATCCCTCCTGTTTCAATATTTCGGCTTCCGAAGCCCGTTGAGGACCGTGACGGCTGAACGGCAGCAGCCACGATCCGCACCGCGCATGGAAGGCCTCGGCAAGGGTTTCTCCCATTCGCGGACGATAATTTCCAATTGTATTTCCTGCCGATTGCGATAGGATTTTCCTATTATGCTGACACTCCGACAGATGCGTTATTTCGATGCCCTCGCGGCCACTCGTCACTTCGGCAAGGCGGCCGAACTCGCTCATGTGAGCCAGCCGGCCCTGTCCGCACAGATCATGGAGATGGAAAGCCATCTGGGCGTGAAACTGGTGGAACGGAGCCGCGCCGGCGTTTTCCTGACCGGCAAGGGGGAGGAAGTGCTGGCGCAGGTGCGCTCGATCCTCGCGGATGTCGGCAGACTGGAGGAGAGCGCCCGGGCGAACTCGGGCATCCTCGAGGGAAGAGTCCGCCTCGGGGTCATCCCGACACTCGCGCCCTATCTCGTACCGAGGCTCATTCCCTACCTGCGCGAGCGATATCCGGCGATAGATATCGAACTGAAGGAATCCCTCACCGACCGGCTCATCGCCGATCTCGGCGACGGCAGGCTCGATGCGGTCGTGGCGGCGCTGCCGGTCGACGCCGACGGCATCGTCACCCGGCCGTTATTTTCCGACCGCTTCTATATGGCCGTGGCGGAGAACGACCGGAACGTGCTCATGTCGCCGATGACGGAGGAGCAGGTGGATATTTCGCGGCTCCTGCTGCTGGAGGAGGGCCATTGCCTGCGCGATCAGGCGCTTGCCGTCTGCAATGCCGCCGGCAAACGGCAACTCGTGAGTTTCGGCGCCACGTCGATGGCGACGCTTCTTCAGATGGTCGCCAACGGCATGGGAATGACGCTGATCCCCGAGATTGCGGTGCCGAGCGAAGCCTCGCGCAACGCGATCCGCATCGTGCGCTTCGCCGCCCCGGAACCCTCTCGCGAGATCGGGCTCGTCTGGCGGCGCAGCAATCCGCAGCCACGCGACATGGAGGCGCTCGCAAGCGCCATTGCGGCCTGCGCCCGGGAAATCTCTAGACGGGATGAGGAAAAGCGTGTGCGGTTTTCCGCCCGCATCCCGCGTCTCAACCTGTTAGGTTCGATCACCTCTACGATTTTACGTCGGCCGGACATAAATCATCGTGATCCAGGGGCGCCGCGACGCAGGGTCGTGGCGCGGCGAAAGCTGCGCCTTGGCCGCCGCCCGCAAGACTTGGAAGCCTCAGGCGAGCTTCGCCTTCAGGAATTCGACGGTCCGCTGCCAGGCGAGGTCGGCCGCCTCCTTGTCGTAGCGCGCCGCGGAAGTATCGTTGTTGAAGGCGTGGTTCACACCTTCGTAGACGTGGATCGTCGCGTCCTTACCGTTCTCCATCAGCGCTTTGCGGTAGGCCTCTATGCCGGCATTGATGCGCTCGTCGAGTCCGGCATAGTGCAGGAGCAGCGCTGCATTGATCTTCGGCACGTCCTCTGCCCTCGGCTGGGCGCCGTAATAGGCGACGCCGGCCTTGAGATCGGGCGCGTTCACGGCAAGCCTGTTGACGAGACCGCCGCCCCAGCAAAAGCCGATCGCTCCGACGTTCCCCGTGCTGTCCGCATGGCCCTTCAGGAAATCCACGGTAGCCACCGCATCCGCATTCGTGGCGCCCGCATCGAGTGCGCTGATCATCTCCCGCGCCTTGTCCTCATCGTCAGGCGTCCCGCCGTCGGGGGACAGGAAATCAGGAGCGAGAACCACGAATCCTTCCAGCGCCATGCGGCGCGCGACGTCTCTTATGTGCGGGTTCAGGCCACGATTCTCGTGAATGACGATGACGGCCGGGAGCTTGCCGGACGCATCCGCGGGCTTGACGAGATATCCCTTCATTTCGCCGTCAGCGCCGGGATAGTTGATGTCCTCTCCCTTGATACGCTCGTCGGTCGCGGCGATCGTTTCGGCTTTGGCACTGTTTGCAGCCAGCATCGGCGCGATTGCGGCAGCGGCCGCGGCCGTACCGGCAAGCGCCGTCAATCTCTCCATGAAACGGCGGCGATCCAAAGTGAGATGGGTATATTCGTCATAGGCATCGATCATCGCCTGGGTGATGACAGGCTCGTTCATGACGCTCTCCTCGGGCTGTAGCAGATAAAAGCCGCTGTAGCAGGCGGCAGCGGCCAGACGACAGGATAGGTCAGCGGCGCGGTCACAGACGTACAAAACCGCGTTACCTCAGCTCATCGTCATCCAGACGGAAAGCCATGTCCACATCGCGCCGAGCACAACGAAACCTGCCATGAACAGCGGCCGGCGATAGCGCAGCCGGTTGCCGGTGACGTGGACGAAGGCATGGGCGTAACGGAGCGCCACGAAAAGCCAGGCGAGGCCGAGCGCGGCAGGATTGTCAGCCTCTGTGAGGTAGAGCAGCACGCAGCAGAAATGGAAGAGCACCGGCAGCTCGAATTGGTTCGCGATGCTGTTTCGCACGACGAGGCTTTCGCCCGGCTCGTCGCGGTTTTCCCGGAACACGGAAACGTCGATCTTGCCGGCTCTGACGAGCGCCACGCGACGCATGGAGAGGAGCGCATAAAGCATGAAAACAAGCGCGACATGGGCCACCATCGGCCAGATTATTTCAAAGCCTGTCATCGTTACTCTTCAACGTCAGCGATGGAGATGGCGGACGCCGGACGGCGCCCGCCGATGATATCAGGCGCCGCCGGGATAGTTCGGGCTCTCGCGGGTGATCGTCACGTCATGCGCGTGGCTCTCGCGGAGGCCCGCGCCGGAGATGCGAACGAAGGTAGCGCGCTCCTGATAATCCTTGATCGTAGGGCCCCCGACATAGCCCATGGAGGCCCGGAGGCCGCCGGCGAGCTGGTGCAGGACGCCGGAGACCGGCCCCTTATAGGGCACCTGCCCTTCGATGCCTTCGGGCACGAGCTTCAGCGTGTCGCGCACCTCCGCCTGGAAATAGCGGTCGGCCGAGCCCCGCGCCATTGCGCCGACCGACCCCATGCCGCGATAGGCCTTGAAGGACCGGCCCTGGTAGAGGAAGACCTCGCCCGGGCTTTCCTCGGTCCCGGCGAGAAGCGAGCCGATCATCACGGCCGAAGCGCCGGCGGCGATCGCCTTGGCAAGGTCGCCCGAATATTTGATGCCGCCATCGGCGATGATCGGGATGCCGGCGGCCTGCGCGGCCTCGACGGCCGCCATGATCGCGGCGAGCTGCGGCACGCCGACCCCGGCGACGATGCGCGTCGTGCAGATCGAGCCGGGGCCGATACCGACCTTGACCGCATCCGCGCCGGCGTCGATCAGCGCCTTGGTGCCGTCCCCGGTCGCGACGTTGCCGGCCATGATGCGCACCGAATTGGAGAGTTTCTTCACCCGGCTGACCGCATCGAGCACGCGCTGCGAATGACCGTGAGCGGTATCGACGACGATCATGTCGACGCCGGCATCGATCAGCCGCTCGGCACGCTCGAAGCCGTCGTCGCCGACGCTGACCGCGGCGGCGGCGCGAAGCCGGCCCTGAGCGTCCTTCGAGGCGTTCGGGTTCAGCTGCGACTTTTCGATGTCCTTGACCGTGATCAGGCCGACGCAGCGACCATCCTGGTCCACCACCAGAAGCTTCTCGATCCGGTGCTTGTGGAGCAGTCGCTTGGCTTCCTGCTGATCGACGCTTTCCTTCACGGTGATGAGGTTTTCCCGCGTCATCAGCTCATGGATCTTCTGGGAGGGATTAGAAGCGAAGCGGACGTCGCGGTTGGTGAGAATGCCGACGAGGCGCCCCTGGGTCTGCCCGCCCAGGCCGCCGTTTTCCACGACGGGAATGCCGGAAATGCCGTGCGCCTTCATCAGGCTCAGAGCATCCGCAAGCGTCGCATCCGGGCCGATCGTCACCGGATTGACCACCATGCCGCTTTCGAATTTCTTGACCTGCCGAACCTCTTCCGCCTGTTCGGCGGGCGTCAGGTTGCGGTGGATGACGCCGATACCGCCGGCTTGTGCCATGGCGATCGCCAGCCGCGCCTCGGTAACGGTGTCCATGGCCGCCGAGAGAATCGGGAGGTTGAGATCGATGTCCTGCGCGATGCGGGTCGCGATGTTCGTCTGGCCCGGCATGACCTCGGAATGCCCCGGCTGGAGCAGAACGTCGTCGAAGGTCAATGCCTCCAGACCGGTTGCCGTTTCGATGATGCGCGCCATGGCCAGTTCCTCTTCAAATAAACGAAAAATCCCCGGGGACGCTCAGCGACTTGTCCACCGGGTGACTTCAAGGCTTGTCTTGGAAGTTGGCGAGGGCTGGTAACACGGATATGTCGGAATGAAAATAGCTAAAGGCTCCGAATCTGTCGGGGCCTCGCCGAATTGTTGTCGCAGCGCAACAAGCCGCTTCTTCAGATGTCGAACTGATAGCTTGCCGGGACGAAGCGATAGCCCTGATCCTGGCTCTCTACGAAGCCGACGGCCGGAAACGGCATGTGATAGCCGATGAAGGGCAGCCGTTCGGTCGCGATCATGTCGAAGACCTTTTTCCTGCTCGCGCTCGCGGCCGACTTGTCCATGTCGAAGCGGACCTCCCAGTCGGGCCGCTGCAGCGACAGGACATAGTGGTTCGCGGTATCGGCCGTCAGGATCATGGCCTTGCCGTCGGAATCAAGCCGGTAGATCATGTGCCCCGGAGAATGGCCGAAAGCGGCCATCGCGGAGATACCCGGGACGACTTCCCCGCCAGCCGCGACGAAGGTCATCTTTTCCGCCAGCGGGACGACCTTTGCCAGCACCGCCTTGTGCCCGTTCTCGGCAGGCGTGCCGACGCGTGCGTCGTCCTTCCAGAAGTCGTACTCTACCTGACCGGTCACATAGCGCGCATTGGCGAAGGCAGGCTTTCCACCCTCCGTCAGTCCGCCGATATGATCGCCATGCATGTGAGTGATGACGACGACCGTCACCTGATCCGGGGCATAGCCAGCGGCCTTCAGGCCTTCGGCAAGCTTGCCCGTTCCCGCCTCGCGACCGGCTTCGCCAAGCCCCGTGTCGAAGAGAACGACCTCGGATCCGGTATCGACCAGGACCGGGGAAAAGCCGTTGACGAAGCCGCTGGTCGGCAGAAAATTCTGCTCCAGCAGCGCAGAGACCGACTCTGCAGGCTGATTGGTGCCGAAGATCTCGTGCGGGTTGTCCGAGGCTCGCGTTCCGTCGCTGATCACCGTCACCTTGAAACTTCCGAGTTTCAACGTCCTGAAGTCCGTGTCCTTGGCCATACCGTTCTTTTCCGCCGTTTCCTGCGCGCCGGCCAGGCCTGCGAGCAGGCTTGGTGCCGCCAATGCGCCCGCGCCTGCTGCAAACAGCGTCCGCCGCTTCAATTGAAAAACCATCGTCATTCCCTCCTGTTGATTGGCGCTGCCCGCCGGTCGTAACAGGCGAGAAGTAGCGCCCTCGGCGATTCGGACAGGACGGATCACATGCTTTTGATCTTCAATCTCCGGTTTTGCCCCTACAAAGCCATCGGAAGCCCTTACCCGCGCGAGCAGTTCCGCATTTCCAGCTGCTGAATGATTTTGTCCTTGAATCGATTCCGATCTAACGAACGGGGCGGCGACAGCCGGCAGTGACAGCCCAAGGCATCTTTCATGAACCGCATCGTCCCGATGATCCTCGCCATCGCCCTGTTCATGGAGCAGATGGATTCCACCGTCATTTCGACGTCGCTGCCGGCGATCGCGCGCGACATCGGGGTCGGACCGATCACGCTGAAACTGGCACTCACCTCCTATATGGTGGCGCTGGCAATCTTCATCCCTTTGAGCGGCTGGATGGCGGACCGGTTCGGCGCCAAACGCATCTTCCGCGCAGCGATCCTCGTCTTCATCGCAGGGTCGGTCTTCTGCGCCGTGGCGGATAGCCTCTTCGCCTTCGTGCTTGCGCGTTTCCTGCAGGGCATGGGCGGCGCCATGATGACGCCGGTCGCGCGGCTCGTTCTCGTGCGCAGCGCGCCGCGAAGCGAGCTCGTCTCGGCAATGGCGTTGCTGACCATTCCGGCGCTGGTCGGGCCGCTCGCAGGACCGCCGCTCGGCGGCTTTATCACGACGTACTTCTCCTGGCACTGGATCTTCCTGATCAACGTGCCGGTCGGGATCGTCGGCTATTTTCTCTCCGGCATCTATCTGCCCGAGATGGAGCGGAGAAACCCGCCGCCGGTGGACATCCTCGGTTTCCTGCTCGGGGGCATCGCTGCCGCCGGTGTGGTCTTCGGGCTTTCGGTCATCAGCCTGCCGGCCCTGCCACCGGAAATCGGCATCGGTTCCGTATCGGCCGGTATCGCCGCTTCGTTCCTCTATGTCTTCCATGCGCGCCGGCATCCGGCGCCGGTACTCGACCTTAAGCTCTTCCGCGACGGCGCCTTCCGCGCCGCTTCGATCGGCGGCACGATCTTCCGGATATCCGTCGGCGCAGTGCCATTTCTGATGCCGCTGATGCTGCAGGTCGGCTTCGGCCTCGACCCGTTCCAATCGGGCCTCATCACGTTCATAGGCGCTGTCGGCGCCATCACCACGAAGTTCCTTGCGCGCCGCGTGCTCGCTTTCGCCGGCTTCCGCACGACGCTGCTCCTCGCCGCCGTTATTGCCGCCGCAACGACCTTCGCCAACGGCTTCTTCACGCCGGCGACACCCTATCTCCTGTTGATCTCCGTCCTGCTGGTCGCCGGTTTCGCCCGCTCCTTCTTCTTCACCGGCGTCAACGCGCTCTCCTTCGCCGACATCGACGATGCCGACGCCAGCAAGGCGACATCGATGAGCGCCGTGCTGCAGCAGATCAGTCTTGCATTGGGCGTCGCGATCGCAGGCGCCATTCTCGAAATCGAGACGGCGCTCAGCGGCAAACCGCTTGAGCTTGAGGACTTCCACGTCGCCTTCATGATCATCGCCATCGCCAATCTGCTGGCGGCGATCCCCTTCATCGCCATGGCGAAGAATGCCGGCGCCTCCGTTTCCGGCCACCGGCTGGCGGTAAGGGGAGCGGAGACGACGGCTGCCGGCAAATGAGGGCGGTCATGAGGCGCCGCGCTTGGAGCCCATGCGAGGCAGCGGCGCGCTTGTCGGCCGCGGCAAAGCGAGGCGAGGCTTCTGCTCCTCTTCATTCCCGTGCTCGGGAATCCGGCCAGACCAAGTCCTTGGGCTGAACGAGCTCTTTCGGCCGCGCACGCGCCACCGCTCATTCCCTGTGACGGGCACAGGGACGAGGGAGCAAATCCGCCAACCCTATTCCGGCCGCTCGCAGACCGCCGAAAGCTTGTTGCCGTCCGGGTCACGGACGTAAGCCGCGTAGAAATTGGCGTGGAAGGGCCGCAGCCCCGGCGCGCCTTCATCGGTGCCGCCGCCGGCGAGCGCCGCGGCATGGAAGGCGTCCACCGCCGCGCGACTTTCCGCTTCGAGTGCCACCATCGAGCCATTGCCGATCGTCGCGGCCTCGCGGTTGAACGGCGTCACCACCCAGAGGCGGCAACGGAAATCACCCTCCGCACCGTAGCCGATCTCCACTTCATCCTCCTTGCGGCGCCTGAGGCCGAGGGGTGCAAGCGCCGTGTCGTAGAAAGCGCCTGCCCTCTGGAGATCGTTGGAGCCGAGGGTCACGTATAGCAGCATGCCTCTATTCCTCCGCGGCACCCTTTGCCGTATCGTCGCTCTCTGACGCATGGCGGCCTTTGAAGCCCTTGGCGAGCAGAAACATCTCGACCGATTCGGCACGGGAGGACGCCGGCTTCACATGGACGACCTGGCGGAAGTTCTGCTTCAGCATGTTCAGGAGGTCGCGCTCGGTGCCGCCCTGGAAGGTCTTCGCCAGAAAATGCCCGCCCTCCGCGAGAACCTCGACGGCGAAATGCGCCGCCACCTCGCAGAGATGCATGGTTCTGATATGGTCGGTCTGGCGATGGCCCGTGGTCGGAGCCGCCATGTCGGACATGACGATATCAGGAGCTCCGCCGATCGCCTCCTTCAGCTTTTCCGGCGCCGCCGGATCGAGGAAATCCATCTGAAGGAAGCGGACTCCGGGGATCGGGTCCATTTCGAGGAAGTCGATCGCCGCAACACGTGGATCTGGATCGGTCGAGTTCGTCACCTTGGCGGCGATCTGGGACCAGCTCCCGGGCGCCGCGCCCAGATCGATGATGCGCTTCGCGCCTGCCAGAATCTTGTGCTTTTCGTCGATCTCCAGGAGCTTGAAGGCCGCCCTTGCGCGGTAGCCTTCGAGCTGCGCCCGCTGAACGTAGGGGTCGTTGATGTGGCGCTCGATCCAGCGGCGCGAAGACGCTTTGAGCTTGCCCTTCTTGACCTTCTGGCCGAGCTTGCGGCCGCTGCGGTTGCCGCCGATCGGTGATTTCGTCATGCCTCGGTTCCTTCGTGGCGCTTCACACGCTCTTCACCTGCCGGCGGGGGACCGAAGCTGCGCTGATGGCGGCGCGGACGCCCCCGGCGCCAGGCCCCGTCATCCGCCATCATGTCGGTCAGCAGCCCTTCGCGAAGCCCGCGGTCGGCGACGCGCATGCGGGTCGACGGCCAGCGGCGGCGGATCGCCTCGAGGATCGCGCAGCCCGCGAGCACCAGATCGGCCCGGTCCGGCCCGATGCACGGATTGGCGGCACGTGCGGCAAAATCCCAGGAAAGGAGACGCGCCTGCATGGCCGAGACCTCGTCATCTGAAAGCCAGAGCCCGTCCACGCGGCGGCGGTCGTAGCGCGGCAGGTCGAGATGCACGCCCGCAAGCGTCGTCACGGTTCCCGACGTTCCGATCAGATGGAAGCTCTCCGCATAGGAACCGCTTGCGAGGACGTCGACGGAGGGGCTCTCGAAGCCGGCGAGCATGGCCTCGACCTCGCGCACCATCATCTCGAAGCTTTGAGGCGTCACATGCTCGCCGCCGTGGCGCTCGGAAAGGGTGACGACGCCCACGGGCAGCGACGTCCAGTGCGTGATGTGATTGGCAAGCCGGCTCGAGCGGTTTTCGCCGATGCGGATCACGGCGATCTCAGACGAGCCGCCGCCGATATCGAAGAGCACGACGGATTTGGTTTCGCGGTCCACGAGAGAAGAGCAGCCGGACACCGCAAGCCGTGCCTCCGTCTCGCGGTCGATGATCTCCAGTTCGAGACCGGTTTCCTCGGCGACGCGCTTCATGAAGGCCTCGCCGTTGGCAGCCGCGCGCGCAGCCTCGGTCGCAATCAGCCGGCGGCGGCGGATCGAGCGGGCACCGAGCTTGGCGGCACAGACCTTGAGCGCTTCCACCGAGCGCTCCATCGCATCGTCCGAAAGCCGTCCGCTTGCGCCGAGCCCCTCACCCAACCGGACGATTCGCGAGAAGGCATCGACCACGCGGAACTGACCCGGCCGGGTCGGCTGCGCGATGAGCAGCCGGCAATTGTTGGTGCCGAGGTCGAGTGCCGCGTAAAGCGGCGCTGGCGGGTCGGTCGGCTCGACGAACGGTGCTCCGAGCCTTTCGGAACGCGCCTGCTGCTGCGGGGTCTCGCCGCTCCGTGGCCGCGCAGCTTCGCCGGACCGCTCGACCGGGCGGCCGCCCTGCCGGGAATTTGCCGGAGGGTTGCTTGCGGTCGCCAGCGGCCGCCCCTGCAGGCCACGCCGATGGCGCGCCTTCCAGTTGCGCTTACGGCCGCCCTTCTTGTCGCTGAGCGCCGGATCCTGTGCCGGCGTGCTTGCACCGGACGCGGCGGAGGTGGCCTGTAGTTTTGCTGATTTCGAACGCCGGCGCCGTTTGCGCTTGCGCGATGGCTCCGCGTCGTTCAGTGCTGCGGGACGCCCTGCTTCTCCGGACGGGCCGGATCCGCTGGCAATTGCAGGCGGGGAACCGGACGGCTTGCGCCGCCTCCGCTTGCCCTTGCCGCCCCGCGGCGCGCCTACGCGCGCCTCGCTGCGACCTGCTGCCGACGCCCCGGATTCAGACGGCTTCTCGCCGTGATCGGGGTCTTTCACTTGTCTCAACCATGGCGCCGCGCGAAGCCTGACGGCCGCTCAAGGCGCTCTCTCGATTTTGCGTTGGCGCGACTGTACCAGCGCCGCCTCCTTTCGCCAAACTTTTTTTGAAACCATGGCGGCCCCTGAGAGCCCAGCCGCCCTCCCCTGCGGTTGCCGACATCGATTAAGGATCGCTGCACTTTCGAGGCTCAACCCAAAAGCCGAACGACACAGCCCGGCCGCATTTTTTTGGCAAAAGGTATTTGCATCGGGCGTTCTTTTGTTTATAAGCCCGCCACACCGACGCGGCGGCAGACACCGCCTGCGGCCTTGGGGAATAGGTTAACGGTAGACCAGCGGACTCTGACTCCGTTAGTCCTGGTTCGAATCCAGGTTCCCCAGCCACTTGTTTTCCTAATAAATACAGCTAGTTACCCGTAACCCCGGCCCATTTCGCTGGCTGCTTTGCATCACATTAACCTGCGACGAATTTCTCAATGATTACAACGCTTGTCACATAGTCCCACAGTTCCATGGCACATGAATGGCACATAGGACCCGCCGTAGAGACTTGAAAAGGCACCAGAAAGGGACCTTTCCGTTGCCGAAACATCAACACGGTATCGATACTTGGGACATCGACACCTTCGTCGAACATGTCAACGGCAAACACTATCACGAGTTCGCCCGCTTCCAGACCAAGTCGGCTTCAAGCAGTCACCCAGAAATTCGATGAAGCGTTGCGTTCTTGCCGGAAGGAGGCGCGTTTCGATGGCGGCGAAGACAGAGCGGCGGCGACGATTTCTTCCGCCAGAAGCGCGATGTCTTACGTCGGTGTTGAGCCCGCGCTCTCATCGCATCGGATGCAAGGAGCGTGAAGGGCGAGCAAGCGGTCACATTACTCAGGCGTCAGTTCAACTCGATACGTTCTCCCATTGCCGCCGAGCGTTTTACCGCATCGACTACCCTCAAGGTTTCGAGCCCCTCACGCCCGCTGACAAGCGGCGGTTCGTCTCCGAGGATCACCTTGCAGAATTGCCTGATCTGCAGAACGAGCGGGTCCTCGTCGTCGACCTCGATGCGCGTCTGGTCAAATGGTTCCCACCAACTCCGTTTACCAGGATTGCGCCAGACTTCGAGCGACGGAACAGCCAGCGCCCCGTGCGTTCCTCCGATCATGTAACAGGATTGCTCGGTTCTGGGATAGGCCGGATTCTCTCCGGTTGTCATCTCCCAGCTCCACGGTGCGACCACCGAGTCCGAGACCGTCGCAGTTCCCAATACGCCATTCTTGAACTCGATCAGGATCACAGCCGTTTCCTCAACTGCGTTGCCGCGCACCGCGTTGGACTCGCGTGCCTGAACCGCAGCCACATCGCCGAAGAGGTAGCGCAGATTGTCGACATCGTGGATGAGATTGAGGAAAACCGGCCCCGCACCGCGCTCACGACGCCACGAGATGTCGAAGTAATCGTCGGGCTTGAACAGCCAGAACATCGCATTGACAACAAGAACGCGGCCGAGCTTTCCGCTTTCGACGATTTCCTTTGCCTTCTGCATCACCGGATTGTGTCGGCGGTGATGGCCAGTCAAAAGAGGAATACCTTTTGCCTCAGCCGCTGCGATCAGCTTTTCCCCGGATAAAACGTCATCGGCGATAGGCTTCTCGATGAGTGCGGGAATGCCGGCTCCAACGGCTTCCAACCCGTTCTGGACGTGAGCCTGGTTAGGCGTAGCCACGATGATCCCGTCAGGACGGTCTGCGGCAATCATGTCCGCGAAGCTTGTAAACCACTTCACGCCGGCTTCCTTGGCAATAGTCTCGCCAACCGGCGTGGGATCGACCACGGCACTGAGTTGCGCCGAGGGCTCGGCCAGGACGTGCTGAATATGGCGCCTACCGATGAGGCCTGCGCCAAGTACGGCCAGCTTAACCCGTTGGGTCATGGTCACCTCAGCCCTTGCTCGCAGCCTTGATCATTGTCGCCGCGCGCCGGATGCCAAGCTGGTATCCTTCTGTTCCAAGGCCGCAGATCACGCCGTCCGCGCGGTGCGAAACGAACGAATGGTGTCGGAAGCTTTCGCGCTTGTGCACATTGGAGATGTGGATCTCGATCACAGGCCCCTCAAATGTGTTCAGAGCGTCAAGGATGGCGAGTGAGGTATGGGTGAAGGCTGCCGGATTGATGACGATGGCCGCACCGTCCTCGCGCGCCTCATGAATCCAATCGATGATCTCGTATTCCCGGTTGCTTTGATGAAAGCGGATTTCGTGGCCGAGTTCGGCTGCCAGTTTGCGGCAGTCCGCTTCTACGTCTGCGAGCGTTTCATGCCCGTAGATATGCGGCTGGCGTTTGCCGAGCAGATTGAGGTTTGGTCCATTGAGAACGTAGATCCGGCTCATAGTAGATAGTGTCCTTCTTGAGTACGCTGTTCTGGTCAGACGAACGCGATTGCTTGAACAGCAAAATCAGGGTCCGACTCGTAGAGATCTGCGCGCAAGCCGAGCCTTCCAACTTCGAGAGCAGGCGCGGCGATCGCCCGCGCGGCCTCGAGAACGGCAGTGAGGAGCTTCTGCTTGGTTTCTGCAGTACGACCCGGTGCCATCCGCACGATGATTTGGATGAAATGATTATCGACATGCTCATCGCCGACGCAGGAGTATGTCGCCTCCCGCGCAAGCGTGCGCACGGCGGAAGGTTTCACAAGGCCGCCATCGCGAACGCAGCGATGCACGGCCAGCGTCAGCCGGTCTATGGCCACATGCTCGCCTGCGCCCCGGCTATAATCGATGATGATGTGCGGCATTTGGGATCTCCCCATCAAATCGACAGGCGGCACAAGTCCGTAAAGTGACGGGACATGCGCTCTGCGTCGGGTGCTATCCCGGTGAATAATTCGAAAGCCGCTGCTGCCTGGTAGACGGTCATGCCGCCGCCACGAAGGGTCCGGCAGCCTTTTCTTTCGGCGAGAGCAAGGAGCTCTGTGACGAGCGGCATATAGACGATGTCGGCGACCCAATGCGATGGCAGCAGCCATTCCGGGTCGATCGGCAAACCAGGATGGCTCTTCATACCCGTCGGTGTCGCGTGGATAAGGCCGTCCGCGGAGCGCAGGGTGCTGCCGACATCCGTCGTGACACGAGCGCAAGCCCTGGAGAACCGCTCGTTCAACTGCCCAGCCAGGGTTTCTGCCCGTTTCGAATCCTGGTCAAAGATCGACAATCTCTCAATACCGAGCTTGATTGCGGCATGCGCCACGGCGACACCGGCGCCGCCGGCGCCCAGCAGGACGGCATGCGACTTCGCGACGTCCGGAAGGCCGCGCTGGAAATTCTCATAGAAACCGTACCAATCAGTGTTGTGGCCGATCCTCTCGCCGTCACGAAAGACCACGGTGTTGACCGCGCCGAGCATCTCTGCATCCTCGGAAAGGCGATTCAGGTGAGCGATCACCGTCTGCTTGCACGGATGTGTAATGTTGCTCCCGGCAAAACCGCGGCGCTCTTCCTCGTCTAGGAGGTCCGGCAGCGCCGACGCTGGAAGGCCTCGCTCGGCGAAGTCGAGAAGTTCGTAGCGGTAATCGATGCCCTGGTGTCGAGCCTCCGTTTCGTGGAGAGCCGGGGACTTCGACATTTGAATGTCGGCCCCGATCAGTCCCACGAGGAATTTCTTGTCGTGCATTGGTATCGCTTTCGAACGTCAGTGGTGGGCAAGGATTTCGCCTAGGAAGGTTTTCGTGCGTTCGTGCCTGGGAGACTTGAAGAAGACCTCCGGTTCGGCCTCTTCGACGATTTCTCCGGAGGCCATGAAGATGACGCGATCAGCGACCTGACGGGCAAACCCCATTTCGTGCGTGACACAGATCATCGTCATGCCGTCACGGGCGAGCCCGATCATGGTGTCGAGCACCTCCTTCACCATTTCAGGATCGAGGGCAGAGGTTGGTTCGTCGAAGAGCATGACCTTCGGCTCCATGCAGAGCGCGCGAGCGATGGCAACGCGTTGTTGTTGCCCGCCGGATAGCTGCGCAGGATACTTTTCCGCCTGGTCAAGGATTCGAACGCGCTCGAGATATTTTCGAGCCAGTCGCTCTGCGTCAGCGTGGCTTGTGCCTCGAACACGCATCGGGGCGAGTGTACAGTTCTGAAGTACGGTCATGTGCGGGAAGAGATTGAAGCTCTGAAACACCATTCCCACTTCGCGACGTATCGCATCGACGGATCTGGTGCTTCCGTCCAGTACCTGACCCTCGACGACGATCTTGCCGTCCTCGATCGTTTCGAGGGCATTGATGCAGCGGATTAACGTTGATTTCCCGGAGCCTGACGGCCCGCAGAGGACGATTTTCTCGCCTTTGCGGACCGACAGACTGATGGACTTCAAGGCATGGAAAGCGCCGTACCACTTCTGCACGTCCTCAAGGGAAATCAGCGTCGGTCGATCGTTTGCGGAATTGAGCACGGAACTCTCCATCTGGGATTTAATTGACGGTGAACGGGATGTTCGGAATGGACTCCGGGAACTGCGGCAGATCGATCGCCATCCACTTCTTCGTGATGGCGGCAAGCTCACCATTGGCCTTGATCTTTTCGATGAAGGCGTTGACGGCTTCGTTCCAGTCCTTCTCGCCGAGACGGGTCCCGACGCCGTTGTAGGTCGTCAGAAAGTTGATCTTGCGCTCATAGCTGCCGGCACTCGCGGCATCCAGACGCTGACCATAGAACTGATTGCCGCCAACCGCCTTTACCTGTCCGGAGATCAGAGCCTGGATGGTTGCGGCGTCGTCATCAAAGCGGCGGACCGTTGCGGTGGATCCGACGGCGTCCGTTACTGCCTTATCCTGCGAACTGGACTTCGGAACGCCGATCTCCCATCCCGCAACGTCTTCAGGCTTCGTAACCGTGTCGGACTTCGCGGCATAAAGAGAAATCGTGTTGGCGGCGTAGGGCTTGCTGTATTGAATTGATTTCGCGCGTTCTTCCGTCATCGCCATCGTCGCGAACAGGATGTCGACTTTGCCGGTCGTCAGCGCCGGAATTCGATTGGCGACGGCGAGCGGCTGGAATTGAACCTTCACGCCCAATTCCTTGGCAAAAAGGTTGGCGACGTCAGCGTCGAAGCCGTCCTGCACGCCGCTTGTGTTGACGAATCCCCATGGCGCATTGTCGCCCTGGATGCCAACCACAAGCGTGCCCTTTGCCTTGATTTCCTCCACACTTGCCGCAGAGGCGGCGGCAGCGCCAACGGTTGCGAAGGTAACGGTTGCCAGTGCAAGTCCGAGAAAAGACCTACGATTGGTATGCATGCTTGTTCTCCTCCTCAAGAGTTTTGCTTCGAACGAAGCGGTTAGCGGGCAGCTTTCGCCATCCGTTTTTCGAGGCCACTTCCGGCATGGGAGAGCGGCCAGCAAACGATGAAGTAGATTGCGCCGACGATCCCGAAGACGAGCAGCGGACGATACGTCTGGTTTGAAATGATCTGCCCGGCGCGGGTGAGTTCAATGAAGCCGACGATTGCTGCCAGCGACGTGCCTTTGATGAGCTGGACAAGGAAGCCGATCGTGGCCGGCATCGAGATTTTCAGGGCCTGCGGCAGGATGACGTCTTTCATCCGCGAGACGTAATGCAGGCCCAGGGCGTTGGCGGCTTCCGTCTGGCCCTTCGGCACAGCCTCGATGGAGCCGCGCCAGATCTCTCCCAGGAAAGCACTGGCATGGAGCGTGAAGGCGATTGCGACCGCGATCCACGCGTTGACCTCGATGCCCAACAGCGCAACGCCGTAATAGACAACGAAGAGCTGCATCAGAAGGGGCGTGCCCTGGAAGGCGCCGATATAGCCTGCGGTGATCCTCCGGGCGGCCTTCGTCTTCGAGGTACGCAGCAGCGCGATCAGGATTCCGAACATCCCCCCACCGATGAAGCCCACGATCGCGAGCAACAGGGTCCACTTCAAACCCTGCATCAAAAAGAAGATTTCGTTTTCGCCGATGGGACCCATGGCTGCCTCCTATCGCGTTGGATAGTTGAAGTAGTGGCGAGAAATGAGGGCAAAGAGGCCCATCATCAGCGTCGAGATAACCAGGTAGATAGCGGTCACCGTGAAATAGACTTCGAAGCTGCGGAACGTGTCAGACTCAATGCGCTGAGCGGCCGAGGTCAGTTCGTAGGCGGCGATTGAGGTGCAGACAGACGTTGTCAGTGTCAGCATGATGAACTGGCTTGTGAGCGAGGGATAAATCGCCCGCAGCGCTGGCTTGAGCACGATGAGCCGGAAGACGTCCGCCTTGTGCAGACCAAGTGCGAAACCTGCCTCGATCTGGCCGCGCGACACGCTCTCGACCCCGCCTCGGATGATCTCGATTGCGTACGCCCCACCGTTGATGCCAAGGGCAATGATCGCCGTAACGGTCGGATTAAGGCGTATGCCCATGAGAGGAAGGGCAAAATATATGAAGAATATCTGCACCAGGAATGGTGTATTACGCACGACCTCGACGAAGACGATAACGGGAGTGCGTGCGATCTCGCTCTTGGAAGTCCTTGCAACAACGCCCAGGATTCCGATGACGAGCGCGAGGAGCATCCCAGCCAACGCAAGGCCAAGCGTTGCAAGCGAACCCCATAGCAATTCCGGGGCGCGGTCAAGGACCGCACCGAAATCAAACGTATAAGTCATGTAAGACTTCCTCCCTCCGACCGGCCTACGCCGCGTCGGCGCCGGATCAATGATCCGGTTTCAAAATCCCCAGTGCGCTGTCATGCAGATGTTTTAGATGTGCCTCCGGGTCCACCGGCCCGACGAGTGGCACTTCAACCGAGACAGCAGCGCCGTATTCGGTTGCCGCCCAGAGGTCCTTCAACGGCAATTCGCCTTCTCCAGGAGCGAGCCTGCCGCTTCTCGCCTCGGCGATCATTGCGTCCGTTGTTTTGGGAGCAGGCCCGCGGACGTCGCAAAGCTGGATGTGTTTCACCTTCCCTGCATTTGTGCGAAGCTCGTCGATCGAGGCGTCGTTTCGGAAGAAGTGAATCCCGTCAACGAGGGCACCGGCGTTCTCTGCTCCGCAGGAATTCACGACCGCTATGCTGTCCCGAAAGGTTCTTACCGTCCGCCAGCCCATGTTTTCGATGTCGACTGACATGCCATATCGCGCCGCGAGGGCGCAAAACGCAGAAAAGTTTGCGGCAAGCCGGCCGCCGTCTCGATCATCGCCGCAAACACTCAGCCGGCGCGCCCCTATGTTCGCAGCGGCTGCCACGGTCGCCTCGTGGGAGGCCGCAACGAAGCTCTCGTCGATCACGAAGAACTCGATATCGAACACCTTGATGCCTTCGCCATCAGCGATTGTCTTGAACTCTTGGGCACACTGGCTGCCCACCGGCAACTCGTAGCAAGGGGCTCCGGGAAAGGCGGGGTGCAGACGCAGACCTATCGACGCAAAACCCGCCCGAGCAGCTATCACGGCGAATTCGTTGGGCGGCAGCGCGATGGATGAGAAATGCGCCACGCCCAGTTCAAGGCCCGGCCTTGGCGTCGCGACGGTCATCACAAGATCCCCTTTGTCGCGAGGTGATTGCGCAGATTGGTTCCCGTGCGGTGGATATGCTGACGCAACATGTCGCACGAATAGTCCAGATCCCGCGCGACGGCTCCCTGAGCAATCTCACTGTGCTCCTGGCTGACGTTGCGGTCACCCGACGTGCGGGTCAGAAACACCCGGCGATAGCGGTCGTTGAGATTAAGAAGCAATCTGCAGAAATGGAGCAGGATCGGCTTCCCGCAGCCAGATATGAGTGTCAGATGAAATTCGCGGTGGAGTTCTTCCCAGCGCTCCAGTGTCTCTGGCCGAGCCGCGTCACGTTCGGTGCGGTTAAGGCGATGCAGCGCGCGCATGACGTTGCCCTCCCACTCCACATCGCCGAGCCGCATGGACTCGCGAAGCGCGAAGACTTCAAACTCTTCGCGCAGGGTGGTGATCTCTTCCAGATTGGCCAAGGAAATTGATGAGACGCGGTAGCCGCGATTGTCCTCGAACTCCACTAGACCGTCCGATATCAGCCGCGCCAACCCTTCACGCAGCGGACTGAGGCTTACGTTGAACGTCTTGCGCGCCTTGTCGAGATTGATCTTGCTGCCGGCCTGAAGCTCGCCGGAGATGATCGCCTCACGAAGGCGGGATGCAAGCTGGCTCCCAATTGTGTTTTTGCCGTCGTCAAGAAAGCCAGAAGACGATGGAGCATCTTCTGTCGTCGGAGCAAATGCGCCGTCGTCATCCGGTACCATTGTTCCTCCCAAGGCTCCCCCGAACTAATTGTCGATGATCGATATAATAAACGATTATTCCTGTCAACTTGAGCGCGCTGAAATCTGCAAAAAATCAAGCCTTAGCTTTTTTGTGCGATTAATGTGTAATGAAATCAACGCGTAGCATGCTGCTGCGCTGTTTCTCTCGGCTTATTGGCGCCGCGATAATGTACGGCGACCTTGACAGATAATCGATTATTTTGGTAGCCGGGCATCGGGAGGTAGCCCACATGGTGATCAAAACTGAAAGCGATCTGACGCCAGCCGTCCTTGCTGTGATGAATCGCACTGAAGACCCCCGCCTGCGAGAAATCCTCGTGGCGATGGTCAAGCATCTTCATGCCTTCGTGCGCGAGGTTCGACTGACGGAGGTCGAGTTTCGGGAGGCGACAGCCATACTGAATGAGATCGGGAAGCTGCACACGGATCACCACAACGAGTTTGTGCTGATGGCCGGTTCTCTTGGCGTGTCTTCACTTGTCTGCCTCCTGAACAATGGTGACAGAGGACAGACTGAGACATCCCAGTCGCTGCTGGGCCCATTCTGGCGCCTCAACTCTCCGCGAGTCGAAAATGGCGGGACGATTATCCGATCCGAGACGCCGGGCACTCCCTTGTTCGTGCATGCCAGGGTCGTTGACCGCGACGGTAAGCCAATTGCCGGCGCGGAAGTGGATGTGTGGCATGCATCTCCCGTCGGTCTTTATGAAAACCAGGACCCGGACCAGGCCGAGATGAACTTGCGCGGCAAATTCATGACCGACGAGCAAGGTCGGTTCTGGTTCAGGACCGTCAAGATGGTCGGGTATCCCATACCGGTCGATGGCGTGGTCGGACGCCTGCTCAAAGCTCAGGGACGCCATCCGTACCGACCGGCGCACCTGCACGCACTGATCTTCAGGCACGGATACAAGACGCTGATTTCCCAGGTCTTCGACCCCAGCGACCCGAACATCGACTCCGATGTTCAGTTCGGTGTCACGGCAGCCCTGACCGGCGACTTCATTCGCCATGAGGAGCCCCATCCGACCGAAACGGATATTCCTGGTCCGTGGTTCTCGCTCGACTACACCTATGTCATGGAACCCGGCGAAGCCGTTTTGCCGCGTCCCCCGATCAAATAAATCACGATCAGCAGAGCAAACGACATGATCACCGAAGAAGAACGCCGGGCCGCGGCAGACGCGCTGCTCAAAGCTGAAATCGAGCGCAAGCCGATCATACAGCCTAGCAAGACCTACCCGAACCTCGAACTCGAGGACGCCTACCGGATTCAGGCTTTATGGGCGGAGGCGAGGGTCGCCAAGGGCGCACGGATCGTTGGGCATAAGATCGGCCTGACGTCACGCGCAATGCAGATGGCTTCGAAGATGACGGAGCCGGACTACGGCTGCATTCTCGACGATGCGCTTTACAACGACGGAGCGCAGATCAGGGCTGACTTGTTTATCAGGCCGCGCCTCGAGGTCGAACTGGCCTTTGTTATGGGTGAGGATCTCGTGGGGCCTGGCACCAGGATCTATGACGTCATGCGTGCGACCGAGTTCGTTGTCCCGGCGCTCGAGATTATCGACTACCGGACCGAAGTCCCTCGAGCGATCACCGATACCATTGCGGACAACGCGGCTTTCGGCGCCCTCGTCGTTGGCGGCCGTATAATTCGCCCGATGGATATTGATATCCGTTGGGTCGGAGCGACTCTTTCCAAGAACGGCATTATCGAGGAGTCGGGCGTGTCGGCGGCGATCATGGGACATCCGGCAGCCGGCATCGCATGGCTGGTCAACAAACTTCATGCTGTGGGCGGTGGCCTGAAGAAGGGACAAATAGTCCTGGCCGGCTCCTTCACGCGTCCTGTCGATATCGCGAGAGGTGATGTCATTCAGGCCGACTACGGCCCTGTTGGCTCCCTCGGCGTGTCGTTCGTGTGAGGTGCTGGGATGGAACATCCTGTCAATCGTTTCAAGCAGAAGCTCCTTGCTGGTCAAAGTCAGATCGGCCTGTGGTGTGGCCTCCCTGGAAACTACGCCGCGGAAATCGTCGCGCCTTCAGGTTTCGACTGGCTCCTGTTCGACACGGAACATTCTCCGGGTGACGTTCTGACCGTTCTGCCGCAATTGCAAGCGGTCGCACCATACGACGTTTCCCCCGTCGTCCGCCCGGCCATCAACGACCCCGTTCTCATCAAACGTTTCCTGGATATTGGCGTTCAGACACTGCTCATTCCCTACGTTCAGAACGCGGAAGAGGCGAAAGCCGCAGTCGCGGCGGTGCGATATCCTCCGGATGGAATTCGTGGTGTTTCCGCCCTGACGCGTGCCACTCGTTTCGGGCGAGTTGCGAACTATGCGCAAAATGCAGAACGGGAAATTTGCCTGTTGCTGCAAGTTGAGACGCGGGAAGCGCTTGGCAACCTCGAGTCGATTGCCTCGGTAGAGGGAGTGGACGGCGTATTCGTAGGACCGGCAGACCTGGCAGCGAGTTTCGGACACAGAGGCCAACCGAGCCACCCGGAGGTGGTCGATGCAATCGTCGACGCGATCGAACGCCTGAAAGCGTTGGGCAAGCCTGCAGGCATTCTTACCCCGGATGAGAAGTTCGCGGCCCGGTGCATCTCACTAGGAACACTATTTACTGCCGTTGGTGTCGATGTCGCTGTTCTGGCAAGGGGATCGGAAGCACTCGCGGCACGATTTGCATCGCAAGGAGCGTACTGCGATGCCGGAACGTGATGAACTCCTCACTGAAATCGCACCGACGGGAGTCATCAGAGCGGCGGTCAACATGTCGAATGCCGCAGTTGTCCAACTCGATCCAGTGACAGGCTCTCTAGCAGGGCCGAGCGCGCAGATCGCGATCGCTCTTGCCGCAGAACTCGACTGCAGTTTGTCGCTGGTTCGATATGGATCGGCTGCCGACATTCTTGCGGCTGCCGAAGGCAACGAGTGGGACGTTGCATTCATTGCTTCCGATCCGTCACGTGCCGACAGGTTCTCCTTCTCGCCCCCCTATATGACGGTGACCGCCAGCTTTCTGGTGTCAAACAGTAGCCCCTTAGGTAGCGTGGGGCATGTCGACGTCGAAGGGGTGCGCATCGCCGCCGCCAGAACCGCTGCGTATACAAAGCAGCTTGAGCGACGGATTAGAAATGCAATCCTCCTCCATACCGAAAGTCCCGTCTCCGCCCTGGACATGCTTGTATCCTCCCAGTGCGATGCGGCTGCCGGCTTGACCGAGTCCCTGTCACGTTTCTGCGAAGAGAATCCAGGCTTCCGCGTTGTCGAGGGGATGTTCTCGAAAGTGCCTCAGGCGATCGCCGTGCATCGGAGGTGCGTTCGCGCTTCAACCTTCCTGTCAGACTTCATCCAGCAGCATCGCAGTGCGGGTAAGCCGAGCAAGTGAGAACTGCAGATTTTGCGCTGTCACCTGTGCATTTCTAAGCTCGGTTTCGGGCCTCTGTATCTCGGTTGCACTCACCGCACCTGCCTTGCTCAGAGCCCTGCCCGCAGTCAGTTGTTCCGTAAGAGTCGCAATGGTCTTCTGCTGGAGACCGAAGCCTACTTTAACGGCATCGATCTGCTTGGCCACGGCAGCCGCGCGTTCGGTCAGCTCCGCGCCTTTGGCATTGACCTGGGCGCTTATCGCTTCGATGCGGTGCCGCAGCTCTTGTTCCGCGACCTGCAGGCGTCCCAGCTCTGTTTCGGCAGTGGGTTTCCCAATCGATGTACATCAGGACATCACCCCGCTTCACGGCTTGGCCTTCGCGCACGGCGACGCGCTGCACTCGACCCGGCCTGGGTGCATTGATCCGGGAGATTTGTGGCTCGGCTGTGAGAAACCCGACGGCTTGTTCCCGACGTGAAAAGTTCGCAGTAAGTAGGAATATTGCCAAGCCAATCGTGGCGGCGATAAACAACCAGCAAACATTGTCCCGGGCCAGTGTTTACGCCATTGGCTATTCGGGGTCGGTCAAAGATGGCTACGTGTTTGACGTCAGCGATCTCGTTTAAAGATCAACTCGTACCCGGACAATGCAAGTGCGATCACCACGAACATCGTGAGGAACGTCTTGTAGTCCGGGATTTCCGGTCGTTCCAGGAACAACGGCATTATCAGGGCAAGTAGCCCGCAAACGACCAGGGACGTCATCACGGAATTGATCAGGGGTTTTGCGATATTGTTCATGATCTGATTCCCGTTAGACCTTGGCGTCTCCGGCGATATCGTCAAATTCTCCGTCGTCGAGCGGAATACTGTAATACTGATCATGCAGGACATCAGCCATGAAAGTCTCCACCGAAAATCTGATCAATCGATCAGACCCAGAAACCGTTCTGCTTGAGAACGGCCCAGCCAGCGCATCCGACGTTATCGCAATTTTTGCGGGTGGCAATAGGAGAGGGCGTCCGCAATGCGAGCAATGCTCGAAATTTTCATTGCAACGAAATATGGCATTTTGAGCCCACTTAAATCTATGGGTGCTACCACATTCTGCATCGGCACGCTCTTTGCGAAGATCGTAATCTGAGAAGCAACGATCCCGCCATGGCACAGCGTACCCATGATGGGGGCGCAACTCGCGCTTCCCCTTCGAATTTTGCAAGGATAAACGTCACTGATCTCAGCCCGGCCGAGGCCGCGTCCAGGGTTACGACTGAAACGGCCTCATCAGCTATCCTTTTGGCAGCCCTGCAGTGACCAAGTCGCTCACCTGTCTGTCCAGAACGTTATCCTCGAAAAAAGTGAGCTGTCTCCATTTTTCCGCAGTCGAGCTCGGATCAAGCTCAAGAGCTTTCTTCATCTGGCTCTTGGCTTCGTCGATCTTCCCCAGGTTGACAGCGTTGATCGATCTGACAAGAGGGATGCCCGCAAACCAGTCTCCCAGCGTCTTCATAGCTTCATCCGATTCCTGATACCTGCCACCGGCTGTCAGCACGAAACCCTTCAAGAACCTAAGGAGCGCATTGGCTGGATCATTCCTGATGCCGAAGTCTGCCCACGATACGGCCTTGTCGTAATCCCCTGCTGAGGCCGCGACTTCGGCCAGTGTGCCAACCAAAAAGGCGTCGTTCGGTGCCAAGGCGATTGCCGCTTCGGCCTCCCTCAGGGCATTCTCGGGCTCGCGCTCAACGAGATTGGCGTATGCGAGCAACCAGTGTCCCATTTTCCGCTCCAGGGGCGAGAGATTGCCGCTCGACATGCCCTCCTTTGGCTTCAGCCGGATCGGTCGGGCCGCGGATAGGCCGCGATGCGCTCATCAAGAATCGCACGGAGAATGACGTTCAGCGTGGCGTCCATGCAGCCGCCACCCTCGTGCGTAACGAAGGAGCCGGACGGATTGAATTGGGTCGGCGGTGAGCTCGGCGATGGCCACACAGCGATCTGCTCTACTGTCGCCGTAGAAGGAGACGTTGTCCATTTCGGGCGCTCGCTTCAAACGTGTGCACCAGGTAGCCCGAGCCCGTTGCCTCAGGTGCTCCAATCAAAGTGCCTCTGTCTCAAGCTCGGTAGCATTAGAAATTGCTCATCTGAACAGTTTGCCCGTGCATGTTTCCGCAGCGATCTTGCCAACCTACAGCACCTCGCCGCCCTTCACGCCCCAGTGCCCGGCTCCTCAGGCAGCGGACAGCAAGCATCGTTGCAAAGCATGTTGTTAATATCTCCTTCCGGTTGCATTTCCTAGTAGACAGATCGGGGGCAGAGCGATTGATTGCTTTTGTAAGAACCCAGGGGCAATCGGGGCTATCAACATGAACCTAAGAATATTTTCGGCGCTGACCGTGATGGTTGCGGTGTCAGGTTGCGGATCCATCACCCGCGGAACCACGGAAAACGTAACCATTACATCGTCACCCAGTGATGCAAGTATAAGTACTTCTACAGGAAAGTACTGCCCTCGTTCTCCATGCACGGTCGAAGTCAATCGTCGCACGGAGTTCACCGCATATGCTGAGAAAGATGGTTACAAAAAGGGATCGATCGAGATCAGGACAAAAGTAGTCGGCGCGGGTGCTGCCGGATTTGCTGGAAATGTTTTGATTGGCGGCGTCATCGGAATGGGTGTGGACGCAGCGACTGGGGCGGCGTTGGACCATTACCCCAACCCTGCGCATATCGAACTGGTCCCGCTGGGAAAGCGTGCTCCCGAGAAGGCGGTCAAACCAAAAAGGCGGAAACACACGAGCACGGCTAAGCCATCCGTATAGGTTCACGCTCTTCAGCGAACACAGGCCCGCCGGTCCTGACCGGCGGGCCTGTCGAGCGCCCCGCCATACCCTCTCCTCGCAGCATGCTCGTTGCCTGCCATTCATCCGGCGTTCAGGGCCGATCTTCGAAACCGAGCGCTCAAAGATGCGTTGATCCGGCACCACGAGAATGACGAAGGAGCCCGACCATGAAGATCATGACGATAGCAGCGGCGACCGGCGTGGCTATCGCGCTCAGTGCCGGCAACGCATCGGCCGACCCTTGGAAAGACGAAAGCGGGCACGGACGCTGGCGTGGGTATCATGACGGGCCACGGTACGAGCAAGGAGCATACAAGGAAGAGTATCGCCGCGGTCGCTGCAAGATCGAGCGGAAATGGGACGACGACGAGTACAGGGAAGAGATCAAGTGCAAGCGCGGGGCGCGGCCTTTCTACGGTTAGTACCCGTACTGAGTGACGCTCGCGCGGCTGCCGTTTCGGTCCGGTTTCCCGCATCCGGAACTCCATCGCGGCTGACCCGTTCTCCTTGTGGCGAAAGGAGAAGGCGATGAGCACCAAGGACACCAATGCGACTCCGGAACAGGCGGAACCAGCCGACGTTCGCCAGCCGGCAAACCGGAAGAAGCACCGCGACGAGGAGTCGATCGCACCGCCAACCGTCCAGCCGCCAGGGGCAAAGGACACAAGTGAGAAACCCGAAGTGAATCCGGTCACCGGAGGCGCGCTCTAGCGCTCGCCGCGCTATTTGACCACCTGCACAACGGTGCGGCTCTTCACGTCCGCGATAACGCGCCTCTCGTTGACGACTGCAAAACCATAGCGCTTGTCGGCGGGAACCGTATTGAGAAAGACGGTTTCAGGCACGGGCTTGCCGACGGATATCTGCTCCTGCAGGACGAGCGGCCGTTGCGGAAACGGCTGCAGCTCGACATATTCCGTCACCCCCGGCGGCGGCGGATCGACTGCGGCGCCGGCGTCCGATCCTGTGACGGTCACCGGAGCCGTATCGGCAGCTGCGCCGGCCTCGCTTGTGCTTTGCGCTTCGGCAGGAGCCGCGGTCAGGAAGACGGCAAGGCCCAGTGCAACGGAGCTCTTGACGAGAACAAGTGTCATGAGAGCTTCTCCAGCTACGAATCCCTTCCTATGAAAGAATCGCCTGCCGCAAGCTTTGTTCCGCCGTGTATCCGGTATCGGACCTTGGTCCTACACGGGAAGGTTAAAGGTCCTAGGACCGTTGCACGCAGCTTCCCGTGACGCATATCGCTCTGAAGCGACCACGGCGGCATCCTCGTCAGCCGCCAATGTCGTCTGAAGGTCCCGGAGCCAACGCGATTGTCCCTTCTAAACGCTCTGGGACCTTCATTTCCCTCCAGGCGCCGGACTGCCTAAGCGGAGATCCGGCTGGGCTTGCGGATCGCCCTCACCTTGCCGCTGTTTCCTCCTCCGCAGAAGAACCGGTCGCCGCCGTCGGATTCGAGGCCGGAAACGCCGATGCCGGGCGGCATTTCGAGCGTTTCGAGGACTTCTCCGGTGTCCGGATCCAAGCGCCTCACATCGCTCTCGTCGCCTTCCCATGTGCCATGCCAGAGCTCGCCGTCGACCCAAGTGACGCCGGTGACGACCCGGTTGGACTCGATCGTGCGAAGGATCCGCCCCGTGTCGGGGTCGACCTGGTGGATCTTCCGCCCCCGATAGTGGCCCACCCAGAGCGTTCCTTCGGCCCAGGCGAGGCCTGAATCGCCTCCGCCGGCGGGGGCCGGAATCGTCGCAAGCACGCGACCGGTCGCCGGATCGATCTTCTGGATGCGATCCTCGGCGATCTGAAACAGGTGCTGACCGTCGAAGGCCGTTCCCGCATGTGCGGCGACATCGATGGAGCGCACCGTCTCGCCGCTCGCCGGATCGAGAGCGTTGAGCCTGTCGCCGGAGGCAAACCAGATGTGGCGGCCGTCATAGGTGACGCCGTGCACCTGCTCGGTATGCGGAAAAGGTCCGTATTCCTGGAGAATTTCGGCTTTCGATCGTTTCATTTCTCATCCTCGTCGCTTGTTACCTTCCGCATCCTAGTCGCTCGGCAGCGGGCCCGGGAGTAACAAGACTGTCGGGAAGCCCGGCACGGGCGGGGTCATCCAACGAAGCGCCCGCCCGCGGCCGAAGGATTGCACCTTGCCGGCCGAGGCAAGCTGCTCGAGTGCCCGCTGCACGGTGCGCGGGCTCGCTCCGAGCGCGATCGCCAGCGCCGAACTCGACCACGATTCACCATCGGCGAGCAAGGCAAGCACCGCCGCATGCTGGTCTTCGACGGGCGGCGCCAGCACGACGATCTCACCGGCGCGGCGCGGCGAAAGCGCAAAACCCTGCTTCGTCGCCCGCACCTCCGCCAACGCCCGAAGCTCCGCCCGAAGGCGCCCGATTTCGACCCGCAGCCGCGCGCGGTGCGAATCGTCGGACTGTCTCGCGCGGAAGGCGCGCGCGAGGAGTGCAGTTCTCGGCACGTCTCCCGGCCAGGCTTCGCCGAGTGCGCGGGCAAGCGCGAACAGGACCGGACGTGTGGCGAGCGAGACGACGAGGCTTTCGTGCCGCACGACGTTGCGGCAGCCGTCCACCACGAGCGCTCCCGAAGCGAGCAGCGTTTCGACCTCCTCGATCAGGAGAGGGCGCTCCCCGCCGCTTCCGATCAGGCGCGCAACGGGCGTGTCCAGGACAAGCGATGCGCTTTCCACCTCGGCGGTCAGCGCCGGAATTTTGGCCTGGCGCGCAGCGCTCTCGGCCCCGGCAAGCGCAACGCGCGCGGCTTTCGCCTGCAGGCGTCGCATGCAGATGCCCGCAACGACCAGTTCGCGCGCCGCGCGCGTTGCGGGCGGGAGCGGCATGCTCGAGTCTGGCGCGAGCGCGCGCTCGGCCTCGTCGAGGCGGCCGATGAGAAGCAGGCGCCGGGCCTCGAGGTTGCGCGCATGTGCGGCATTCACGTGGTCGCCATGTGCTTCGAGCGTCGCCCTCGCCGCTTCGAGCGTTTTCGTGGGCCAGGCCAGGTCGCGCGAGACGAGAGCGATCTCGGCCTCCGCAACGACGCACCGCGCGCGTGCCACCGCCTGCCTTTGACCGAACGCATGCGCGGCGCTTCTGAGGAGGGTCTTTGCCCGGCCGAAGTCGCCGAGCTGCGCCATGGCGATGCCCCGAAGCGCCAGCGCATGCGCGTCGTCACGCAGAGCCACACGGTTGAGTACGCCGAGAAGATCGCCGGCCGCGAGGGCGCGTGCCGCGGCGGTGATCAGCGAGTCCATCGAAATCCCGTCACACTTGTCACTCTCACCATTCGACCTCCGGCTCGTAGTCTGGCGCATGACCACCGGGAGAACCGCCCCGTGGGAACACTGTACGACGATAGATAGCCAGAGGAGAAGAATGATGACGGCACATGCAACCGGAACACGGGAAGAATGGCTGGCAGCGCGGCTCGACCTGCTCGAGGCCGAAAAGAACCTGACGCGGCGAAGCGACGAGCTGGCGCGGTGGCGCCGGGAATTGCCTTGGGTACGGATCGACAAGTCGTACCGGTTCGAGACTGACGAGGGCGAGGCCTCGCTGCGAGACCTCTTCAAGGGGCGCTCGCAACTCCTCGTCTATCATTTCATGTTCGGGCCCGACTACACGGCCGGCTGCCCGTCCTGTTCTGCGATCGCCGATGGTTTCAACGGGATCGTCGCTCATCTCGAAAACCACGACGTCGCCTTCTCAGCGGTCTCGCGCGCGCCGCTTGCGAAGCTCAAGGCCTATAAGCAGCGGCTGGGATGGAGCTTCCCCTGGGCTTCTTCGGACGGCGGCGACTTCAACCGCGATTTCTGCGTCTGGTTCACCGAACAACAACAGCGCGAAGGCGGCATCGACTATAATTTCCGCCGTGAGCCGCCAATCCCCGAGCAACCGGCGTCCGAGCCGCTCGCGGGCAGGACAGTCCGGGAATGGGACCCAAGCGGCAGCGAGGGGCCGGTCGCACAGATCGCAGCCATGACGGGGACCGACGTCGCCACCTATACACGCGACAGGCCCGGTGTCAGCGCCTTCGCGCTCGAGGACGGCATCGTCTACCACACCTACTCCAGCTATGCGCGTGGACTGGATGGGCTATGGGGCATGTATCAGTGGCTCGACCGGGCCCCCAAGGGACGCAACGAGAACGGCATCTGGTGGCGCCGCCATGACGAATATGCCCAGGAGTGACCGGCCGATGCGGATCGCAACGGGTACCGCCGCGCGTGGCCTGGCCGACTGGCTGAGCCTCGCCGCCGCACCGACTTTCGCGCTCATGGCGCTGCTGGCTATTGGCGGCGGCGATGCGGATATCTGCTCGTCGATACAAAGTGTTCCGTTGCTCAACGGGATGGCCAGCATGTACTTGCTGATGTCCGTTTTTCACGTGGCGCCATGGCTGAAGCTGATCTCCGCAAAACGGGAAGCGCCCTCCAGGCGGGCACCCCCGCGGATCAGTCCGCCGACCTGAACTGCAGCGTGAACACGTTTCCTGCGATTTCGTCGGAGAGTTCCTTGGAAAACTCCAGCGGCATGCAGCCCTGCAGCGCCTCGGTGGCTGCGGTCACGAATGCCTGCCGCTGTTTCTCGTCGCCGTTCACCTGGATCGCAGTCGGCCGGGGCGGGCCCATCAGCGTACCGTCGCCGCGGAAGCCGAACCTCAGGGTTACGAAGGAATCCTTGAAACCTGCCGGCGGAGTCCAGCACCTGCTGAGCGCTGCTCCGAGGTCGTCCACCGTATAAAGCGGTTCGGCGTGGAGCCGCTCAGCCCCCGAAACGGCAAGGATCAGACCAGTGCAAGCCAGTCTCGCTATCTGCATCGTCTTCAGCCCTATCCAGAAAATGACGAAGCTAGCAGATTCGGAAAGGCCTGCAACAAGCCCGCATTCACCTCCTCGCGGCCGGGGCGACAGCCGGCGGGAACTTCGAGCAGCGCCCCGTCACGATGTGGGTTTCAGCGGTGCTTCATATTCAGCGCCGCATGGCTCGTCAGGCTGAGAAAGACGGCCAGGAACATGATTCCGAGGAGCTTGAAGCCCTCCTCCACAAAAACAAGTCCGGCGATGTGTTCCGAAACCGCGTCCACCAGGAAGGAAGCGCCGAGCGAGGCGACGGCGCTGGCAAGCAGGTTCCACTGAATGGCGCGGCGGATGAAGTATGCGTGATAACAGAGCGTCGCCAGCAGGAGCATATGGGGGACAAGGACAAGCGGCTCCGGGACCCCGGCCGTGGCAACCGCCTCGTGAAGCATCAGAAGATCGTCGATGCCCATCAGCCCTGAAAAGAGACCGCCGGCGAGAAGCGCACGGCGCAGATGCGGCGCATCGGAACCGGCGCCGGCCCAATGGGCCTGGAGTGCAGCGATCCCTCCCGTAAACCAGAGAATGACGCCCAGATTGGAGACCAGCCCGAAATAATTCGGCTGCCCGGCGATGGCGTTCGGGTCGCGGACGAGGTCGTAGTAATCGATGCCAAAAAGGCGATCGGCGATGACCATGGACGTCAACAGCACGATGCAGGAACAGATGACGAGGAGAAAATAATGGAAGTCGCCCTTTACTCGCCTCTCCCGTGTCAGGACTCTGGCCGTGGTGGTGCCTTCGACATCCATCTTGCTCCTCCGCAACAGATGCTCCAGCCACGCCGCCGCGGACGGTCTGCCGCCTTTGTGACAGTTTTATGACAAGCTGCGATGGGACCGCAGTCGCTGACTTCCCGCCAGGGTAGTCCTGCGACCGGGGCGAAGTCCCGAACACAACGGAACTTTGCAGGTTCCCGGACGTTTATCATCGCGTCGTGTGCCCACGGGGCGGCGAGGTCGCAATTTAACTTGCGGTGGTACGGAGCCCCCTTGGGTCGTGCCGATTTGGGGATATGCAAAGGCGATTGCAGGAGGGGTGACGGACAGAAAGGATGTACGCCATGAACCCGCACGAAGAATTGAGGGAGAAACCGCCGCTCGATCCTGCCACCGGTCAGCCGACGCCGCGGGATCCGGAAACGCCCGTGGTCAGATCGCGCCGCAGCACCTGGCCGTTGCTGGTCATCATTCTCGCCGGTCTGATACTCGCGCTGATCGCCTGGCTACCGGCAGAGCTGACCAGGGACGCCGAGAACGAGCCGGTCGCGCCGAGCCAGTCCGAGACGACTGCGCCCGATACGACACCTGGCCAACCCGCGCCGACCGATCAGGCGACGCCGCCCGCCGGAGGAACGACAGCCCCGGCAGCGCCTGAGACGCAGACGCCTGCAGCACCCGAGACGCAACCGCCGGCAGCTCCGGCCACGCCGGCTCAGCCGCAGACGACTCCGGCGCAGTAGTCCGACGAATGCCCTTTCGAGCGGGATGAAGGCGGCAGGCCGCCACATCCCGCTCTTCTTCGATTCATGCCCGGCCGGCCGATTTCGGCTACTGCATGTTTCCTTTAATCCAAATCGATTGAAGGGCGAAAACATGCAGCAGATCAAAGTGCTGCTGCGACCTTTGCGCGTCTGATAAGACGCGCGGCGCTGTAAAGGGGAGGAGGAAGGCGTGGGCGGTTATCCGCCCGCGTCCCGCATTGACCTATTTGAATCGATCACGTTCATGATTTTAGCTCGACGAGACCTGAAATCATCGTGACCTAGGGGGCCGAGTGTCCAAGCGGGTTCGTCTTTCATGAACGAAATCGTTGCCGATATCCTTGTCGATACACAAACACCCTATACGGTGATATTCGCACGCCTCTTCGGCGCCCTCCTGCTCGGCGCAGCGATTGGCGTCGAGCGGGAAAAGCGGCAGCGGCCGGCGGGCCTCAGGACCCATATTCTCGTCAGCCTCGCCTCCGCGATCTTCGCCGTGGTCGCCATCGAAAGCGTGCACATGAAAAGCCTTTCCGGCCCCGAGGTACGCATCGATCCCATTCGGGTCGTCGAGGCCGTAACGGCGGGCGTTGCCTTTCTTGCCGCCGGGATGATCGTGTTTTCCAAGGGTGAAGTGAAAGGGCTGACGACCGGCGCCGGCATGTGGCTTGCCGGAGCCGTCGGCCTCTCGGTCGGCTTCGGCTTTTGGCTGATCGCGGCCTTCGCCGCCGCAGCGAGTCTCGTCGTGCTCTTTGTCCTGGGACGGCTGGAGGTGGCACTGCAGTGGAAGGCACCGGACGAATTCTACCACGCGGACGCTGCGCCGCAGAAGAATGAAGATGCCGGAGACGGACCGGCTCCGGGATGATGCACGCGATCGTGAATCGGTGCTGCCGGGAGCGGCCCCGTCACCGCAGTTCGGAAATAGGGGTTGTTTCATACCCGCCCAAGGGCAGCGGACGGGTACCGAAGACCGGCGGACCTTCCTTCAGTCCGTGAATGACGGCCACGGCCTTGCGGGCTTCCTCCGGCGTCGCGAACAGCCGGCCCTCCAGGGACCAGACGCTGAACTTTACGGCCATGAACCGCAGCCGGCCGTTCTCGGGTATCAGCGCGCCGACGGCTTCGCCGGCAAACTCCACCGTCTGCTTGCTCATTGTGTTTGAAACTCCTCCCTCCGCCGGGCAAAGCCCGAGCGGGCCGTCCCTCGTGGTCAGCCGCAGGAGAAACACGCGAGGCGCCGGTTGGTTCCGGCGCCAGACGGAAAAAGCTACGCGAGGAAGCGCTCGGGCCGGTACGGCGCGATGTCGATCACCGGCCTCTCGCCCGTCATCGCCTCGGCCAGCGCCCGGCCGGTGACCGGGCCGAGCGTCATGCCGTGATGCGCGTGCCCGAAGGCGAACCAGAGACCCTCGTGCCGCGGAGCCTTGCCGATGATGGGCATCATGTCGGGCGTGCAGGGGCGCGCGCCCATCCAGGGCTCCTCGTCGCGCCGCTCGGCAAGCGGAAAGAATTCGCGAGCGACCCGCTCGGCCCGCGTCAGCTGAACCGGTGTTTTCGGCGCGTCGCGCAGCGCAAATTCTGCACCGGTCGTCAGCCGGACGCCGCGCAGCATCGGCGCCAGGAAATAACCCTTCTCCGCGTCGAGCACCCAATTATTGAGCTGAGCGCCTTCCCTGGTGCCGTAATGCATGTGGTAGCCGCGCTTCACTGCAAGCGGGAAATGGTAGCCAAGCTTGCGCGTGACCGTGTCGGCCCAGGGACCGAGCGCGACGACGACCTCCCGGGTCTGCAGCGGGCCGTCCGGTGTCGCGACACGCCAGCCCGCTCCTTCCAAAATATGCTCCAGCGTCGCCGCATCGCCGGAGACGAGCCGGCCGCCGAGCGACTGGAAGTACGTGAGATACGCCTTGTTCAGGCTGTGCGGATCGCGGATCGACCACGGATCGGTCCAGCGCAGACCGCCGGCGAGTTCGACCTGGATGGATGGTTCGATGGTTTTCAACTCGCTGGTCGAAAGCTTCTGGTGATTGACCCCGAATCCGGCCGAAAGCTGCTCGGCATCCTTAAAGGCCGCGTCCCGCTCCTTTTCGGTGCGGAAAACCTTCATCCAGCCGTCTTTGCGAATGAGGTCGCCAGCCCCGGATGCGTCGATCAGCTCCTGATGTTCCGCGATCGAATGCTCGATAAGCGGAGCATAAAGATGGGCGATCTTCTGGTGCTGGGTGAAGCCCGAGTGCCACCAGTAGCGCGCGAGGAACGGCACCAGGCTGGGCAGCGCACGGAAGTGATAGCTGGCATCTATCGTGTTGTTCAGGGCGTAGCGGAAAAGCGCGCCGAAATTGTGCGGAAAGCCGTAGGGAAAAACGCCCTCGCGCTGGATCAGACCGGCATTGCCGTAGGACGTCTCCTCCCCCGGACCACGCCGGTCCAGAAGCACCACCGACCTTCCCCGTCGAGCCAGGTGGATCGCACAGGAAATGCCAACAATGCCGGCACCGAGAACCACTACGTCCGTCTTCATGTGCAGATGCTCTCCTATCCGGTCAACCGCCTGCCGCGTCACCCTTCACGACGTCATTTTCCAAGGATTTCATGGGAGTGGCTGTCCTGACATCCGCGGCGGGTATTCGCATGAATAGCCAAGCGCATTCGCCGGGGCAAGGGAACAGAGCTTCACATCGCAACTGGAAAGGGGTGGAGACGAGAGCTCCACCCCTATCGATCGACAACGGTTCCGGCGGCAGGCGCCGCCCTGGAGATTCACGTTCGGCGGATGAGACCCGCAACGAGCGAAATGACGAGGAATATGAGGAACAGGAAGAACAGGACCTGCGCTATCCCCGCTGAAGCGCCGGCAATCCCGCCGAAGCCGAGCACGCCGGCGATGATCGCGACGATCAGAAACACGAGAGCGTAATAGAGCATCTGCTATCTCCTTGTCTGCGCTACCGAAATCGAAACGCGTGCCGGCGCGCCTTTGTTCCCGGATCAGCCCTCCGCCCCGGCGCGCGAAGATGTTCGGCCTTGTGGAAAGCATTGATTCACCAAGAAAACCGCAAATAGAACGAGATTATATTTCGCAGGCAGGCAGCAGGAACCTTCGAAAGCGCTTGGCGTTGTTCGCAATGAAAGAATTTCCTGGAAGACGATGAAGATGCCCTCGCGACATATATGGAAAACAGTAAACGAGGCCGGCCGCCACCGGGCGGATCTGCGCAACCGGAATCTGCATATCGGCAGGACGATGCGCGACCTTCAGCGGCACTCCGAGGAAAAGTACAACAAGCGGATCCAGGCTCTGCTCGATACTCTGGATCGGGTGGAACGCGACTCGCATAAATGACGGTCGCTACGCTCCCGTCCGGCAACAGGCATGCGCACCGGCGTCCTGCCGCGCGGAACAAAAGGCGTCAATCGGCGTTTTGGCGACAATAACAAGCGCCGCGGCGGCGGCATCCATGGGAGATGGAAATGCGAGCCTTAGCGGCGCCTGTCGTAACCACCCCTCCAGCGGGAAACGACGCTCAAAGGACTGTCGCAGCGGCTGCGCCATGCTCTCGCTGCGCATATTCGCCGAAGATTGTGCTCGGCATCTCCAGCAGTTTTGCAACAACCGTGAATAGGAACGCGTCATGAAGAAGCTACTCGTCGTCGCAAGCCTGATTCTTCCCTTGGCTGCCTGCACGCAAACGGAACGCGGTGCGGCAATCGGCGCTGCCTCCGGCGGTATCATCGGCGGTGCCATATCGAATGATGTCAGGGGAGCTGCGGTTGGCGCCGCTGTCGGCGGTGTCGCCGGCGCCCTTATCGGTCGTGCGAACGAGCCCGGCTATTGCGTCTATCGCGACCGCTACGGCCGCCGCTATACCGCGCGCTGCTGAGACGGATAGCCATATGAGCCGCGCTTCCGCCAGCGCGGCTCGTCTTATCAGCGGCTGATTGACGTGGGACGCCGCGGCGTCATTCGCGGGCCTGGCGCTTCGTCTTTTGTCCTTCGGCCTCGTCCAGACGGTGCAGGAGGTCCACAAAGTGCTGTGGCACAGGTTCTTGCTCCACCGCCCGATAGAGTGCCTTCAGCTTCGAAGCGATTTGACCGTGAGGTTGCGTGGCTCCGGCGCGGGCAGCTCCCGCCGGGGTGTCGCCTTTCTTTGAGGACTTCTTCATCTTCCCGTTCCGTGCGGGCCGCGGTTCCGCGGCGTTTCAGACGCGCAGTCACCGATGTGGCGCTTTCCGTCCCCGCAAGTTTCAGCCTTGTCCGGCCCCATCCAAAGTCGCGCGGCCGGTCGCGCTCGATTCTTTTGCCATGACTATTTCTCAAGGCTTTCCATTAACCGAAAGACGTGCTCAAAACGTTGACGTATCCTGCTGCGCGTCGTCGGCAAGACAGGACCATATGCACAATAGTTTAGGAAGGTCTAAATGCCACTTTCCACAAGGATTGCGCCCCACCTCCCTTATCTTCGGCGTTACGCGCGTGCCGTCACGGGCTCGCAAGCGGCCGGCGATGCCTATGTCGCTGCCGTGCTCGAAGCGCTGATCGACGATATAGGGCTTTTCCCAGCCGCGTCGAACGACCGCATCAGCCTTTACAAGCTGTTCTGTTCCCTGTTCGGAAAGGTCAAGATCGACCGTTCCCAGTTCGCCTCACCCTTCGCATGGGAGCAGAGAGCCGCGTCCAATCTCTCTCTCATCGCGCCTCCGCAACGGCAGGCGTTCCTGCTCGTCGCCCTCGAAGGTTTCTCGACCGGCGAGGCGGCAGAAATCATGGGGCTCGACCAGGGCGCATTCGGTAAGCTGCTAACCAACGCGTCGGAGGAAATTTCGCGCCAGATCGCAACCGACGTGATGATCATCGAGGATGAGCCTCTCATCGCGCTGGACATCGAGGACATGGTCACAAGCCTCGGTCACCGGGTCACCGGGATCGCGCGGACGCGCGGCGAAGCGCTTAACCTTTACAACAAGACGTTGCCGAAGATGGTGCTTGCGGATATCCAGCTGGCCGATGGCAGTTCAGGCATCGACGCGGTCAACGACATCCTGACGCGGGCGGCCGTCCCGGTCATCTTCATCACTGCCTTCCCCGAACGGCTGTTGACCGGCAAGAAACCCGAACCGGCCTTTCTGGTGACCAAACCGTTCAACCCGGAAACCGTAAAGGCGCTGATCAGCCAGGCCCTCTTCTTCGACGAGCATGCGCAAGCCGGAACGAGTTGACCGGACGGTTTCCGAACGGAAGCGCGTAGCTTCAAAAGGTAGCGCATTCCGGTGAAATACTGAAAGGCTCTGGTCTAAACTCCAGCTTGCCGACCGGTCAGCCCGGCAACTGGCGTTCCGGCGCCGGCAGGAGGACCTGTTCGAATATGATCATCGCGATCAGCGACAGCGGAAACGCGAGGATCGCGCCGACTGCGCCCCACATCCATGTCCAGAAGATGATCGCTACGAAAATCAGAAATGGATTGATGTCGAAGCGATGGCCGAGGACGGCGGGCACCAGCAGGTTTTCCATTGCCAGGTGAACGATGAAGAAGGCAGCCGCTGGCGCGATCGCCACGATGAGCGCATCATGGGTCATCAGCCCGCCCACGAGCAGCGACAATGTCATGAAGGTGACGCCGAGATAGGGAATGAAGCTCGAGACGAAGGCGAACAGCCCCCAGAGCGGCGGCATCGCCAATCCACCGACGAGCGCTACGACCATGGTCACGGCACCCAGCGCCAAGTAGATCAGGCTGGCAGTCGAGAAATAATGCGCAAGCGCATCCTCGAGGGCGTTCATGACCCGGATCGCGCTCAAGCGACCTTCGCGGCTGGGAAAAGCGAGGATGATCGTGCTGCGCAGCTGAACGCGCCCGAGCAGAAACAGCACGAGCGCGGCCAGGAAGATCAGGGTCTGCACCAAAGCGGGCGTCAGGCTGGCCGCCGCGCCCCCGATCAATGGTCCGGCATTCTTGACGATGACGTCGGCAAAAGCCTCTTCTCCGGTGCCGCGGGCAAGCGCTGCGTTGACCCATTCGAAGCGCTGCAGGTAAGGCAGTATCCGTTCCATGAGACCTTCGACCAGTCGCGGTGCCTCGCGCGCGACCTCGGTAATCGGCCAGAGAATGGCATTGACCAGGTATGAAAGGCCAAGCAGAAAGAGAAGCGCCAGCAAAAGGCCGCCGAACATGGGCGGAAGCCCGAACCGGGTCAGTTCATCGGCAGCGCGGCCGAGAACGATGCCGATGACGACGGCAAGCGTGATCGGCAAGAGGATCGCTTCCATCGTATAGACGACTGCCGCGCAGGCGATCACGAACAGACCGATGACGCTCCATGTGCTGGCAAGATCGATGCTGTCACGTGTTCGGGCGACGATCTCCGATGCCTCTGCCAGCGCGATTTCCCTCTCCGCTTCGCGCTTTCGTCGACGCTCGGCCGTCGTCCGCCCAGCTATGTCCATCGGCAACTACCTCTCAAACGCTCGTGCGGCAAACAGTTCGTTCGCGGATGCAGGACGAAGATGGCGCACTCCACCGCAGGACGCCCGCGTGCTCAATATTGCTGGAGCGGGAACAGGTAGCGCGCGGCGGAAAGCAGACCAAGCCCCCCGATGATGATCAGCAATGTGTAGCCCACGTCTTCCGGCGTCCGCGGGAAGAAACCCATACCAGGCACCAGCACGGCAAGCGCCGACGCGACGAGCCGTGGCACCCGGTAAAGCATGTCCTGTCCTCCATTGCGGAACGCACCGATAAACGCCGCAACTGCGAAAATCGTTCCTGCGCAACAGGCGGTGCGGACCCGCAGCAAAACGCCGCCGGCCCAGGGGCCGACGGCGGAGAAGGTGGAGCGTATATCCGCTTGCGTGAAACGGCTTAGAGAGCAGCCGTCACGATGACTTCGACGAGATATTCAGGGGTCGCCAGTTTCGCTTCGCCGGTCGCGCGGGCCGGGGCGTGGCCCTGTGGCACCCAGGCGTCCCAGACCGAGTTCATCTTGGCGAAATCCGCCATGTCCGCAAGCCAAACGGTCGCGGAAAGAATGCGCGTCTTGTCCGTGCCTGCGAGCGCCAGCAGACGATCCACCTCCGCCAGCGCCTGTTTCGTCTGGGTGACGACATCGTCGCCGGCATTGCCGACCTGGCCGGCGAGATAGACCGTGTTGTTGTAGACCACGGCCTGGCTCATCCGCGAGCCGCTTTCGAAACGCTTAATTTCCATAATCCTCATCCTGGTATTGAGCCGAACAGGAGTCTGCCGGCGAGAGCGGTTGCTGCCGCCGGTTCGGACGGTGGCAGGGAAGCTCTACACGACTGCGGCGAGAACGCCAACAAGCCGGCCGCCAACCGTCCGCTCCCAACACCGCTGCACGGCATTCGCGCGATATGCATTATCTGCTCAGGCGGCATTCTTCCGGGCGAGCCGGGCCTTGATGCTGGCGACGTCCGCCCGCGGCGTCGCCGCGAACAAGGTCTTGGTATAGTCGTGCTGCGGATCGGAGAATACCGCGTCCCGGCTGCCATACTCGACCGCTTCACCGTAATACATCACCATGACGTCGTCGGCGATATAGCGTACCACCGACAAATCGTGACTGATGAAGACATAGGTCAGCTTGAACTCGTCCTGCAGATCGGCGAGCAGGTTCAGAACCTGTGCCTGGACGGAAAGGTCGAGCGCCGAAACCGGCTCATCCAGAACAAGAAGCTTGGGATTGAGCATCAGGGCGCGGGCGATCGCGATGCGCTGCCGCTGGCCGCCGGAGAACATGTGCGGATAGCGGTTGTAATGCTTTTCCTCGAGCCCGACCTTCTTCAACATCGCCATGGCCCGGTCGCGGCGTTCGTCTGCCGGGACTTTGGTGTTGATGATGAGCGGTTCCGCGAGAATATCGCCGATCTTCTGGCGGGGGTTGAGAGAGCCGTAAGGGTTCTGAAAGATGATCTGAACCTTGCGGCGCATCTCCGCCGTCAGCCCCTCGCGGGCGATGTCGACCTTCCTGCCGTCGATCAACAGCTCTCCCGAGGTCGCAGGATCGATAAGCGTGATGATGCGCCCGAGCGTGGACTTGCCGCAGCCGCTTTCGCCGACGATCGCGAGCGTCTTGCCTTCATCGACCGTAAAGCTTACGCCCTTCAGCGCGTGAACGGTGCGCGCCTTGCGGAACAGGTTGCCGGGAATGTGATAGTCGCGCACCAGGTTGCGGGCTTCGAGAACATGGGTCATCGAGCAGCTCCCTCGAGCATCTGTTGCTCATTGAAAAGTTCGGAAATCGTCGGCAACCGATCCCCCGTCGCATTCTCCGGCAGGGCCGAGAGGAGCGCGCGGGTGTAATTGCTCTTCGGTGACTCGAACAACGAGAGGACATCTGCCTCTTCGATCTTGCGGCCTTTATACTGCACGATGACGCGATCCGCCGTCTCCGCCACGACGCCCATGTTATGGGTGATCATGATGAGGCCCATGCGGTACTCCTGCTGCAGCTTCATCAGGAGGTCGAGGATCTGTTTCTGGATCGTCACGTCAAGTGCGGTCGTCGGCTCGTCGGCGATGAGCAGTTTCGGATTGCAGGCAAGCGCGATGGCGATCATCACGCGCTGGCACTGTCCGCCAGACATCTGGTGCGGAAAGTGCCTGAGGCGCTCGGCCGGGTCGGGAATGCCGACCGCCTCGAAAAGTTCGATCGCGCGACTGCGCCGCGCGGCCCGATCGAGGCCCATATGGATGCGCAGCACTTCCTCGATCTGGAAACCGACCGTGAAGCATGGATTGAGGCTGGCGATGGGCTCCTGAAAGATCATCGCAATGTCCTTGCCGACGATCTTGCGACGGTCGGCGGCCGACATCTTCATGAGATCCCGTCCGTTGAAGGCGAGCTTGTCCGCGGTCACCTTGGCGGTCCAGGGCAGAAGGCCCATCGCCGCAAGCATGGAAACGGATTTGCCCGAGCCGGATTCCCCGACGATGGCCAGGACCTCGCCCTCATGCACCGTGAGAGAGACGCCGTCGACGGCCCGGAAGGGCCCGGATGCCGTCTGGAATTCGACGACGAGGTTTTCAATTTCGAGAAGCGCCATGTCAGGACCTCTTCAGCTTCGGGTCGAGAGCGTCGCGCAGGCCGTCGCCCATCAGATTGATTGCCAGAACGGTCGCGAGAATGGCGAGACCGGGCAGCGTGACGACCCACCAGGCGCGCAGGATGAATTCGCGCGCTTCCGCGAGCATCGTTCCCCATTCCGGCGTCGGCGGCTGCGCGCCCATGCCCAGGAAGCCGAGCGCCGCGGCATCGAGGATCGCGCTCGAAAAGGACAGCGTCGCCTGAACGATCAGCGGCGCCATGCAGTTCGGCAGGATCGTCCTGAACATCAGCCTTGCGTGCCCGGCTCCGGCGACCTTCGCCGCCACGACATAGTCGCGCGTCTTCTCCGTCATCACCGCCGCTCGCGTCAGGCGAACGAAATGCGGCTGGAAAACCAGCGCGATTGCGATCATCGCATTGGTGAGACCCGGCCCCAGCACCGCCACCAGGACGAGCGCCAACAGCAGCGACGGGAAGGCCAGGATGATGTCCATGATCCGCATGATGAACGTGTCGATCCATCCGCGGAAATAGCCGGCGATCACGCCGACCAGGATGCCGCCCGTCAGGGACAGTATGGTCACGATGACGCCGACGAAGAGCGAAAACCGTGTGCCGTAGATGAGACGGGAGAGCATGTCGCGGCCGACCGCGTCGGTGCCAAGCAGGAACGTCGCGCGGCCGCCTTCCTGCCAGACGGGCGGGAGCAGCACCGCCTCGCGGAACTGAATGGTCGGGTTATGGGGTGCCACGAGTGGAGCGAAAATGGCCAGCAGCACCAGGAACAGGAAGAAGAAGAGGCCGATGACGGCACCTCGATTCTCCGAGAAATAGTACCAGAATTCGGCAAGACGCGCCCGGCGCGTCGGATCGGTCGACATGGCGGTTGTTGCGGTGACTTCGGTCATATCGCCCTCCTCAGTGCCGGATGCGGGGGTTGATGAGGCCGTAGAGCAGATCCACGGCGAGGTTCACCAGCATGATGACCGCGGCTATGATCAGGAGTCCGCCCTGAATGACGGCATAGTCGCGCCGGAACACGGAATCGACCATCCACTTGCCGATGCCGGGCCAGGAGAAGATCGTCTCCGTCAGGATCGCGCCCGCCAGCATCACACCAATCTGCAGGCCGATGGTGGTGACGACGGGGATCATCGCGTTGCGGAGCGCATGAATGCCGACCACCCGGAAGGTGGAGAGCCCCTTGGCACGCGCGGTGCGCACATAGTCCTCGGAAAGCACCTCGAGCATCGCCGAGCGGGTCTGGCGCGCGATGACGGCGAGCGGAATGGTACCGAGAACGATCGTCGGCAGGATGAGGTGATTGAAGGCCGACTGGAACGCCCCCTCCTGCCCCGACAACAGCGAGTCGATCAGCATGAAGCCGGTGACGGACGGAAAGAAGAACATCAGCGATATGCGACCGGACACGGGCGTCCATTGCAGGATCCCGGAAACGACGATGATCAGCAGCAGGCCCCACCAGAAAATCGGCATTGAGAAGCCGACGAGCGCGGTGCCCATGATGATCTGGTCGAAAATGGACCCGCGCTTGACAGCCGCGACGACGCCAGCGGGGATGCCGATGACGACCGCGAAGATGATGGCGCAGACCGACAGCTCGACGGTTGCCGGGAAGAGCTCCAGGAACTGGTCGATGACGGGTTTCTTGGTGACGATCGACGTTCCGAAATCGCCCTGCAGAACGCCCCAGAGATAATCCAGGTACTGCATGACGATGGGGCGGTCGAAGCCCAATTGGCGGGAAATCTCGGCGTGCCGTTCCGGCGACATCACCCTTTCACCGGAAAGCAGCGCCACGGGATCGCCAGGAAGCAGGCGGATGAAGGAGAAGGCGATGATAGAGACCCCGATGAAAGTCGGAATCAGCACTGCCAAACGCCCCAGAAGGAATCGGAACATAGTCAAACCTCATGCCGAACGTGACCGCATGCGGCGGCACCGGCAAAAAGGAAGAGGGGCGCTCGCCAGCGGCAAACGCCCCCTTCGGATCAGTCGATAAGATTACTCTACAATATCAACGCCGTCGAAAGCAAAGTCGCCGAGCGGGCTCTGGACGAAGCCTTCGACATTCTTGCGCATCGGGACGATGGAGAGCGAGTGGTCGAGCGTCGCCCAGGGGGCTTCACGCTTGAAGACGACCTGCGCCTCCTCGTAGAGCTTGGTGCGCTCTGCCACGTCGGATGCTTCCTTCGCCTTCGTGACGAGGTCGTCGAACTCCTGGTTGCACCACTGTGCGCGGTTGTTGCCGCCGACGGCGTCGCAACCGAGCAGCGTATCGAGGAAGTTGTCCGGGTCGCCATTGTCACCCGTCCAGCCCAGGATCACCGCACCGTCGCGGTCCTTGGCCTTGGACTTCTCGAGATATTCGGCCCACTCGTAGGATACGATTTCGACCTTGACGCCGACCTTGGCGAAGTCCGCCTGCATCAGCTCGGCGGCGCGACGGGCGTTCAGCATGTAGGGACGTGCCACCGGCATTGCCCAGACCTTCATCGAAAGGTCCTTGACGCCGGCGTCCTCGAGCATCTTCTTGGCGGCGTCCGGATCGTAGGTGTCGTCTTCGATGTGCTCGTTGTACGACCACATCGTCGGCGGGATCGGATTGGTCGCCGGCGTGGCCTGGCCCTGGAAGACGGCGTCGACGATCGCCTGCTTGTTGATTGCCTTGTTCAGCGCCTTACGGACTTCGACTTTGTCAAAGGGAGCCTGCGTCGTGTTGTAGGCCAGATAAGCGACGTTGAGGCCGGCCTGCTCCATCACCTTGAGATTCGGATCGGCCTTCATGGCTTCCACGTCGGCCGCGTTCGGGTAGGGCATCAGGTGGCATTCGCCGGCCTGCAGCTTCTGGAAGCGAACGGCCGCATCCGTCGTGATCGCGAAGACCAGGTCGTCGATCTTCTGTTTTCCGCCCCAGAAGTCCGGATGAGCCTTGTAGCGGATCACCGCGTCCTGCTGATAGCCGACAAAGGCGAAAGGACCGGTGCCGAGCGGCATCTGGTTGAGCTGGTTCATCTTGCCTTCGGCCTGCAGCTTGTCGGCATATTCCTTCGACATGATCGAAGCGAAGGGCATGGCAAGATTGGCGAGGAACGGCGCTTCCTTGCGCTTCAGCTTGATCTTGACGGTCATGTCGTCGACCTTCTCGACCGACTCGAGCAGTTCCGGCAGCCCCATGCCGGCGAAATACTCCCAGGAACCGCCGGTCACGTAGCCGTGCCACGGATGGTCGGATTTCCACTGGCGTTCGATCGAAAAGACCACATCGTCGGCGTTCAGTTCACGGGTCGGGGTGAAGAACTCGGTGGTCTGGAACTTGACGCCGGGACGCAGCTTGAAGGTGTATTCGAGGCCATCGTCGGAGATCGTCCAGCTTTCGGCGAGCCCGGGCTCGGTCTCGGTCGTGCCCTTCTTGAACTCGAGAAGGCGGCTGTAAACGGTGTGCGCGGCAGCGTCGAACGTCGTGCCGGCCGTATAGAGGCCGGGATCGAAGCCTTCCGGCGAACCTTCCGAGCAGAAGACGAACGTTTTCGACCAGGCGGTGCCGGCCATCAGCGTGGCAAGCGCCGTCGCTGCTAAAAGAGTAGTGAGCTTTCTCATGAGCTTGCTTCCCAGATTTGTTTTTGTTCTCGTAATTTACCCGACACGGCGTGACGTTTACACCCGGTCAAGGCCGGATGGAACGACATTTGGCGTCGCAATGCAATAAGTCACTTCGGAATTTTGTCTATGCGAAAAATTCTTCCGCAAATAGAGCGTGCGCTACAATCCCTGGCTTTCTCTCGCAGCCGGGATTAGATGAGGAAACATGTGTGCGGTTTTCCGCCCGCAATCCGGTTAGAATCGATAACGGTCATGATTTCAGCTCGACCCGACCTGAAATCATCGTGATCTAAAGCGCCGCGGTTCCCGTCAGACGCGCAAAGACCGCCGCAAGGCATCGATTTCTGTCATTTGATCGCCGGGATCGATCTCGCAACCGTGATCGACTCCAAAGAATGAGACGGGGGCGGAAAACCGCACGCGGTTTTCCTCGACCCTCTCCAACAATCGGCGGCGAGGGCAGATCAGGCAGCCGACGTCTGCGGACGCGCGGTCTCTTCCAGGCCCAGGAGGAAGTTGATCTGCGGCCGGGCCTTGACCAGGTCGTCGATCGTGTACCCCTGAAGCACTTCAAAAAAGGCGTTCAGCGCCTTGCGCAGCGCGGCATTGAGGCCGCAGCTATCCACCAGCGGGCAGTCGATCTCGCCCGCCTCGAAGCACTCCGCCATGGCGAAACTGTCTTCCGTCACCTTCACGACGTCGAAGAGGGTGATCTCCGACGCCGGTTTCGGCAGTCGGACACCGCCGTTACGGCCGCGCACGGTCTCAACCAGGCCGGCTTTCGTCAACGGCTGCAGGATCTTGAAAAGGAACAGTTCGGAAACGCCGTAAGCCCTGGCGATCTCGGGAATGCGGCTGAGCTTCTCGCCGTTCGCAGCGCAGTACATCAACATGCGTACTGCGTAGTTGGTTTGCTTCGTCAGACGCATTTTTCGCTCCGGATTCGATAAATTCGTGCCTCATCATATAGGACGGATCGTAGTTTGGAACAATTCCAAAAAGTGGAAAAGTTCACGAAGGTTATCTCTTCACCGTTTCGCTGTTGACTGGCGCGCCTGCTGGCGGCAGAAATATGATTGAGTTAGTTAAGTTTAAAACACGAAAAAGGAGAGAACACCATGCATATTTCGAAAGCGCTGATCGGCGCGTTGTCCGTGGCGGCGACATTTCTTGCCTCTACGGCGCCTGTCCGCGCCGATGGGGAGGTCAACATCTACTCCTACCGGCAGCCGGACCTCATTCAGCCGCTATTGGACGCCTTCACGAAGAAGACCGGCATTTCGACCAACGTGCTCTTCCTCGACAAGGGTCTTGTCGAGCGCATCCAGGCCGAAGGCGCCAACTCTCCTGCCGACGTGATCCTGACCGTGGATATCAGCCGCCTGACCGAAGCGAAGGATGCGGGCGTGACGCAGCCGGTGGTCAACGAAACCATCAACAAGGACATTCCCGACCATTTTCGCGACCCCGAAGGCAACTGGTTCGGTCTGACGACGCGGGGCCGCGTCGTCTACGCCTCCAAGGAGCGCGTCGCACAAGACGACATTACCTATGAGGAACTCGCCGACCCGAAGTGGAAGGGCAAGATCTGCACCCGCGACGGCCAGCACTCCTACAATATCGGCCTGTTCGCTTCCATGATCGCCCACCACGGTGAAGCCGAAGCGGAGAAATGGCTGACGGGGCTCAGGAACAATCTGGCCAGGAAGCCGGACGGCGGCGACCGGGACCAGGCCAAGGCGATCTTCGCCGGCGAATGCGACATAGCGCTCGGCAACAGCTACTATGTCGGACTGATGATCACCAACGAGAAGGAGCCCGAACAGAAGGAATGGGCCTCGGCGATCAAGGTTCTCTTCCCGAATTCGAAGGACCGGGGCACGCATGTGAACATCTCCGGCATGGCGCTCGCCAAGAACGCGCCGAACAAGGAGAATGCCCTGAAGCTCATGGAATTCCTGTCCGCAGGCGAAGCGCAGAAGATCTATGCCGAACAGGTCTTCGAGTACCCGGTGCTGCCGGGAGCCGAACCGTCGGAAGTCGTCAAGTCCTTCGGTGAGATCAAGCCGGACACGCTGCCGCTCGCCGAGATTGCGGCAAACCGCAAGAAGGCCTCGGAACTCGTCGACAAGGTCGGCTACAACGACGGCCCGCAGGATTGACGCGTACACGCCAGATATATGCGACGGCGGCGGGCGAGTGCCCGCCGTTTTCGTCTGCGCCGGCGGAGTGCTCCTTATTTACGTTCGTCGAACGCGCCGATCCAGTCCAGGATCACCTTACGCCGCTCCGGCGTCGAGGGATGAGTGGAAAAGATGCTCGCTCCACCCCGGTCGTCGAGCTTCGTTTCGAGCAGTTCGAAGAAACGGGCGATCGCGGTCGGATCGAAACCCGCCTTCATCATGAGCTCGACGGAGTGCCTGTCCGCTTCCGCCTCTGCGGAGCGTGAGTAGGAAAGTGCGAGGAGACCGCCGCCCTGCACCAGCACTTCCTCGACTCCCGATCCGATGTCGCCGGCGACAAGCATGATGAGCGCGGTGACTCCGGCGGCTCGATAGATCTGCCGGAGGCTGTGATTGTGCTCGACATGGCCGATTTCATGGGCAAGCACGCCGAGGATCATCTCGGTATCTTCGCCCGCGAGTTCCACGAGTTCGTCGGTAAGGATCAGAGTTCCGTCAGGCAGGGCGAAGGCGTTCGGACCGAGCGCGCCGCCTCCGCGGAAGTGGAGCGTATAGCCCGCCTCTCCCCGTGCCGATTGTGACGCGATGCGGCGGAAACCTTCCACGATCCTGTTGCGCCTCGCCTCGTCGAGCTTCGACTTGTCCAGCAGGGTCCGATCCATCGTCTCCAGGGCGCTGGCCGACATGATATTCGGCACGACCGGGGGCGTGACGGCGATGGCAACCTCCACCAGCAAGGGCAGTGCCGAGCGATAAATCAGCGCGCCAAGCAGGATCGCGGCGGCGACGAAGGCGATCAGCCGCGGATGGAAGCGCTCCAGGCGGTGGACCGCTCCCTCGCGGGCGCGACCTTTCCCGGCCAGGAACCGGTCGACCGCGTCATTGTCCTCAGTCTCGAACAGGGATCCGTCCGGAAAGGTGACCCGGCGCGGAATGCGGCCGACCCGGGGAGATATTTCGATCGAGTGCAGGATGCCGCCCGCGAGCTCGCCGCCGCTTTCTCCGTGCACGACGAGGCGCCCTGCTTGCTCGACGAGGCTTGCGGGAAGGGAGCGGCTCGATCCCGGTGCATGCCACTCGCCTGAAGCGATCGTTGTGCCGTCAAAAGCCAAAGTCGAATCCTTCCATATCCATGAATTCGGCCCCGACCGCCGAGCCTTCCTGTGTAATCTGCGAGAAGAGTTCGCCGACATCTCCTTCGAAGCGCACGCCTGTATGCTCGTTGACGTAGCGCGCCATTCTCACTGCCGCCCAGGGCCGCATCAGGCCGAGCGTAACAAGCGTGACGATCAGGTTGGAGACGGCGATCCAGGTGTAGCGCAGGCGCGACAGGTCGCTCAGCAACCGGTGCCTGCCGTCGAAAGCGGTGGCGCACCAGGCGACGTTGCGCACCCCAGCATGGTAGATGAGCGCAGCCACGCCGAACATGGAGTAGACAAGGACGGAACCGAACGCGGTCAGCAGGATGGCCACCCCCTCGAGCCCGACCGTCGAGGCTTCGGCCTCCTCCTGTAGGGAGCCGATCAATTCCAAGCCGAGAAAAACTAAGAAGCCGGCGATCAGCATGCCCAGCACCAGGACCGCGGCGGGGGCAACCCAGGTTCCGTAGAGCCGTCCAAGAGCGGGATCGGTCGAAAACGCCTTCTGTCCATAGCGCAGATTGTTGCCGATATAGCGATAGGACCAGCGGCTGGCGAGCGGCGCCAGTATGCCGAGGGTCAAAGCCGCCAGGACCGGACCGACGATAAAGGCGAGAAACGCGCCGCCGGCACCGCCGACGAAATCGAAGCGCACATTGCGGTAGCTCGTCACTCTTGCGCTGAATCGCAGGCCCCGCGCGACAAGCCAAGGCACGAAGAAAAGCATCAGAAGGCCGAGACCGATACCGACGAGCGGCACGAATGTGAGCATGATGTTGTAGAGGACCAGATAGGCGAAAACGATCAGGCGGCCGATGAGAATCTGCTCGCCATTGGCGTGATACTCGAACCCGCGCCCGAGCAGGACGGTGTTGCCGTAGAAATAACGATTGCGGCGGACCTTCGCCCAGGCCGAATAGATGCCGAGCGTTATGATCGTCAAAAGGATGTTGACGATCCAGATCCCGAAATATTCACTGCCGTTTCCTGTGAAGGAGAGGCGCTGGATATCCCCCTCAGCCGCGCGTCCGAAGCTGCGCTTGCCGGCATTTTGTGCCGGCAACGACTCTGCCATGGTCATGGTGCCCCCTGCAAACCGATGCCTGCCGCCTCACCGGCAGGTTGCCGCTTGATATTGACGACCATCCCCCAACGGCCATCTGCTAGAGCACCTTGCAACGGTTTTCCGTACCGCAGTGCATAGCTGACGAACGATACGAGCCTGCGACTCGCATCGACCACAACCGAGGATAATCTCCCTGCCGAATCTCGCGCAACAAAAAAGAGCCCCCCGAAGGAGGCTCCAATAGGAGGGAGGAGATCTTTGTTCGCGCTACCGCATCGTCGGTATCGAGAACTCGGCACCGTCCTTGATGCCTGACGGCCAACGGGAGGTGATGGTCTTGGTCCGGGTCCAGAACTTGATCGAATCCGGACCGTGCTGGTTGAGATCGCCGAAGGAGGAGGATTTCCAACCGCCGAAGGAATGGTAGGCGAGCGGAACCGGGATCGGCACGTTGATCCCGACCATGCCGATATTGATGCGGGAGGCAAAGTCGCGGGCGGCATCCCCATCGCGGGTATAGATGGCGACTCCGTTGCCGTATTCGTGCTTCATCGGCAGCGACAGGGCCTCTTCGTAGTTGCTGGCGCGTACGACCGACAGGACGGGTCCGAAGATTTCCGTCTTGTAAATGTCCATGTCCGGCGTGACGTGGTCGAAGAGGCAGCCGCCGATGAAGTGGCCGTTCTCGTAGCCCTGCAGCTTGAAATCGCGGCCGTCCACGACGAGCTTCGCGCCCTGCTCGATGCCGCTGTCGATCAGGCTGCGGATACGCTGCTCCGCCTCCTTGGTGACGACGGGGCCCATATCGGCCTTTTCGTCGGTGTAGGGGCCGATACGCAGGCTTTCGACCATCGGCACAAGCTTGTCGATCAGCCGGTTTGCGGTTTCCTCGCCGACCGGAACGGCGACCGAGATCGCCATGCAGCGCTCGCCGGCGGACCCGTAGCCGGCGCCGATCAGGGCGTTGGCGGCCTGGTCGAGATCGGCATCCGGCATGATGACCATATGGTTCTTCGCGCCGCCGAAGCACTGCGCGCGCTTGCCGTTCATCGCCGCCGTGCCATAGACGTAGCGGGCGATCGGGGTCGAGCCGACGAAGGATACGGCAGCGATATCCGGATGTGTCAGGATCGCATCGACCGCGCCCTTGTCACCGTTTACGACATTGAGGATGCCGGCTGGCAGGCCGGCCTCGATCATCAGTTCTGCAAGGCGGATCGGCACGGAGGGGTCGCGTTCGGAGGGCTTCAGGATGAAGGCGTTGCCGCAGGCGATCGCCGGAGCGAACATCCACATCGGGATCATGCCGGGGAAATTGAACGGCGTGATGCCGGCGCCGACGCCGACCGGCTGGCGGATCGAGTACATATCGATGCCGGGACCGGCGCCTTCGGTGAACTCGCTCTTCTGCAGGTGCGGAATGCCGATGACGAATTCGCAGACTTCGAGTCCGCGCACGATGTCGCCCTTGGCGTCGTCGATGGTCTTGCCGTGCTCGCGGGAGAGAATCTCGGCCAGCTCGTCCATGTTGTCGTTCAGGAGCTGGACGAACTTCATGAAGACGCGGGCGCGGCGCTGCGGGTTGGTGGCGGCCCACTTCGGCTGGGCGGCCTTGGCGCTTTCGACGGCGGCGGCGAGCTCGGCGTCGCTCGCCAGCGCCACGGTGCCCTGAACTTCGCCCGTTGCCGGGTTGAAGATGTTGCTGACGCGCCCGCTCTTGCCGGCAACGCGCTTGCCGTCGATGAAATGACCGAGTTCATACATGAGTGTTCCTCCTGGCCTTGATTGTGGCCCCATGATCGCACTACGATTTCAACAATTCAATTTCCGAAATTCAGGAACCGTTGTGCGCATATTAAAGCCCTGGGAAGTATTCGCATGAACTGGGACGACGTCAGGGTCTTTCTCGCCGTCGCGCGGACGGGCCAGATACTCGCCGCCTCGAAGCGGCTCGGGATCAATCACGCGACGCTCAGCCGGCGGGTTACCGCGCTCGAGGAAACGCTGAAAACAAAACTCCTCATCCGGCGCCCCAACGGCTGCGAACTGACCGCCGAGGGCGAAGTTTTCTTTGCCGCAGCCGAGCGCATGGAAACCGAGATGCTCGCCGCCCAGTCGCAGGTCGGACGGATCGATACGGCGATCGCGGGCACCGTGCGCATCGGCGCACCGGATGGTTTCGGCGTCTCCTTCCTGGCGCCGCGCCTCGGCCGGCTCACGGCACGTTACCCGGAGCTGAAGCTCCAGCTCGTTCCTGTTCCGCGCTCCTTCTCGCTGTCGCAGCGCGAGGCCGATATTGCGATCACCATCGAGCGGCCGGAACAGGGGCGGCTCGTCTCGTCCAAGCTTACGGATTATACACTGGGCCTCTACGCATCGGCAGATTATCTTGCCCGCTACGGCACGCCGCAGACGATCGAAGAGCTGAAAAAACATCGCCGGATCGGTTATGTCGAAGACCTGATCTTTACGCCGTCGCTCAACTTCTCAGCAGAAGTCATGCGCAGCTGGGATGCTTCGTTCGAGGTCTCCAGCGCCACCGGCCAGACCGAGGCCGTCCGCTCCGACGCGGGTATCGGCATCCTGCACAATTATATCGCCCGGCAATATCCGGAGCTGGTGCGGCTCTTGCCCGAAACGACGATCCGCCGCGCGTACTGGACAACCTATCACGAGAGCGCCCGCGACCTGGTGCGCGTGCGTACGGTCGCCATGTTCCTGCAGGAGCTGGTGACGGCGGAGCACCAGATATTCGTGTGAGATCGAAGGAAGAAAATGGTACGGTTGGGTGGTCTCGAACCACCGACCTCAGGTGCCACAAACCTGCGCTCTAACCAACTGAGCTACAACCGCACTCGACAGGCGACGCCAATGCTATTCGGGTCGTCGCTTGGCGGCTCACATACGGTCACTCACACCGATTTGCAAGCCTTAAGTTCAGATTATCCAGCAAAAAGACCGGATGGCAAGCCACCCGGTCTTTGCTCGGAATCCGATCGATACGGTGCGACCGGTCAGCTCTTCTTAAGGTTGGACATCGCCTTTTCCGCGGCTTCCTTGCCGGGCTTGGCAACGTTCTCGGCGACCTTGCGTGTTGCTTCCTGCATCGTCTTCGCCTGTTCGACGGCAAGTTCGGCCTGCTTGCGGATAAAGGCCGTCTGCAGTTCGACGAGTTCGGAGAGCGATTTCACGCCGAGCAGAGCTTCCATGTGCGAGAGCGAGCTTTCTGCATTGGTGCGCAGCGCGTCGATGGCCTTGAGACCGAGTTCGACCGTCCCCGACTGAGCGCTCTCGACCGTCGCTTCGACGGTTTTAGCTGCCTCTTCGGTAGCGGTCTTCATCTTGGCGTAGGCTTCCTTCGACTGCGCGGCGCTCTTTTCGGCAAACTCGCGGAAGCTGTCGGCAAACTTGGTCGGGTCGAAGGACAGGGAAAATGCGTCGTCGGTCTTCTTGGTAGCCATTGGATGCGCTCCTTGGTGTGGCCCTCTTCAGAGGCGCCGTTTTGATGGATGACCGTTCTATAGCCGATTTCGTTGTGCATTGCAATAAACTTGTGCACTGCACAATTCCCACCCCCATTAACCTTCCGCGCCGAAAGACGTTGCCGAGGCGGTGCCGTTGCTGGACCCTTGCCGACGGGCTGGGTATTAATAGAGCGTTAACGCGCAAGCGATCCGTCAGTAGGTCTGCCGATGCCCGAGAGACAGTACCCCTTTATCGACATTGCCGTGCATGCACGGGTGCGGGAGCATTTTGCCCGGGGGGATGCATCCGTCCTTTTTTCAAGGGATGTCGCGCGGGTGCTATGGGCCAACGACCAGGGCGCAAAGCTGTTCGGGACGGCTTCCGTTTACGATTTCATCGATACCGACCTGGATCCGAGCGACCTTTCGCTTCGCCAGCTGCGCGCCGCCGCGGCACAGCTCGCGACCGCGGGAGACCGCCGGCAGCTTCTGATCCGGATGGCATCGGGCTTCCGGCGGCTTCCGCTCAACGCCGCCGTGGAGATGATCCGCGTCGGGGCCGGCGAGGAGGCAATTCTTTTCACAGCGCCCAACAACGGCAAGACGCTTTCGACCGAGGCGCGCGCAGAGGCGATGATTGCCGGGCTCGACGGACCGGACACGCATATGGCCGTGCTCGACAGTGACGGGGCCGTGATTGCCGGCTCGCGCGGCTTCGAGAGCCTTGGCCTCTCGTCGGATATCCGCCGAACGCTCGTTGCGGCCGTCACGCGCGACCAGGACCGGCTGATCAAGCGTCCCGTCGCGACGGAAAAGGGACGCCTGCCGGCCGCGGTCGGCAAGATTTCGGACTATCCGGCGCTCCACCTGCTTTTCGTGGTCGAGGCAATCCTCGAAGAAGCCGAGGCCGGGGAGGCCGCCGGCGCTGCGGCGCAGGAGCAGGCGGGCCCCGCCACACCTACGGCGCCGATCGAAACACAAGAGGCGGTTCCTTCGTCCGCAACACCGGCGGAGACGGACCAGCCGGCGGCACCGCTTGACGAAGCCGTGCCCGCCGCGGTCTCGGAAACGGCTGCCGAGAAGGAAACCGAAGCGCCGGGCGAGGAAGGCACCGGCGACGCGGCGCAAGGGGAGTTTGCCCAGAAGGACAAGGCCGACGCGGCAGATCTCGCCGAGCCGGAAATCCTGCAGGAAGCAGAGCCGGCTTCCGGCGAACCGCCTGTCGATGCGGATCGTGGCGGGGAAACCGCCGACTTCGCCTTCGCGGCGGGCGGCCGGGCGGTTCGGTTCGTCTGGAAGATCGACGCCGAGGGACGCTTCAGCGAAATCTCCGAAGAGTTTGCGTCAGCCGTCGGCCCGAAAGCCGCCGACGTGATCGGCGTGACCTTCACCGATCTCGCCAACCGTTACGATCTCGATCCCGAAAACAAGATCAACGAGCTCCTGCATCGCCGCGATACCTGGTCGGGCAAGACGATCTTCTGGCCGGTCCAGGGGACCAATCTCAAGGTCCCGGTCGATCTGGCGGCCCTTCCCACCTATTCCCGTTCGCGCGAGTTCGACGGCTTCCGCGGCTTCGGCATCGTCAGGGTTGCCGACGCGGTGCCGGACGCAAAGGCGGCCGGGCTTTCGCTCGAACGGGCGGAAAGGACCACGCCGGCCGCAAGCGACGTGCCGGCCAAGGGCGCCGATAAACCGACCGCAGCGGTTGGCTCCAGCACCGGACCTGCCGCCAGCAGCGGCGAAGATGCGGCCGAGGCTGCGGCGGGCGCGCCGGAAGACCCATTCCGCGGCGAACAACCCGCGCTGCGGGTCGTCGAAACGCCCGGCCGGCCGGCCTCCGACAAGGTCATCGATCTCGAAGAGCGCCGGCCGGCGGGAACCGGCACGCTGACACGCGGCGAGCAGGCGGCCTTCCGCGAGATTGCGAGACAGCTCGGCGAACATTTCGTCTCCCCTGGTCCGCTGCCGCAGGAAGGCCAAACCGAAAGCCGACCCGAGGCCGAAGCCTTGCCGTCGACCAGCACGCCGGCTGCGGCGCAGGAGGACGAACAGACGAGTGGCGCCAAGGCGCCGGGCGGGCAGGATGATGCGACGCAGCCCGGCGAGGCGTCTGCCGCGGCGATGGAGCCCGCCGCACGCACCGTTGCGGCAATGAGCAGCGAGATCCTCGACAGGCTGCCAATCGCGCTGCTGGTCCACCACGGCGACGAGTTGCTGCATGCGAATGCGGAATTCCTGCGGCTGACCGAATATGACGATCTCGATGCCTTCGCGCGGGAGGGAGGCCTGGAGGCCCTCTTCGCGCTCGGAGACGAGGCGGGCACAGCAAAGCCGGATGGAACGATGACGCTGGTCCGCAAGGATGGCCGGCTCATCCCGGTCGGCGCTCACCTGCATTCGATCCGATGGGAAGGAAGGAGCGCGCTGATGCTTGCGCTGACCCCGGCCGGCGCAAGCGAAGCGGAGAAGCAGGCGCGCAAAGAGGAAAGAGCGGCAGAGGCAAGCCGGCTCCGGATGGAAATCGACGAACTCCGATCGATTCTGGAAACCGCGACCGACGGCGTCGTGGTCCTCGGGCAGGACGGCGACATCCGGACGATGAACCGCTCCGCAAGCGCGCTCTTCGACTATGACGAAGCCGAGATGCGCGGAAAGCCGTTCGCCGCGCTCTTCGCCCATGAGAGCCAAAAGGCCGTGATCGACTACCTCCAGGGCCTTTCCGGCCACGGCGTCGCAAGCGTACTCAATGATGGCCGCGAAGTGATCGGCCGCGAAGCTGCCGGAGGGTTCATTCCGCTGTTCATGACCATCGGCCGGCTCTCCTCTTCCAACGGCTACTGCGCCGTCATCCGCGACATCACCCAGTGGAAGCGGACCGAAGAGGAACTGCGCAACGCCAAGCGTGCCGCCGAGACGGCAAATGCTCACAAGACGGAATTCCTAGCCCGGGTCAGCCACGAAATCCGCACGCCGCTCAACGCCATCATCGGCTTTTCCGACATGATGGCGAGCGAGCATTTCGGCCCGATCGGCCATCCGCGCTATATCGAATATGCCGGCGACATCGGCCGGTCCGGTCGGCACGTCCTCGACATCGTCAACGATCTGCTCGACATCTCGAAGATCGAGGCCGGCGAGATGGATCTCGACTTCGGCTCCGTGGACCTCAACGAGGCCGTCTCCGAGGCCGTGTCGCTGGTGCAGCCGCAAGCCAACAGCCAGCGCGTGATCATCCGCACCTCGCTGTCGGGTTCCGTGCCCGAGGTCGTCGCCGACGACCGATCGATCAAGCAGATCGCCCTGAACATTCTGGCAAATGCCATCCGCTTCACGCCGTCCGGCGGTCAAATCGTCGTGTCGACGTCCTATGAGGCCAATGGCAGCGTCATCCTGCGCATCCGCGACACGGGCGTCGGAATGACCCGCAACGAGCTCGACCAGGCGATGAAGCCCTTCCGTCAGGTCACGACCGGCGGCCGCAAGCGCGGCGACGGCACCGGCCTTGGCCTGCCGTTGACGAAAGCGATGACGGAAGCGAATCGCGCGCAGTTCGCCATCAGCTCGGCCCCGAACGAGGGTACGCTGGTGGAAATATCCTTTCCTCCGCAACGCGTCTTGGCCAATTGAGGACAAAGCTGTAAGGAAATGTTGACCTGCGGGAACCAGTTTGCCGGTTCTTGAAGGTCGGGGAAATGCGAGCCGTTTCCTCACTCGTCATTTCGATCGGCTTTGCTTCGGACGGATCGCTTGCACTTCACCGCCAAAAGCCTCAAGCGGCGCTACGCCAGCTCCGGAACCGGCCTTCACCATCCGCTGCTCACAGGCTGGGCCGGCCTTGCCTCCGCCGTCGTGCTCATGCCGATCGTTGCCATTGCGTGGCTCGCCGTTTCCGGCGGCAGCGCAGACTGGCCGCATCTCATCGAAAACGTGATCCCGCGCGCGACCGGACGCACGCTTCTCCTGGTTCTGTTCACGGGCATCGCCACCGCCGTGATCGGCATTCTCACAGCCTGGCTGGTGGCGACCTATGAATTTCCGTTGCGCCGTTTCCTTTCGGCCGCCCTGGTGCTGCCGCTGGCCATACCGGCCTATCTTTCGGCCTATGCCTTCGGGGAATTGCTCACTTTCACCGGCCCTGTGCAAGGGCTGACCCGAGCACTCTTCGGATTTCAGACGAGCCGCGATTACTGGTTTCCGGACGTGCGCTCGCTCGGCGGCGCCGTGCTGGTACTGAGTTCGGTCCTTTATCCTTATATATATCTCGCCTGCCGTTCCATGTTCCTGATGCAAGGGCGCGCCGCCGCGGACGTGGCGCGGACGCTCGGCGCCGGACCGCTGAAGGTCTTCTTCCGCGTCCAGCTTCCGATGGCACGGCCGGCGATCATGATCGGCCTCACCCTCGTTGCCATGGAGACGCTGAACGATATCGGCGCGGTCGAATTCCTCGGGGTTCAGACCCTGACCTTTTCCATCTTCGATACCTGGCTCAACCGCGGCAGCCTTGCCGGCGCGGCGCAGATCGCCTGCATCATGCTGGTTTTCGTCATCGGACTGATGATGGTCGAGCGGGCCGCGCGCCGCAGACAGCGCTTTGCGAGCCAGAAGACCACGGCGGCGGTTCACGATGTCGCGAGGCTGAGACTTTTCGGCTGGAAGGGATGGGCTGCGACGGCCGCCTGCCTTCTGCCGATTGGGTCGGGCTTTGCCGTTCCCTTCCTCGTTCTGGGCGATTATGCCTTGAAACGCCTCGACCAGTTCCTGGCGCCGCGCCTCCTGAGCGCGCTTCTGCACAGCATTCTCGTGTCGGGTCTGACGGCCTTCGCGACCGTGCTCCTGGGGTTCGTGCTCGCCTATGCCGCCCGTACCGGGCGCTCGCGCATCACCGACATCGCCGGGCGGCTCGCCTCCTTCGGCTATGGTGTACCCGGTACGGTACTGGCAATCGGCGTGCTCTTTCCGCTCGCGGCCCTCGACAACACCATCGACGCCGAAATGCGGGACCTTTTCGGGATTTCCACCGGCCTCCTCATGAGTGGCACCGGCTTTGCCATCATCTATGCCTGCACGGTCCGGTTCCTGACCATGGCGGAAGGGACGCTGGAGGCCGGTTTCCAGAAATTGTCGCCGCATCTGGACATGGCCGCACGCGCCCTGGGGCGTACGAGCGGGCAGACGCTGCGCACGGTGCTGCTGCCGATGATGCGCCCGGCGGTGCTGACGGCCGCGCTCCTCGTCTTCATAGAAACGATGAAAGAGCTTTCGGCGACCATCATGCTGCGTCCGTTCAATTTCAATACGCTCGCAACGCTCGTCTACGAGGATGCCTCGCGGGCGAAGGTCGAGGACGCCTCCGTCGCCGCGATGATCATCGTCCTCGCCGGGATGGTGCCCGTCATTCTGGTGTCCCGCTCGCTCGAGCGGCGGCCATAATGCACGTCGTTCCCCTGCCCTTCGCTGGGATGTGGCGGTCGGGAAGAGGAACGCGGCGCAACAGGAACGGATGCCAGCCCGAACTCAGCTCTTGAGTTCCTCCAAACCTGCAAAGAGATCGAGAGCTTCGGGGTTGGCCAGCGCTTCCTTGTTCTTGACTGGACGGCCGTGGACGACGTCGCGGACCGCGAGTTCGACGATCTTGCCGGACTTGGTGCGCGGGATGTCGGCGACGGCGATGATCTTTGCCGGCACGTGCCGCGGCGACGCGCCCGTCCGGATGCGGGCTTTGATCTCCCTGGCCAGTTCTTCGGTCAGCTCGACGCCGGGAGCCAGCCGCACGAACAGGACGACGCGGACATCGTCCTCCCAATCCTGGCCGATGCAGAGCGCTTCGGTGACCTCGTCCATCTGTTCGACCTGATTGTAGATCTCCGCCGTGCCGATGCGCACGCCGCCGGGATTCAGGGTGGCGTCGGAGCGGCCGTGGATGACGATGCCGCCATGCGGCGTCCATTCGGCAAAATCACCGTGGCACCACACATTGTCGAAGCGGTCGAAATAGGCGGCCCGATATTTCGCCCCGTCCGGATCGTTCCAGAACATGACAGGCATCGACGGAAATGCCCTGGTGCAGACGAGTTCGCCCTTTTCACCGCGCACCGGCTTGCCTTCGTCGTTCCAGACGTCGACCGCAAGGCCGAGACCGGGGCCTTGGATCTCTCCGCGCCACACGGGCTTCAGGGGATTGCCGAGCACGAAGCAGGAGACGATATCGGTGCCGCCGGAAATCGAGGCGAGCTGGACATCGGGCTTGATACCCTCGTAGACGAAGGAGAAGCCCTCGGGCGAGAGCGGCGAGCCGGTGGAGGTCATAAGCCGCAGGGGCGACAGGTCGTGCGTCTTTGCCGGGGTGAATCCACCCTTGCGCACCGCGTCGATATACTTCGCCGACGTGCCGAACACGGCGAAGCGTTCGGCGGCGGCATAATCGAAGAGGACGTTGCCGTCCGGGTAAAAGGGTGAGCCGTCATAGAGGCACAGCGTTGCACCGACCGCAAGGCCAGACGCCAGCCAGTTCCACATCATCCAGCCGCAGGTGGTGAAATAGAAGAGCCGCTCGCCGTCCCCGAGCCCGCAATGGAAGCGGTGTTCCTTGAGGTGCTGCAACAGCGTCCCGCCGGCCGAGTGGACGATGCATTTCGGTACGCCCGTCGTTCCCGAGGAGAACAGAATATAGAGCGGGTGATTGAACGGCTGGCGCTCGAAGACAAGCGGTCCGGCCTCGAAATCGGCGGTGAAATCGGCAAGCGTCACGCCACCCTCAACCGTCGGCGCGAGCGCGGCACTGTCTCCGGCATAGGGAACGATGACGGTGGGCACACCGAGCGCCTTCGCCACGGCGCGCACCTTCGCGTCCACGTCCTGCCGCTTGCCGTTATACCAGTAGCCGTCGCATGCGATGAAGAGCTTGGGGGCGATCTGGCCGAAGCGGTCGAGGACGCCCTGCTCGCCGAAGTCGGGCGAACAGGACGACCAGATCGCGCCCACGGAAGCGGTCGCGAGCATGAGGGCGACCGTTTCCGGCATGTTCGGCATCATCGCGGCGACGCGGTCGCCGACACCGATCCCCTGCGCCTTCAGCGCCAGTTGCAGGCGCGATACCAGAGCGCGCAGTTCGTCCCAGGTCAGCCGATAGCTCACCTTGTCCTCGCCGCGGAAGATCAGGGCATCGCCGCCTCCCGTCTTGCGCAACAGGTTCTCGGCGAAGTTGAGACTCGCATCCGGAAAGAAGCGGGCGTCGAGCATCCGGTCGCCGTCGACGAGCGCCCTCTCTCCGCGCTCGCCGATGACCTTGCAATGCTCCCATACGGCGGTCCAGAAATCGCCCCGCTCGCTCACGGACCAGCCATGAAAGTCATCATAGTCGCCGAAGCTGCGTCCAAAGCGCTCCCCGCACCAGGTAATGAACTCAGCCATCGGGCTGCCTTCGAGAGTCTTCCTGTCCGGAACCCATAACGGTCGATCTGCTTGCATGCTCTCCTCCACTCTTCGGCCTTTTCTATATCATGCTGCAACGCAAAACAAACAGCGCGGATGCGGCTCCGCATCGTCGCGACGGCGACATTTCCATGTCGGCGACATTTGCTTTATGCAAGCCGAAGCCCTATCCAAGCGGCTCACCCGAGGCGATGGCAAGTCCGACCGAAATGACGAGGAAGATGTTCCAGATATTGCGCGATTCGCACCTATGGGTGCGGCTTCGTCCGCGCCACCTCGTTTGGTCGGCCGCCATAGGCGTGGTGCTTGCCGCCGCCTATAATGCCGCACTGCCGCTTGTCGTCTCGACGACCGATGCGCGCGCGACGATGGAACGGATGCTCGACGACTGGTCGGGCGGAAAGAGCAGGATCAGCGGCGAACCGGAAGTCCGGTTCTGGCCGGAACCCCTGGTGACGATCCCGGCAACGACGATCGTCTCCGCCGGATCCGAACCGCGCCCGCTCGCCGAAATCGGCCGCATCACCGCTTCGTTCAGCCTGCTCTCGGCCCTTCGCGGCGAGCAGGCGCTCGACGAGATCACGCTTGTCGACCCGGTCTTCACCTTCGAGCGTGAAGCAGACGGCACCATGAACTGGCGAAAGCCGCACTGGCTGGTGCAGCCGGGCACTGTCGTGCCGCAGGACAAGGCTCGCTTCGGCGACATCACGATCGAGAATGGCCGCCTCCGCGTCGTCGACCATATGGCAACGGATGGCGCGGGCGTCGACGTCGCCGGGATCTCCGGCACGTTCAAATGGCCTTCCTTCGCCGGACGGCTGAGCGCGCAATTCTCCGCCACCATCGGCGGCGAAAAGGTCGGCTGGGCCTTCGTGTGCGAAGAGCCGCTCGCCCTTTTCGCCAGGCGCGACGCTTCCTTCAAGACGTCGCTGACGTCGAGTCCCCTGACATTTTCCTTCGAGGGCCGCGGCAATTTTTCGACGCAGCCCTTTGCCTCGGGCCATCTGCAAATGTCCGCAGCTTCGCTGGCAACGCTCGCCGCCTGGTACCGCGGAACGCCGGAGACGGGATTTCCCGCCGGCGGTTTCAGCATCGACACGAAGGTGACCACCGGTGAGCAGGCGTTGAAGCTCGAGGACCTCCAGCTGGCGATCGGCGGAGCTACGGCGACGGGCGTACTGGACGTGCAACTGAGACCCGGCGAAAGGCCGCGCGTGGAGGGGACGCTCGCCTTCGACCGCATCGACCTCAACGGTTTGCCATTGGCTACGCTGAAGCCGGCGCAGGAGGACGACCGCGCATGGCGGATCGCGCAAGCCCTTGTCGGCGGCTGGCGCCTTGATGTCAGGCTCTCGTCGCAGGAAGTGCTGGCCGGTCCGCTGCATCTGACCGATGTCGCAGCCGGGGTGATAATCGACGGCCGCCGGGTCTCGCTCGACATCGGCGACAGCAGCTACGCGAACGGCACGCTGAGCGGGCGGGCAGTGCTGTCGGAGAACGGACTGGAACAGGGTGGCAAGCTGCAGGCGAACCTGAAAGATGCCGATTTCGCCGCCGTCCTCGAGAGCTTCGGTTTGAAGGGCCCCATCCCAACGGGCAGGGGCGTTCTCAGCCTCGATCTTGCCACCGGCCGCCCGCTGTGGGCGACGGGCATCACCGACGTCTTCGGCCGTCTCGATTATTCCCTCACGAATGGCAGCCTTGCCGATTTCGACATTCACGCCTTCACCGATCTTGTCCGCAAGGGTGAATTCTTCTCCCTGTCGCAGGCAAGCGACGGCACGCTCGACTTCCGGACGGCAGACATCGAGGCGAGCTTCGTCGGCGGTACCGCGCGGCTGGATCGGGCCGCTTTCGTCGGCCCCGCCGGGAATATCTCCGTGACCGGGGTCGTCCCCTATCGCACCGGCAGCCTGGCCCTGGCGGGAACGCTCGCGGGCCCGGAGGCCGGCAAGGAGCCGCTGCAGTTCTTCATCGGCGGCTCCTGGCCGAACGCAGTAATCTCACCGCTTTCGGTTCTCCTCAGCCCAAAGTGACATCTTTGCAATAACGCACTTCCGGACGGAAAACCCTTACATACCTTTCCTGGAAGTGCTTTGCCTTCGCTCACCCGATCGCCGCGAAGGCCGCTCGCTCGTCCTTCTCGCGCTGGGCCTCGCGGCGCTTCGTGACGATCGATGCGACGATCACGCCCAGCGCGACGATGCCGATCAGGATCGTGCAGATGGCATTGATTTCCGGCGTCACCCCTAAACGAACCTGGCTATAGATCTTCATCGGCAGCGTCGTGGCGCCTGGCCCGGTCGTAAAACTTGCAATCACGAGATCGTCCAGCGACAGCGTGAACGCGAGAACCCAGCCCGAAAAGACGGCCGGCGCAATCACCGGCAGGGTGATCGCGAAGAAGGTCCCGACCGGCGTCGCGCCGAGGTCGAGCGCTGCCTCCTCGATCGACTGATCGAAACTCAGAAGACGCGACTGAACCACGACCGCGACGAAACACATGGTGAAGGTGATGTGGGCGAGCGTGATCGTCCAGAAACCGCGATCGAACCCGATCGCCACGAAGAGCAAAAGAAGCGACAGGCCGGTGATCACCTCCGGCATTACCAGAGGCGCATAGACCATGCCGGAAAAGAGAACACGGCCGCGAAAGCGGGTGTAGCGCACCAGCGCGAGCGCCGCCAGCGTTCCGAGAACCGTCGCGCAGGTCGCCGAAAGCAGCGCCACCCGGATCGTCACCCAGGCCGCGTCCAAGAGGCCCTGGTTATGCCAGAGTTGGCCGTACCATTTGGTGGAGAAACCGGCCCAGACGGTGACCAGTTTCGACTCGTTGAAGGAGAAGATCACCAGGAGCACGATCGGCAGATAGAGAAAGCCGAAGCCCAGAACGACGGAGGCGATGTTGAAACGGGACCACTTCTCCATGGCTCACCTCCCCTCCCCGTCGGCTTTGGCCTGGATGTTCTGGAAATAGACGATGGGTATCACCAGAATCATGAGCAGGATGATCGCCACCGCCGACGAAACCGGCCAGTCGCGGTTGGAATTGAATTCGCTCCACAATGTCTTGCCGATCATCAGCGTTTCCGAGCCGCCGAGGAGGTCGGGTATCACGAATTCGCCGACAGCCGGAATGAAAACGAGAAGGCAGCCCGCCACGACGCCGGGGAGCGACAGGGGGAAGGTGACACGCCAGAACGAGGCGACGGGCGTGCAGCCGAGATCCTGGGCGGCCTCCGTCAGCGAATGGTCCATCTTCTCAAGCGCCGAGTAGATCGGCAGCACCATGAAGGGAAGATAGGAATAGACGATGCCTATATAGATCGCCCAGTTGGTGTTGAGAATGATGAGGGGCTGATCGATGAGGCCGACGGTCGACAGAAGCTGGTTGAGCAGGCCCTCCGGCTTCAGGATGGCGATCCAGGCATAAACACGGATCAGAAAGCTCGTCCAGAAGGGCAGGATTACCATCATCAGCAGCGTGGGCCGCAGCGAACGCGGCGCCTTTGCCATGCCATAGGCGATAGGATAACCGATCAGGAGCGTCAGGAAGGTCGACACGGCGGCGATGACGACACTCGACACATAGGCGTTGAAATAGAGGACGTCCTCCGTCAGCCAGACGTAATTGTCGAGCGAAAAATCCCGCAGCTTTTCCAGAATGCCGGAAAGACCGCCCGCCAGATCGAAGACCGGCGTATAGGGCGGCATCGCGACGGCCGTCTGCGACAGCGAAATGCGGAAGACGATGAAGAAGGGGATGAGGAAGAAGAACAGGAGCCAGGCATAGGGAATGATTATGACCAGGCGACTGACGAAGGCTGAGGCAAGTTTCGCCATGGCTTCAATCCTTCAAGACGACGCCGGCATCTTCGCCGAAGGAGATCCAGACCTGTTGGTCGTAGCCGAGCGGATCTTCGACCGCCCGCACCGCATTCAGCGACGACGCCTTGACGACCTTGCCGTCCTTCAGCCGGATATGGAAAACCGTCATGTCGCCGAGATACCCGATGTCCCATATCTCGCCTTCAGCGGCGTTGAGCGGTGCATGCTCCGGCGGCTGCCGGCTGATTCTGATCTTCTCGGGCCGGATCGCAACGGCCGCCTTCGCTCCGCTCCCGGGTTTTTCCGGCGATGCCATGCGGACGGGGATGCCGCCCGTCGTCTCGACACGGATATAGCCGTCTTCGGCCGAGGTCACCTTACCGTCGAATATGTTCACGTCGCCGATGAAGTCGGCGACGAAGCGCGAATTCGGCGCCTCGTAGATCTCCGCCGGCGTCGCCACCTGGACGACCTTGCCGTGGCTCATGACGGCGATGCGGTCCGCCATGGTCATCGCCTCCTCCTGGTCGTGGGTGACGACGACGAAGGTGAGGCCGAGTTCCTGCTGCAGGTCCATGAGTTCGAATTGCGTTTCCTCGCGCAGCTTCTTGTCGAGCGCTCCGAGCGGCTCGTCGAGCAGCAGCACCTTCGGCCGCTTTGCCAGCGAACGGGCAAGGGCGACGCGCTGCCGCTGGCCGCCGGAAAGCTGATGCGGCTTGCGCTTGGCGAACTTCTCGAGCTTGACGAGCTTCAGCATCTGCGCGACGCGTTCGGCGATGTCCGCTTTCGGCATTGCGTCCTGCTTCAGGCCGAAGGCGACATTGTTCTCGACGGTCATGTGCGGAAACAGCGCATAGGACTGGAACATCATATTGACCGGGCGGCGGTAGGGCGGGATGCCCGCCAGGCTCTGGCCATCGAGAATTATTTCGCCCGATGTCGGCTGCTCGAAACCGGCCAGCATCCGCAGGAGGGTGGATTTGCCGCAGCCCGAAGCGCCGAGCAGGGCGAAGAATTCGCGCGTGTAGATGTTCAGCGAAAGATCGTCCACGGCGGTGAAGTCACCGAATTTCTTGGTGACGTTCTTGACGGAAATGAAAGGCTTGGAGGCGGGGTCCGCCCAGGGCGCGAAAGAACGCCGGATACTTCCGAGAGACTTCATCATCTATCCTCGAACGGCACCGCCCATACGCAATGACCAGCGCCGACACGTCGAGAGTTGAGCGCAGAAACATGCAAGAAAATTGCCCGGATTTGAGGTCCGGGCAATTCGTTTTCGCTCCTACTGACCAGTGACTATCTTGGTCCAGAGCCGGGTCAATACCCTCTGCTCCTTGGCCTCGAAGGGCGTCGTGGTGAAGAGTTTCTGCATCACGGCATCGGACGGATAGATGGCGGTGTCTTCGAGCACTTCCTTGTCGAGGAACTGCTGCGAAGCCTTGTTGCCATTGGCGTAAAACACGTAATTCGAGGCCTTGGCGATGACTTCCGGCTTCATCATGTAGTTGATGAACTCGTGCGCCTCGGCGACATGCGGCGCATCGGCGGGGATAGCCAGCATGTCGAACCACATCTGTGCGCCCTGCTCCGGGATCGAGTAGTCGACCGTCACGCCGGCCTGTGCCTCGGCCGCACGGTCGCGCGCCTGAAAGACGTCGCCGGAGAAGCCGACGGCAAGGCAGATGTCGCCGTTTGCGAGCGCGTTGATATATTCCGACGAATGGAACTTGCGGATATTGGGCCGGACCTTCATCAGCAGGTCGGCTGCCTTTTCGAGATCCGCCTGGTCGTGGCTGTCGGGATTGAGCCCCAGATAGGCAAGCGCCGAGGGCATGATGTCGGTGGGCGAATCGAGGAGATGGATGCCGCAGTCCTTGAATTTCGCCGCAATCTCGGGGTCGAAAACGACATCCCAGTTCGGCTTCTCGTCGGTGCCGAGAATCTCCTTCATCTTCTCGACATTGTAGCCGATGCCGGTCGTGCCCCACATGTAGTCGACGGCGTATTCGTTGCCGGGATCGTACTGCGCGGTACGCTCCATGACCATGTCCCACATGTTGGAAATGTTCGGCAGTTTCGACTTGTCGAGCTTCTGGAACACCCCGGCAGCGATCTGGCGCTGCAGGAAATAGGCGGTCGGAACGACGACGTCGTAACCGGAACCGCCGGCGAGCAGCTTCGTTTCCAGGATCTCGTTCGAGTCGAAGACATCATAGACGACCTTGATGCCGGTTTCCTTGGTGAAATCCTCAAGGATACTGTCGTCGATATAGTCGGACCAGTTATAGACGTTGACGACCCGCTCCTGGGCGGAAGCCAGCATGGTCGATCCCGCAAGCACCGCGGTGGTCAAGGTTGCGACGATGAGTTTGGACATACAACTCCCCTCTTGATTATCGGCTCGGGACAGTAATCTTCTTCTCAGTGCCGTTACGCCCCGTCTGTTGATCGTGCCGATGCGGAGGTTAGGCATCTTTCTCGATAAGCTCAAGGAGTTAGAGCGGCTCCAGGAAAAAAGTGGCGCGCGGTTTTCCGCCCGAAAATCCCCTCCTCTCACCTCATCCCCTGTGCTTGTCGCGGGGATCGGGCAGCGCCGCGTCTGCGGCGCGGAAGAGTTCAATCGGCCCAAGGACTTGGGCCGGCCGGATTCCTGTGACAAGCGGAGGAATGAGGGCGTTTCGGGGAGTAACGGCGTCCGCTTGCGGATGGCGCGCCATTTCGCGCCGGCTTACTGAAAGTCGAAGACGCTGAGCCCGGTGGCCATTTCGTCGAGACCGAGCGGCCGGGTGACGGGCGGTTCGGCGCGCGCCAGACATCCCTGCCGCTCGCAGAGCCGGCAGGCCGGACCGATTGCGATCGCCGGCATGACCGCGGCGGCGCCGTAGACTATCTCATTCCCGAAGGCGGCCTCGCAGCCGACGAGGATTGCGGTGCGCCGCACCCGCTCATGGAAGCCGGCCTTCGGACCGTCGACAGTGCGGGCCACGGTCAGGAAGTCGGTGCCGTCAGGCATCTCGACGCGGTCGACGAGAAGCTGGCCGGGCACGGCAAAGGCGGCCTGGACGTTGAGCTTGGGACAGCCGCCGCCGAAACGGGCATGGGGAAAGGCTTGCGCTCCGGCACGACGCAGCCGGTTGCCGGCACTGTCGATCTCCATGAGAAAGAACGGAACCCCGGCCGCACCCGGCCGCTGCAGCATCGTCAGACGATTGGCGACCTGCTCGTACGAGACCTGGAAACGCGCGGCGAGGACGGCGATATCGTACTTGATGCGCTGCGCGGCGGCGAGAAACGCCGCATAGGGCATCATCAGCGCGTGGGCGGCATAGCGCGCGAGTTCGAAGCGGCCGATGCGCCGCGCTTCGGCGGTGGAAAAGCGTAACTGTTCGAGCTCGGCGGCAATCGCCTCGTGGCAGGCGATCGAGGCCACCTCGATCGCGATCTCGCGCAGCTGATCGAAGGGCGACAGGCGTTCGGAGATGAAGAGGCGCATCGAGTGGCGGTCGAAGCGGCGGCGCAGGGTGGGCATGACATGCACCGGCAGCGTCCGCACCGCAAGTCCGTGCTCCCTTCTCAGCCAAGCCTTCATTGCGCCCGAAAGATCGTCGCCGGGCGAGAGGCTTGCATGCAGGGCCTCCGCCGCCTCCTCTATGCGGGCGAAGTGATTGGGCCGCGCCTCGAACGCCTCGCGGACTTCGTCCATCGGCAGGCGCGTATCGGCAAGTGCCGCCATGTGCCCCTCGCCCGCCAGCAGGGCGGCGAGATCCCTCAGTCGCGACGCCTGTTCGCGGTAGGCGCGATAAAGTTTGACGATGCCGCCGGAGACGTTCGGCGCCGCTTCGGCGACCTCCACCAGCTCCTGGTCCCCCGGCAGTTCGCCGGCAAGCAGCGGATCGGCAAAGACCTCGCGCAGCTGCGCAAGGCCGCTGCCCGCCTCGCCCTGGAGCTCTTCGAGGTCGACCTTGTAGACGGAGGCGAGTTTCAGAAGCAGCTGCACCGTCAGCGGCCGCTGGTTGCGCTCGATGAGGTTCAGATAGGAAGGTGATATGCCGAGCGCCTCGGCCATCGCCGTCTGCGTCAGCTGGAGGCCGTTGCGGATTCGCCTGACCCGCGGCCCGGCAAAGATCTTGTTCTCGGCCATTTGTAATTCCTTTTACAAGCCAGGCAAACGATCCGCTTTGACATCTTTTACAACTTTACTCGCGCATATTGTCAAAGGCAAGACAAGCTAACCCGTTTCCACCGGCTAGTAACGGGAATTCGGTAGCGGGTTTATGCAGCGCAATGTAAAAACTGTCACATGATCTTCCGGCCTAGAGGCGCCGCAAGACGAAAGTCGAAGATGAAGCGATTTCATGAGGAGGCAAGTATGACTGATTTTTACAAGCTCGTTCCAAATGCGCCGGAGGGGCGCTTCGACGGAATCGAGCGGCCCTATTCCGCGGAGGACGTGAAGCGGCTCAGGGGCTCGGTGGAGATCCGCTATTCGCTTGCCGAAATGGGTGCGAACCGCCTCTGGAAGCTCATTCACGAAGAAGACTTCGTCAATGCACTCGGCGCGCTCTCCGGCAACCAGGCGATGCAGATGGTGCGCGCGGGCTTGAAGGCGATCTATCTCTCCGGATGGCAGGTTGCAGCCGACGCCAACACGGCTTCCGCCATGTATCCGGACCAGTCGCTCTATCCGGCCAACGCGGCCCCGGAACTGGCAAAGCGCATCAACCGCACGCTCCAGCGCGCCGACCAGATCGAGACTGCCGAAGGCAACGGCCTCTCGGTCGAGACCTGGTTCGCTCCGATCGTGGCCGATGCGGAAGCCGGCTTCGGCGGGCCGCTCAACGCCTTCGAGATCATGAAGGCCTTCATCGAAGCGGGTGCGGCCGGTGTCCACTACGAGGACCAGCTCGCATCCGAAAAGAAGTGCGGCCATCTCGGCGGCAAGGTGCTGATCCCGACCGCGGCGCATATCCGCAATCTGAACGCGGCACGGCTTGCCGCCGACGTGATGGGCACGCCGACGCTGGTCATCGCCCGCACGGACGCGGAAGCGGCGAAGCTGCTCACCTCTGATATCGACGAGCGCGACCGCCCCTTCGTCGACTATGATGCCGGCCGCACCGTCGAGGGCTTCTACCAGGTAAAGAACGGAATCGAGCCCTGCATTGCCCGCGCGATCGCCTATGCGCCGCATTGCGACCTGATCTGGTGCGAGACCTCCAAGCCCGACCTGGAGCAGGCGCGCAAATTCGCCGAAGGCGTGCACAGGGCACATCCGGGCAAGCTGCTCGCCTATAATTGCTCGCCGTCCTTCAACTGGAAGAAGAACCTCGACGACGCGACGATCGCCAGGTTCCAGCGCGAATTGGGCGCCATGGGCTACAAGTTCCAGTTCATCACGCTCGCCGGCTTCCACCAGCTGAACTACGGCATGTTCGAACTGGCGCGCGGCTACAGGGACCGTCAGATGGCGGCCTATTCGGAGCTGCAGGAAGCGGAATTCGCAGCCGAAGCCAACGGCTATACGGCGACCAAGCACCAGCGCGAAGTGGGCACCGGCTACTTCGATGCCGTGTCGGTCGCGATCAGCGGCGGCCAGTCGTCGACCACTGCCATGAAGGAATCCACCGAGCACGATCAGTTCCGCCCGGCAGCAGAATGAACGAGCGGGACGCGCGGCACCCTGCCCCGCCGCGCGTCCCCAACCAGACCTCGAAACCGAAGCGGGATCAACGAAGTCCCCCGCGACCATCGCCCAAAGGAGCACTCCGATGACTGTACAGACACGCGTCAAGGAACGGGCCGAGGAACAATCGTCGGCCATGACACCGGAACAGCAGGCGGCCATCCGCATGGTCGCCAACGACCTGCACCGCCTCAACCAGGCGGTCATGAAGGCCGTGGACGCCGGCGTTTCCGTCGAACTGGTACGTTCGGCCCGCCATCACGGCGGCGACGGCAACTGGGGCGATCTGCTGATCCCGGTCATCGTCACGCAGGGGCGGCATTGATTGTTGTCGTGCAGCGCCGTGCGTCTTGTCAGACGTGCTGCGCTGCAAGACTTTGTGCTGCTGCATGTTTTTGTCCTTCGATCGATTACGATTGAAGGAAACATGTGGCCCGACGTCGCCGAGGCCGGGCGACCGACAGATCACTGGCGACAGCGGAGTCCGAACCACCGGCTGAGTGGCTATCACAATAGCACTTTTTATGCCGCTAATTACAGGCTACAGCATCGCCGGGCCAACTGGCTGCGGTCGATCGAAATGACATCGGTCATTGCGGAAGCCGCGAAACCCGCTCTGCTTTCTTAGTTTCGCTGGAAAGATCGCCGGGCTGCCGCTCACAGACCATCGTCACCCGGTCTGTAAGATAAACCTGGCGCACCACGACATTGCCGATCGGTGCAAGCGAATCGAAACGATTGACCGTCTCGACATCTGTGATCCTGGCAGGCCCCTCGCAGTACTTGTTCGAGAACTTGCCGATGATGTGCTGCTTGATGCGCTGCGGCAGGTTCGAATTGCGATCGTACTGCCACGTATAGATGGGCTTCCCCTTCTCGTCGCCGATCCGGGTCAGCTTGTGCATCTCGGCCGTAGTGCAGCCCGCCAAAACGGAAAGGAAAACAAAGGCCGTAGCGCGCATATAAGCCAGACCGCAGCGTTCCATGCGCATCCAGCTTGCACTCTGCATCAGTTATTCCGTTCCCGCGCCAGCGTCACATAGACACAGTCAATTCGGCAGTGCAGATCATTTTCAAAGTCGCTACAAAAATACGACAGTCCTAAATCTGGAACATCAATCCCATAGTCGTTGTAAGCGAAATTCATGTTGCGCTCTCGAATCTCATTCGCCACGATCTGCATCGTATCTGGAAGTAAATCTATATCTCCCCAGGAAAAATTTGTTCTATTCCCGTCAGAATCTCTCAAGAATACCTCCACTCCAATAACTTCTCCATTTTTATTGTAGTATACATGAATGGATTCTTTCATAATGCTGCTATTTGGAAATTTGCTTGATTTTACAAAAACTGAATGCCCATGAAAATCCCGAGCGACGTCGATGAATTTTTCGCCTTTTGCGATATCGACAAATCCTTTGTAAGGGTTGCCAGTATCGACTCCAGAAATTTTGTCGAATGGGTGGAGAATCATCTTTGAGCTCACTTAGAGATGAAATCCTGCGGATCAAGAGTACGTGCATAGTCTAACATTTCGGCGATGGCTTTATCATACTTAGAACCGGCTATGCTTCTGATGTCATCAATGTCCATCTGGATCGCTTCCATAAGCTTTCCTTCAAGCAGAAGAGCCTTCTGCCTTGCCCGAAACTCCTGCGCCTCTTCGCCGCTGCCATAGCTCCTGGTCCTCTTATGATCGTTGGCGTCCATTTTGATTGCTGGACCGTCAGCCGTGCTTATCGGAGCTCCTTCATAGCATTTCTTCGCGGGGCAGTGGTGACTGTCGAGACCGTCTCCAGCCGGCCTGCTGGTATCGCGGTGCGGGCCTTCCGGGTATTGCTCTGCTGCGCGATCAACAGCATCGATGACCTCGTCATTGCCGCTCTTGCGCAGCGCACCCATGATCTTCATGCCGATCTTGGTGCCGGGCACGAAGGCCCCTCCAGTCAGGGTCACGCCGGTCTCGAGGGCGAAGTCCTTGACCATCTGGGCGGCTTCGGCGCAGGCGGTCGTATCGCCTGCGTCGCAGGCAAGCCCCGCCTTTGTCAGCTGGTAGGCGTCGTAGCCGCTGAGCGCGTAGTCGGCCGCCGTCAGGCCGATGACGAAGACGGCGATGAGCGCTGGACGGATGTTGTTGTCGACGTCGCGCATCGCCGCGTCGACGGTGGCGTTCAGGTTGTCGGGATCCCCGCCGGAGGCGACCCAGCCGGCGACCGCAGCGATCAACGTCAGCTTGGCGCGGAACTCCTCCGGCGTCTCGGCCGTGACGCCGCTTGCCACGGCGATTTCGGTGACGAGCGTGCCGAGGGCGGCAGAGGCGCAATTGCTGCCAATTGCCTCGGCTGCCGCGCAATTGATCAGCGCCTTGGCAACGGTCTTTTCCAGTGACACCGTCAGATGCCCGCCGGCGTCGGCAACCTCCGAGATTGCCGCCCCGGCAACGGCGTTGACGGCGGCGGACAGGACCGCCTGCGAAAAGCCGGATCGCCGAGTTCAGCTCCGGCGAGCCACGGTGAGCCTTGCGCCGTTAAACCTTTGGCCTCGCGCAGTTTCGAGCCTCACCTGCTTCGGCTCGTTCAGAGGTAAGCAGCGGGCCTGCTCCGGTACCGAGCCATTTCGGTCTGCCGCGAAAGCCGGTCTTACGCCTCGAAGGGCGAGGTGTAGGGGAGAAAGTCGAATCGTCCCTCCTTGCCAAGGAGGACGTACTCGCAGTAGCGATCGAAGGCTTCAGCCGGCTCCGAAAGGATGCGCATGTCATCGATGACGTCATCCTTGATATGGTAGATGACCCCGTCCTGGATCGTGTTCTTGACGAAGAAGATGTCGCCCTCCCGCAGCTTCCGGCGGGTATCGAGGAACGCCATCAATGGGATGTCCTTCCGGTCTTCCAGTCGTTTGATCGGCAGACGCTCCTCGAACCACGGCAGGTATTTCTTATAGGCGCGCAATCCCTTGAGATAGCCCTCGAGGCTCTCCCAAGGCCGAGTGACCCCCCAAGGCAATATGCGTTGCGGATATGCAATGACGTTTTCGGGCAGGTTCAGGCCGTCGAAGCGGGTGTAATAGGCTTCGCGCAGCGGCAGCGGCAGGCTCAACTGACGCTGGTTCAACTTTCGGGGTCGTCCATCGCGCCGGCTCAGGTTGGTCTCGATGGCGGCGATCCACGAGTCATATCCTGGATCTGATAAATTCTTGTTCCAAAAGTCGCGTTCGACAACAACGGCCTTGTTTTGAACCTCAAGAACGAGATTTACGCGTAAATTCTGTCCGAGCGAACTTGGAGATGTCTCAACGACCTTCACCAATAGCTCACCACCGCCCAAGAGAAGTTCGCCAGTGCGTGGCTGATGACGCGCCGTCAATTCAAAGAGCCATTCCTTGCCCTTTTGGAGCGGGGTCAAAACGTCAAATAGCCTCCCCTCACCCGGCTTTGCGTCGTACACGGCATGCTTGACTTCTGGCGTCGCTTGCAGGCTGCTGTTCCAGCATGCCAAGACCCTATTGTATTCTCCAATTTCGAAGAATTCCGCCATCGTCAAGCATGGGATTGCCATGTCACCTCCTTTGAGCGTTGAAATAGTCGACCTTATCTTGTAGAGACGTTCGCATCTTTTGCTGTTCTTCGAACAGCCACTGCCTGTATTCGGTGCTTACGGGCTGTCCTTTGTAGGTTGGCCAAGGCCTGTCCGTGCCTTCGACAGTACATCCTTTCGAGCAGTTCATGGAAGCATCCAGCGGCTGGATATTGCGCGGTTCGTTCAAGACGAGTTTCTGCTCCGCCGGCGTCAATTGGTCGAACCCTGGCAACTTTTGAACCGCATCCTTCGGCAGGATGTGATCCCTGTGCAGGTTCATTCCGGTAGGGATGTCCTCGACCTCGTTCGTCAACGGGTTGCGCCATTTGATCGGATTTCCGGCGTCGTCATAGAACTCCGTGCGGTAGCCGTTGCCGTAAAAATCACCCTTCGCCGATTGTATCGGCGGATCGGGTTTGTCTTTCCCGGTCGGCAGCTTCCAGACTCTGATCGCGCCGAGACCGATCGATGCAGCCTCGATGAGCTTCGACCAGGGCGTCAGCCTGAACTCGTCGAGGCGGGCCTGTTCGGACGGTGCGAGCGGTCCCCGCTCGACCATGATCTCGAGCATGGTCCATTCGAGCGAGAGGAGTCCGCGAATATCGGCATTGATGTAGGTGGCGCCGACACCGTAGGAATCCGCGTTCGAAACGAGGAGAACAAGGTCGCCGCGCATTTGATCGATGAGTGCCCGGCACGCGCCGGTGTCGCTCAGGCAGGTGTCCGTGAACTCGTCCTGCCGTGCCGACCAGGTGGCGATACGCTCGGCTTCGACGCGGCTCTGGCACTCCTCATCGTTGCCGCATTGGGCGAGCTTTTGTTCGTATTCACGCAGTTCCTGGTGGGTGAGGTAATTGTTCTCGAGCCCTGAAAGGGCGATGTTTCCGGCCGCAAAGACGTTGTCCGCCTCGCCCCCCGAGAAAGCATAACCTGCGAGCGCGCCGATGAGTTGCACCGCCTTAAGGCTGCCATCGCGCCAGGAAATCAGGGCAGCGGCGTAAGCGTCGGCGGTGGGATAATCCCCGGGCTGCGGCTCGCTGGCGGAGAGACCGCCGGCGAAAAGGCTCTGCGCGACGGCTCCCGCAGCACCCGCGGCGCAATTGCCGCCCTGAGCCTCGGCGGCGGCGCAGCCGGCGACCCCGTGCAGCAGCGCGCTCGACAGGGTGCCTTCGCCGAGCCCGAGATCGCCGATGCCGCCCTGGACATCGGCGAGCGTCAGATTGACCACGGTGTTGAGCAGCGCCTGCGAGAAGCCGGACCCGAAATCGGTGCCGTAGACGAGCGACGACAGGCCGGAACCGATGGCGCCGTCAAGCGCTCCGTCGAGAATGCCGCCGAGCGTCAGCTGCCCGTTGCCGAAGCCGCCGAGCAGGCTTTGGTCGAGGAGGCCCGCCGTGTCGATGCCGAGGGTCGAAAGATTGACGGCCCCCTTCAATCCCGCGGTGGCACCGGAGAAGGCGGCGCCCTTGAGGATCTCGCCGATGTCGTAATTGCCCGAGACGATGCCGTCGAGGCTCTCGACGATGAAGGAGGTAGTGAAGGCTTCGGCTGCGGCCGCGACCCAGCCGCTGACACCCGGCAGGACCGCTCCGACGATGGCCGGCGCAGCGAAGTTGGCGACCACGACGGCGACGAGCGCCTTGAAGGCGGGCGAGAGGGCGACCTGCTTGTCGTAGAAATATTCGTTGGCAAGGCCGGCCTCGATAAAGGCGAGGCCGGCGATGGCAAGCAGCTCCTCCGGATAGAGGTCGTCCGGATTGGCGGGATCGACGCCGGCCTGATTATAGAGGCTGAGGCTCGCCTGGCCGCCGACCGAGAAGTCGGTCGCGCCGCCTGCCTCTAAGGAGGAGAGCCTGGCCGTCTCGCGAAAACTTCTCTCGGTGATCGTCGTCATGGTGACGAGGCCGAGATTGCTGGAGAAGAAGGCCTTGCGCTCGCTGTCGATCGCGGCCTCGACCGAGAAGTCGCCGCCGGTGTCGATCGAAAGATTGCCGCCGGCGGCAAGATGCGCCCCGACCAGCGTGGTGTCGGCGCCGGAGACGAGCGTCAGATCCAGCGCGGCGAGCGCATCGGTGCCGGTGCTGAAGCGGCTCTCGGTGCTGGAACTCCTGGTCGAGCCGAAGAGGCCGAAGAAATAGCTCTTCTTCGTCGTGCGGCTTTCCTGGAAGATGTCGGTATAGGCGCCGGCATAGATGTCGCCCTCCGTCGCCGAAAGCGCGATGTCGCCGCCGGCCGAGACGAAGCGGGAGCCGGCGGTGACGAGATCGCCGGTCCCGGCGACGACGTCGACGTCTCCGGCCGCTGCGATCGAGACGCCCTCGTTTGTGACGCGGGCCCTGGAGACGGAGGTCGACTTCTTCTTGAAGAGGCTCTTCTTCTCGGTCTTCGCCTCGTAGGAATAGATATCCTGCGCCGCGGCGAGCACGACCTCGTCCTTCGCCGCGAGCCGGACGGAGCCGCCGCTGTCGAGCGCCGTGCCGACGAGCACCGCACTGCCGCCGGCAAGCGCCGTCAGGTCGCCGCCGGCGGAAAGCTTCGTCGCCGAGCTGGTGACGGTGGAGATGTCGAGGCTGGATCTGCGGCGGCTCCTTTGAAACTCGGTGGTGGACTCGGCCGCCGACAGCACCAGGTCGCCGGCCGCCGCCAGGCTGAGATTGCCTCCCGCGTTGCCGGTGACGCCGGCGAGCGTGAGCGCGCCGCCGCTGACGATCGCAAGATCGCCGCCGGCTTCGATACTCGAGAGCTGCTGATCGACGGTCTCGAAGGTGCCGCCGGCCCAACTGCCGGCGAAGCGCCGCTCGAGCCCGGTCAGGGTCACGCCGGCTCCGTAGATCGAAAGATCGCTCGCGGAAGCGATCGAGGTGCCGGCCGCGAGCAGTTCGCCGCCGGCCGCAAGCGCTACGCTGCCGCCGCTGATCGTCGCGTTCTCGAAGGAGGCCGCATCGAGGGCGGAGAGGGTCAGTGCGCCGCTTCCGGCGGTGAGGCTGCCGTCAACGATCGAAACCGTGCCGGCGCTGACCGTCAGGCTGCGGCTTGCGCTGATCGCGCCGTTGCTGGCAAGCGCGCGGGAGGCGATCGCCACGTCCCTGCCCTGGATCAGGGCGCCGGCCGTATTGAGCGACAGCGGAACGGCCTTCGGATAGACGGTGCGCAAGCCCGACCCGTCGGGCGCCGGCACCTGGACCGGCGTGTCGAGATAATCGAAAGCCGGGACGGACACGCGCTCACTTGCGCGCTTCAGCTTGGCGAGGATCGTCTCGCGGCCGTTGTTGACCAGGTCGTCGCGATAGGCGAGCCGCCCCTCGGACATCAGGTAATCCGAGGTGACGAAGTTCGCGTATTGCGTGAACTCCGGATCAGTTTCCGCAAGCGTGGTGAGGCCGGCGACGAGCAGCGCATCGACGGAAGCGGTGGGTGAAAGCGAAGGCCGAAGCGGGACGACCGGCTGCAACTTTTCGGAGAGCACCGCCGTATCGACGGGAATGACCACAGGCGTGCCGGGAAGCTCGACGGAGGCCGGCGCGGGCTTGTCCACCGCGACGGGCGCCAGGGCCTCGATGAGGACCTCCCCGATCCGGCTGACGGATATGGGGGACAGCGGATCGAGCGCTGCAGGCGCGCCGGTATCGACCTTCGTCTCGGAACCCAGATCGGCGGCTTCGACTTTGCGGATGTCGTCACCGTTGCCGGCCACGGGCGCCGTATAGTCGTCTGCCCGGGTTTCCGTAAGCTCGAAGTTCTTGTCGCTGGCGGGCGGGACGCCGGCCATGTCCGGATCGCCTGCGGCCTGCCGCTCGGCGATATAGGCGTTGAGCTTGTCGAGCACGTCCTTCGTGGAGAGCTCGGAGGAGGGCAGCGTGACGTTTTCGAGATTGCCGGAGATCGCAACCGTGCCGTTCGCCTCGATTCGGCCGCCGAAAGTGTCGTAGAACTCGACCTTGCCTTCGTGGCAGGTGAAGCAATCCGGGCGCTTGTGCACCTCGACGAGGAACTGGCTGGCGCCGAGCGCCTGGTTCTTCACGTCGTCGGCGGTGATCACGACGTCGTCGGCAGCCGAGATATTGCCGTAGATGTTCTCGACCTTGCCGGCTTTGATGTCGATGCTGCCGCCGGCGACCAGCTCCGCAAGCACGCCGTCGTCGTTGAAGCGGTCCTGATAGAGGATCTTGACGATGTCGTAAGGCGCACCGGAGCCGGCGGTCATCGCACTCCAGGGCGCGGTTGCAGCGGCCACGAGCCGGTTCGAGTAGATGGTTACGGTCTCCCCCGTCGCGGGATCGGTGCCGGTGCTTTCGACCTCGAGCGAGGCCGGCTTGAGAATTGCCTTGACATCCTCGGCGACGGTGGTGCCGCCGGAGGCGAGCGTGTCCCAGAGCGCCGCATAAGCCGCGGCATATTGCGGCAGGATCTCGCCGTTGGGGGCGAAGGCGGCCTCGTCGACAAGTTCCCTCATCGCGGCCGCCGGATCGGGGGTGCCGGCGGCGTTCGCCTTGGCGAGCATGTCCGACCAGACGCCGGCAAAGGGGGCGGCGAGCGCCGTGCCGCTTGGCGTCTTCAGGCTTGACTTGACGATCGAGCGGCTTTTGGCCGAGAGCAGCGAGCCGCCCCGCACCAGGTCGGCCCAGAGCGCGGCATAGGCATCGGCATTTGCCGGCTTGATGTTGCCGTCGGCATCGAGATAGGCGGGATCGATCAGCTTGAGGATCTCTTCGGCCGGCCTGACCGAGCCGGCCTTGCCTTTTTCCAGCCACTTGATGATCTGGCTCGAGGCGATGGTCGGCGCGGTGCCGACGTTGAAGACCTCCTTCGCGCGGATCGTCAGATCGCCCTGGAGGGCCTCGATGCGGCCATCGGTGTTCTGGACGATCTCGGCCGGATCGAGACCGGCATTTGCGGCGAGCGTGATCGAGCCGTTTGCCCAGATGACGCCGCCATTGTTCAGGATCCGGTCGTTGTAGATCGCGAGATCGCGGCCGGAGAAAAGCGCCGCCGTGTTGACGAATGGGGCGTCGGTCGCAATCGTCAGGGTATCTCCGCCCGTGACGAGACCGGTATTGGCGAAGGTGCCGGCGGAGACGAAGTCGATCGCGCCGCCGCTGAGCGTGCCGCCGTTCTTCAGACCGCCGGAGCCGGCATCCACGGCGAGCAGGCCGGTGGCGGCAAGCGTCCCGGTGTTGTCGAAGGCCTCGGCCGAAATCGCCGCTTTGCCGGCGCGGATGGCCGAATCGGCCGAGGTCGAGAAAGCCGTGGCGGCGGCGACCGTCAGCGCCGTCGCGCCCTCGATGGCGCCGAAATTGTCGATCGCCGCCCCGGAAGCGAGTCTCGTGCTGTCGCCGAGGAGGCTGCCGCTATTGAGCAGGCCGCCGGCGCCCGCCGAAACGTTCAGCCCGCCGGCGGCGCGGGCCGCGCCGGCCAAGGAAATCGCCGCGGCGGCGAGCTCTACCGTGCCGCCATCGATGCGGGAACCCGCCGTGGTGATCAGCCTTTTGCCGGCGCCGAGCCGGATCAGCCCGTCGCCCGCAAGAACGCCATCGTTGGTGATGGTCTCGGCGATGGCGAACAGGTGCCGGTTGCCGACGATGCGGCCGTCGTTGCGGAAGGCCGCCGTGGTTTCGAACGATGCTGTATCGCCGATCAGCGTGCCGCTGTTGCCGATGCCGCCGATGCCCGCGACGATCTCCAGCGTCCGGTCGGCCATGATCGTGCCGGCGGTTGCGACGCCTTCGGCGTCGATCGCGACCGCGCCGGCCTGGATGCCGGAGCCACGGCCCGTAGCGACGGTTCGATCGGCGTCGATCGCAACGCGACCGCGGCTGAGCAGCGTGCCGTCGTTGGTGACCGCCGCGGCGTCGATGGCGATCGTATCGGTCCCCTCGACGACGCCGGCATTGCCGACCTCGCCCATTGATACGAGCTCGGCAGTCGCGGCTCGGATCGTTGCCGAACTGGCGGTTCCGCCTCTGCCCGAAGCGAGCCGAAGCGTCTTGCCCGCAAGGATGACGCCGCCGGTTGCAAGGCTCTCCCCGGAGACATCCACGGCACCGCCGGCGACCCTGGAGCCGTCATCGGTGACGACCGAACGTGTGGCCTTCAGCAGAACGAGGCCATTGCTGGAAAGCACGTCGCTGTTGCGGATATCGGTCGCCGCGATGAGCAGCTGGCTACCGCCCGCGACCGCGCCCTCGTTGCGGAAAAAGCCTGTCGTCCCGGCGACCGCCCGGGCGCCGACGAGAGTGCCGCTGTTGACGATACCGCCGCTTGCCGAGGCGATTTCGAGCGCGGCGTCGGCGACCACCGTGCCGGCCGAACGGACCGAAGCACCCGTGAGCGTGACCGAATCTCCGCCAATTTTGGCGGCGGCCATCGTTGACAGCGTCTGCTCCGCCGAGAGGCCGATCGTGCCTTCGCTGGTGATCGAACCGCTCACCAGAAGACTGGAGGCGGCGTCGAGGGAGACGGCGCTGCCTCCGCTGATCGCGCCGCTATTTGCGAGCTGACCCTTTGCCGTTGCCGTAACGGTCTCTCCGGCCAAGACCCCGCTGTTGCCGATGCCGCCTTCTCCGGCCGCGATGGTCAGGGCGGCGTCTGCGATCACCGTGCCGGCGGAACGAAGCGCTGCCGCCGAGAGGGCGACATTCCCGCCGGCTGTCTCGGAGTCCCTGCCGAGCACCATTGTCGCGCCCGACTGCAGCCGCATTGTCCCGAGGCTCGAAATCACGCCTTCGTTGGCGAGATCGGTGGCGGCGGCGATTGCCACCTCGTCCTTGCCGCCGATCTGCCCCTCATTGAGGAGGGCGGCCGCCGAGCGGATGCCGGTCGTCGCTGCCTGGACCGTTCCCCTGTTGGACAGACCTCCCGCCGCCGCTTCGATCGTCAGTGCAGCACTGGCGACGATCGTTCCTGACGTCTCGACCGATCCGCCGCTGAGTGCGACGGTTCCGCCTGATATCTTCGAGCCGGCCGTGGCCGAAAACCTGAGTCCAGCGGATATATCGAGGGCACCCTCGGCCGCGATGGTGCCGCTGTTGGCCGCCTCGCGCGTGGCAACGAACGTCGCCGAGGCCCCCGCGAGCGAACCGCTATTGTCGATCGAATCGCGCCGGAATTGCTTGCATTGCCGGTGCTGGCAACAGCCACCGATTCGCCGCTGAATTCGCCACGGTTCACCAGACCGCCGGAGCCGGCCGTCACGGCCAGATCGCCGGCGGCCTTGAGCAAGCCCGCGGTCGCGACCGCCGTGCCGCCGAGGCGCAGGCTGGCGGCCGACACCTTCGCTCCCGCGCCCGCTTCGAGCGTCTCGCCGGCAACGATTTCTGCGGCCCTGCCGGCGTTCAGACTGCCCTGGACTGTAAGATTCCGGCCGGCCGTGAGCACGGCGCTACTCGACGAGAGCGCCGCATCGGCCCCGACGGCGAGGGAACTGCCCGTCGAGCGCAATGTGAGCTTGCCGCGCGCCGCGACGGCGGCTGCGACATTGGCGGCGCCGGCGCTTTCCAGCAGGATGTCGCCGCCGGAGACCTGGCCGGTGAGGGGTCAGCGCATCCCCGCTGCGGATTTCGACGAGGTCGCCCTGTTCGGAAGTTACCGATCCTTCGAGAAGGAGCGGACCGTCGCTGCGCACCCTGACCTTCTGACTGGCCTTGAGCCCGGCGCCGGAGGATGATCCGAGGCTCAGGCGCCCGGCATTCGAGAGTGACAGGTTGGATCCGGAGGCCATTTCTCCATCGATGCGCACGCCGACGCCGCGCTCCGTGGCGATCATCTGGATGGCGTCGGCATACATGCCGCCGAGCGCCGAGACGTCGACGGCGAGCGCCGGCGCGGCCCCGGCTCCGTCCTGGGGCGTGATGCCGGTTACCTTTCCGGTTGCCGGATCGTAGGACCAATCGTATTTGACGGCATTGGCGCCGGTAACGACGTTCAGGCCTTTGGCACGCATACGGCCGTAGATCGCGGCCGCCCGCGCGATGACGTCGACACGTCCGGTGTCCGAAGCGCCGACCCGGCTTTCCGGGTTGAGGCCCGCCCCGGTGATCGTCACCGTGCCCCGGCGCACGTCGAATCCGCCGAGGCCGCCTGCCGCGTTCAGCGCCGGAACTCCGGTCGTAAGGGTCGCGCGACCCGTGTTGATGAAGCCGCAGCCGTTGCAGGTGATGCCGTACTCGTTGGCGAGCACGACATCCACCGCAGCTCCGCCGACCTCGAGCATGCCGTTGAGTTCGGCCGCATTGCCGCCGACGACCTCGCCGATCCAGAGTTTTGCCGGATTCGAGGGCGTCAGGTTCGGATTGCCCTCGATCCATCCGCCGAGCTGGGTCGTGACGTTCGTCGGCGAGTTGTTGAGGATCAGGTCCCCGGCGGAGAACTTCTCGTATTGATCCTGCGAGACGCCGGCGGCATTCGGCGTGTCTATATTGAGGATCGTCGTTCCGTTATAGGCGCGGTCGACACGCGGGCGGGCGGTATCGGGTTTGACGTGAACGATTTCTCCGGCATGTGCGAGCACGGGCTGGAATGCCAATACGGCTGCAAGCAGCCCGCTGATCGAACGGTTGAACGCGTTCTTCATTCCCGAACCTCATGGTTCACGGCCTGCCTTGCAGACCGTAGCCGTCGGCGATGCCTCAAATGCCGATTGGCCGGCCCGCTCGCACGGGCCGGCCATATTCCTCAAAACCGCACGTCAAGGCTTGCGAAGCCGATGGTCCGCGCCGCATCGAAATCCGACGGCCGGTCAAGCGCGTGCGCCAGGACGAAGGCCATGAACATGCGTTGACGGATGATGACGTCGGCCGACAGGCTGACGCCGATCAGATGACGCTGGTCCCATTGCCGCAGCGGCGAGGGCTTCAGCCAGCCGACGTCCAGTCCGGCGCCAAGCCGCGCTTCCAGACCCGGGCGGCTGAAGGCCAGCCACTCAAGCGTGTTGCGGAAGTAGATGCCGCTTGCGCCATACATGTTGTCGTCGTGGAACCCGCGGACGCTCGACCAGCCGCCGATCGAGAATTGCTCGGATGCCGGGAGAATGTCGCTGGCGAGCTGCGCCGCGATCACACCCTTGTAGGTCAGCGGACTGGAGCCGAGCGGCTGTTCGCTGGTCAGCCGCAGGGTCCAATTCTTGAAGTCGGGATCGACGGCGCTCTTGGCGGGTACCTCGCTGCCGAGCGCTTCGATCCCGAAACGCGCGGTCGCGTCGAACCCGAACTTGCCGGCGCCGGCGAATGTTTCGCCGCGCAGGCCGAGGCTGCCGATGGCGAGGCGCTGACGCTGGCTCTGGATCTCGTAGCTGTCGATGAAGCTTAAGGAACGGCTGAACTTGAGTCCGCCATAGGCATGGAGCTTGCTGATGCTGTCGCGCGAGATCAGGCGCTCGAGGGTGAGCGACACGTGCTGCGAACGGCCGGAGACCGGATAGGCCTGGTTGATGCCGTCGAGCGTGAAGGCGTAGCGGCTGGTGCCCGCGTCGAGCCCCAGGGACCAATTGCCGTAAGGGACGAGGGCGCTCACCGACAGGGCGTCGGAATAGCGGCGGCCACGCGGGTCGAACGGCGTGGAACTCAGGCTGAAGCTCAGCTGGTCGTTGATGCCGATCAGGTTGTCGATGCCGACCGTGGCATTGCCCTTGTAGACACCGGTCGACTTGAAGCCGGTATTTTCGGTCGAAAGATTGGCCTGGAACCGCCGTTCATCCTCCGACAGCACCTGAACGAAGGAACCGCCGACGGTCTGGCCCGGGACCAGCTGGAACTTCGCCGAGGCCGAACGTGGCGCATTGAAGTTGTCGAGGCCCTGCTCGATTTCGCGAAGATTGAGGAGATCGCCGCGGGCGGCCGGGAATGCGGCGGCGAGCCGCCGGTCCGCCTGCCGGCCGTCGCCATAGGCATAGCCCTCGATTCGTCCGGGAATGACGGATATCTCCAAGGACCCGTCGGAGACGTCCTGTTCGGGCAGATAGGCGCGCGTGGTTATGAAGCCTTCCTCCTGGTAGAAGGCGTTGATGCGGCCGAGCGCACGGGCGATGTCGGCCGCGGTGGCGCACGTGCCGATGAGTTGTTCGTGGCCCGACGGGGGCTTGCCGAATGGCTCGTGGCCGGTAATCCGGATCTCGCGGATAGTGAAACAGGGCCCGCCCTCCGCAGGTGCCGAACCGCTCTCTGCCGAGGGGAGGTCGGAAGCGCGCTCTGCGCGGGCGCGCGCCGCATCGCGCCGAGCCCGCTCGGCTTCGGCATTGGTGTTTGCCTCGTTCTGCAGGGTGTCGCGCAGCGCATCGATCGCCTGGGCAAAGGCTGGCGCGCTGAAAAGGAGCCACAGCAGGCTTGCCAGGAGGCGATAGCGCAAGGGTCGAAACGATGAGAGGCGCTGCCTTGCGGTCATGGCTTGCCTCCACGCTTCAGCCCATCGAGCGCTTTCGAAAAGCCCTTGAGGGAGACGGCGAACTCGACCGCCTTGTCTTTCGCAGTCCATATGCGGACCTTCGCCGCCGCGCCGCGTCGAAAGGCGTCGAGGACGGGACCGGAGAGCTTGAAGCCGGCATGGCAGCCGGCACCATCGCAGAGTTCGAACAGCGCCTTGAACGGCCGGCGCTTGTCGACTCGGATCTCGATGCCCGGCACGAGATACACCCGCTGCGGCGCGGTAATGACCGCGAACTCCCCCGACCCGTCCGAAGCTGGCGTGACCGTCAGCAGGAAGGCCGGCGGGGCTCCATTGCGGGTCTCAGGTGCGGCGAACATCTGGCAAAAGGCCGGGGCATCCCCGCGGCACTCGACCTTCCAGGCGGGCGAGCCCGATGCTGCCGCAGCCGGCGACCAGGGAAGCGTTGCGGCAAGAAGCGCCAGAGCGATCAGGAACGTTGTAACCGACATGCTGGGCTACTCGCCGGTTCGGTCGATCGGAAGCGCTTTCCAATCCCGCGCGGTGGCGTGCGCCTTCCTGAGTTCCTCCGGTCGCAACCGCGCGCCAAGCTCGTCGCGCAGGGATGCGGCCTCTGCGTTGCCGCGGGCGGCCGCGAGATTCGCGTAGGCGTGCGCCATTATCGGATCAGCGTCGACGCCCGAACCTTCGGAATAGGCCTTTGCGAGTTCGTAGAGCCCCATCGGATTGCCGGCGGCGGCGGTTCGGCGGAAATACGACAGCGCCTTGTTGCGATCGGCATCGACGCCGTTTCCCTCCCGGTGAGCGAGTCCGAGATAGTTGAGAGCGGCGACACTGTGCTGCGCGGCAGCCTTTTGCCAGTAATCGATGGCCTTCGCCCAATCCTGACCGACAGCTCTGCCTTCCGAGTAGATCAGGCCGCAATTGAACTGACCGTTCGGATCGCCCGCCGCGGCCGCGGCACAGATCAGTTCGGTGGCGCGGGCGTAATCCTGAATGACAAGCTCACCCTTCAGATACATCAGGCCGAGGCGGTTCTCGGCCTTGGCGCTCTTTTTGCTTGCCGCAGCGGCGTAAAGCTCCGCGGCGCGCCTCATGTCCTTGTCCGTCCCGAGCCCCATTTCGAAGAGCCGCCCGATATAGAAGGCTCCATCGGCGTCACCGGCCTCGTAAGCCTCCTGGAATTCCTTGACCGCTCCGGCGATGTCGCCGCCTTCGAGCGTTTTGATCCCCTCGGCGACGCCCGCCTGGGCCGTCGTTGCGAACACCAGAAAGAGCAGGCTCAGCGAAGCGTAGAAGGATGCGGTCATGAGGGCCTCGATACGGGTGCAGGAATTGCCTGGGAACAATCGTGCGATCCGTCGGTGCCAGCCCGAAAAGGGACGTCAGCGGTGCGAACGCGCAAAATACTTTTTCGCGCAGCGCAGTTCGTTTCACGCCACCTCATCGCGTGGAGACCGAGCGAATCCTAAGAATGAGAGCGCGAACAGTTGATTATATGCAAATAAGGGTTGCACTACAGGAAGACGAATTCAGCCCGGCAAGACGAGGATCGACCGGCCCAGCGCCCGCTGGTCAAGGCTGAAGGTTCATGCCGAGTTCCGCGGCGGACGCTTGCCGGCAAAGAGGTCCGTATGGCTGCGCAGGAAACGTGTCATCCGGTCTACGACGGTGCGGATGTCGCGTCTGTGCCGGTCCTCGTTGTTCATGACGATCCACTGCCGGTGCCTGAGCGGCTCGATCTCTTCGCCAGCGCGCTCGAGCAAGGGATCGAGGTCGCCGACGAAACAGGGCAGTACCGCTCGTCCCGCGCCGGCCCGCGCGAGATCGAGCAGCGAGCGGGGACGCGTGACCGTTGCAACGATCCGCCCCGAAGCATGCTCGTGCGGCCATCGCAGATAGGCCGAGATCGCATCCTCTTCAGCAACAGCCACCCAACGCTGCGATTCGGACGCATTCCTCTGCCGGTAGGCGGCATAGGCGACTTCGCCCACCGGCCGCGCGGCAAGATAGGTTTCCTCCGGTTCGAAGGCACGGATGCCGATATCGCTTTCCCGATAGGCGAGATTCGCCCGTGTCTCGCCGATCGTCAGCGAAAGGCCGAAGGCGTCCCGTTCCGTGCAGATCGCAGGGAAATTCTCGGCGATCAGCCAGGAGACCCATGTGCCGGCCGCGATGCGGACGACGGTCGCGCCCTCGCCCTCCTTCCGCCAGCTTTCGACCTTGCGGGCCGCCGCTTCCATTTCCTGCAACTGTTCGAACAGGAAGCGGCCGTCGCCCGTCAGCGTATAGCCCGTCTGGCTGCGGATGAAGAGCGAACGGCCGGTGCGCTCCTCGAGCTCCAGCATCCGGCGGCCCACCGTGGCGGGACTGAGCCCCGTCGCCTGCGCGGCACCGGTCAGGCCGCCGGAGCGCGCCACGGTCATGAAACAGCGGTAGATGTCCCAGTCGGTGTTTTTCATGATTGAAAATCATACGGGGAAATCGGCTGTATGTAAAACAATTCCGGATGCATAAAAAAGGGGATGCCCAAGAATGAAGGAGCATCACCATGGATATGATGGCAATGGCACTGCTATTCGATATGGCTTCGAGGAACCGTCACTGGGACGAGAGGTTCGAGCCCCGGCCGCCGAGCCGCCGGCGGCGCTTGGCGAAACGCCTGCTTGCGGCAATGTTCCGCAATCGGCAACCGGCGGAGAAAAGTGCTGTCTGCGCCGGCACCGCTTCCTGCGCTGGCGGCGGCAATTGAAGGCGCCGCGCATCCAGGATGCGCGGCCCGTCCGCAGCGTTCGAGATCCGGCTATGCCGCCCGATAGGTCTGCTCGGCTGGGACCGCCGGTTCGAGCCGGAACTGCTCGACCAGCATCATCAGCGTATCGGCCTGACGGGCGAGGGCCCGGCTGGTACCGGTCACTTCTTCGACCATCGAAGCGTTCTGCTGCGTCATCTGGTCCATCTGGTTGACGGAACCGTTGACCTCGTTCAGGGCCGCTGCCTGATCGCGGCTGGCCGTGGCGATCGTTTCGACATGCTGGCTGATCGTAACGATCTCAGCGCTGATCGAGGCGAGCACTGCGCCCGTTTCCTTGACGAGGCGTGAGCCGGAACTCACTTCTTCGGTCGATTTGTCGATCAGCCCCTTGATCTCGCGCGCCGCCCCGGCCGAGCGTTGCGCCAGTTCGCGCACTTCCTGCGCCACGACGGCAAAGCCCTTGCCCGCCTCGCCGGCGCGCGCCGCTTCGATCCCCGCATTGAGCGCCAGAAGGTTGGTCTGGAAGGCAATGTCGTCGATCACCTCGATGATCTGCTCGATCTGGCGCGAAGCATCCTCGATGCGCGCCATAGCGGCCACCGCGTTGGTGACGACGACTGCCGAGCTGTCGGCGCTCCTCTTGGTCTCGGACACGGCCTGGTTCGCCTCATGCGCGCGCTCCGCCGAAGAGCGCACCGTGACGGTGATCTGGTCGACGGCGGCTGCGGTCTCCTCGAGGGAGGCGGCCTGGGCCTCGGTCCGCTTGGACAGCGCGTCGGCGGACCGATGCATGTCGGCGCCGCTTTGCTGGATCGCCTGGGCGTTGGCGCGAATCTGTGACAGCGTGTCCTGGAGACGGAAGAGCGAACCGTTGAAATCCAGCCGCAACTGCTCGAGGCGACCGGCGAACGGCACTTCGATTTGCCGCGACAGGTCGCCCTGCGCCAGGCGTCCGAGGCCGGCTGCGAGCTCGCTGACCGCAAGATCGATCTGTCTGTCGAGCTCACGCTTCTCCGCATCGTTGCGGCTGCGCTCGGCTTCCGCGCGGGCGCGCTCCTCAGCGCTTTCCGCTTCGATGCGTACCTTGGAGAGCGCATTTTCCTTGAAGACGCCGAGGGCGCGCGCCATGTCGCCGATCTCGTCGCCGCGCATGCCTCCGTCGATCGATGTGTCCAGCGCGCCGTCCGCCAGCCGCCGCATTGCGGCCGTGATCTGGCCGATCGGTTTTTTCAGCGTGAGCGTGAGCGCGATTCCGGCCAGAAGCGCGATCGCGACGCCGGCGACCGTCGCCGCAAGGGAGATCTGATTGGCTTCCGCACGTTCAGTGCCGGCGGCGACCTTCTGCTGCTCGGCAAAACCGGTGAGATCGCTCCATATCTCGTTGATTGCGGCGCCCGCTGCCTCGAATTCGGCAGTGCGCTTGTCCGTGATCTCGACAAGCGCAAGGCCATCCTTCTTCATCACGTCGATAACCGGCAGAAGTGCGCCCGCGGTCCGGTCGAAGAAGCTCATGCCTTTTGCGACGCCGCGCAGGGTTGTCAGATTGGACTGGACTGCAAGGAATTTGTCGAGGAGCTTCTGGCGATTTTCCTCGCTCGTCGTTCCGAGGAATGCCGCGGCGGCAATCTGGATGTCGGTCAGGGATGCGGAGAGCCTGCGGGTCGCGGTCAGCACCGACTCGGTGCCCGCGATCTTGCCGTCAAGCTCGCTGAATATCTGCGTCGCCTCGCGCATCTTGCCGACCGAAGCTGCCTCCAACCGGAAGCTGGCGGTGCGAAAACGGTCGACATATCTGGAAAGGCCCGCGAGCGTTTCGGGGCCGGGCGGCGTCTTGATAAGGGCGCCGATCGCCCCGGAAGCGGAGTTGACGGTTTCGGCAAGAGATTTCTCGCCCTTCGGCAAGAGCACGAAAATATCCCGTTGCGTGCGGCCTATGGTCGGGTAACGATCCTCTGCGACCTTCAGCTTCTCCTCGACGGTTATCGCCTCGCTGACCTCCGTCGCGAATTCCGCATAGAAGCGGCTGGCGCGCATGAGCTTTTCGGCGTTACGAAGCATCGTCTTCGCCGCATTCTCGTCCTTGCGCACGGCGTATTGCAGCCGGTTCGCCTCCTCGCTGATCTTCGACTGTTCGGCCGCAAGCCTCTCCAGATTGGCCCTGGTCCCCGCCCGGAGCTTCTGCTCGCCTTCATGCAGCGTCCAGAGCCCGCCGATGCGCGTCTCGATGTCGCTGGTCGCGGCAATGGCGGCGGCCAGTTCGTCTTCGCCGTTTCCGCCCGCAACCTGCACCGCAGTTTCGGCCAGCACCTCCTTCTGGGCAACGATCGCATCCTTGAGCATCCGGCGACTTTCGTCGGTCGTTCGCTGGAGGAAGTTGTTCATCTGGGCATAGACGTTCTTGAAGCCGCTCAACGTCTGGAGGACGCTGTTCGAGATTTCCATGCGGCCCTGTAACAGACCCGAGGCGTAAAGACCGGTTACGCCGACGGCCGAGATGCTGACGACGAAGGGCAGGATGAAGAACAGAACCTTCGTCTGAATCTTGAAGCGGGCAAGTATCCTGTCGATGAACATGGAAAACACCTTGGCGAACAGCGCGCGTTTCGCCTCCCCCAATGGCTCGGAGCACCCCGGATCGCGTCAGGTGAACGACCGAAGGCGCCCGGCCGCCACCCGATGCGCAAACAGGCTGATGTCTTTCGGAAGTCATGCGGCGCGCGCCGCCAGTCCGCCAGCAGTCATTGCGGGGCCGCGCAGCCGAATGGCGGCGAGGACCTGGCGGGGCTCAATTGCCCGCCATCATCATTTCAAACGATTAAGAATTCCATAAGCGGATTTGCCCTTCGGGAGCGAAACACCGGTCTCCCGGTCCACCGCCGTGGTCCTTCGGAAGCGACGCGTCAGAGCGAGGAAAAGAGAGCAAAGGCCGTAAGGGCAAACAGGCCGAGCGTGGCGAGATAAGCCATCCACTCGTTCTGCCCGCGGCTCTTTTCTGCGCGGGCGATGGCTATGGCACGGGGACGGCGGCGTTGCTGGTTCATGGCCTCTTGTCCTTGTCGCTACAGCAACCGAGCGTCTTGGGCGCGCAAAGTCGCTGCAGCACTTCGAGTTCTGGCAAAGACCGGTCCGCCTTTGCCTTGCCGATCATGGTGCCTCCATCCTGCGGCTGAAGAAAGTCCCCGAAATGGAAACAATGTGGTTTCCGTTTGTTGACTTCCGCAGCCCTCGCGGCTGTTGCGCCATGAAAAACAGGTTCAATTATTTCCCTTATATTTCACTTAACAGTGCCAGAAGAAGCAAATCACCAATTTTGCCACATGGTTACACGTCTTGACCGGCGACGAAGCCGGACGCCCAGGCCCATTGGAAATTGTAGCCTCCGAGCCAACCGGTCACGTCGACACATTCCCCGACGAAGTAGAGGCCGGGAACATCCCTTGCCCGCATGGTCCGGGAGTCGAGTGCATGCGTGTCGACGCCGCCGAGCGTAACCTCGGCAGTCCGGTAGCCTTCCGATCCCGCCGGTCGGATCGTCCAGGCCTGGATGGAGTTGGCAAGCGTGTCGATCGCCTTGTCGGAAAGGTCGGCAAGCATCCGCCCCGTAAGCTTTGCCTCGTCGGCGAAGAACTGCGCGAGCCGGCGCGGAAGGATGTCGGCGAGTGCCGTCTGGGCTGCCTGGCGGCCGTTCGTCCGGCGCATCCCCCTGAGGATCGAGCCTATATCGATGTCCGGCATCAGCCGAAGGAGGATCTCGTCGCCCTCACGCCAATAGGATGAAATCTGCAGGATCGCCGGTCCGCTCAAGCCGCGGTGAGTGATGAGGACGGCTTCGCGGAAGGCGGCTTTCCCCAACCGCGCCTCGGCATCTGCGGCAACGCCGGCCAGCGCGCCGAGCTTTGCGAGCTGAAGCTGATCGAGTGTCAGGGGAACCAGCGCCGGCCGGGTTTCGACGACCGGCAAGCCGAACTGCTCGGCGATGCGATAGGCAAGGCCCGTCGCTCCCATCTTCGGGATGGACTTGCCGCCGCTCGCCACCACCAGCGACGCCGCATCGACGGCGCCGCCACTCGTCGTGACACGGAAGCCCGATGCGGTTCTTTCTATCGCCTCGACCGTGGTCTCGAGCGCCAGTCGCGCTCCCGCCTCCCTCATCTCCGCCGTCAGCATGCGGATGATGTCCCTGGCCGAATGATCGCAGAAGAGCTGGCCGAGCGTTTTCTCGTGCCAGCTGATGCCGTGGCGCTCGACGAGAGCGACGAAGTCCTGGGGCCGGTAGCGGGCAAGTGCGGACTTGCAGAAGTGCGCGTTGCCGGAGAGGAAGTTCCTGGGGCTCGCATGTATGTTGGTGAAATTGCAGCGGCCGCCGCCGGAGATGCGGATCTTCTCACCGGGCGCCCCGGCGTGATCGATGACGAGCACGCGGCGTCCGCGCTTGCCCGCCTCGATGGCGCACATCATGCCGGCGGCGCCCGCTCCGATGATCAGCACGTCCTGCTTGTCCGCCACGAAAGCTCCCTTCTGTTTCCCCGTCCTCCTTTCCGGCCGAGAAGGCGAAAGTCAATCGCGTGCATCTAGCTAATTGCCAAACTGCGGCTATGATTGCGGCATCCGAAGCCAAACCCGGTGATTTATGTCTTCCAAGAGAAGTGTTGCCCAAGAGACAGCAAAGGTCAGCAAGAGTTCGAAGATACCCCTCGCCCTGCATGCCGCCCGTGGCGTGAAGACCTGGACCGAAGCGGTCGATTGGCTCAAGATTCGCGGCATCGAAGATATCGAATGCATCACGCCGGACCTTGCGGGCGTTCCGCGCGGCAAGATGATGCCGACGTCCAAATTCACGTCCAACACGTCGCTTGCCCTGCCATCGGCGATCTACCGGCACACGATCTCCGGCGAATATCCGGAGGAGACCGGGCAGTTCCGCTACGATTCGCGCGACAGCGACATCAAGCTCGTTCCGGACCTGTCCACCCTTTCCATCGTTCCGTGGGAAAGCGACCCGACGGCACAGGTCATCTGCGACATCGTCGGCTCGCAGGGCGAGCAGATCAGCTACACCCCGCGCAATGTGCTTAAGCGCGTCATCGAGCTCTACCGTCAGAAGGGCTGGAAGCCGGTGGTCGCACCGGAGATCGAATTCTATCTCGTTGCCCAGAACGACGATCCGGACTATCCGCTGCGACCGCCGAAGGGCCGGTCCGGCCGTTCGATCCTCGGCGGCCAGGGCTATTCGATCGCCGGCATCAACGAGTTCGACGAACTCATCGACGACATCTACCATTTTTCCGAAAAACAGGGCCTCGAAATCGATACGCTGATCCACGAAGAGGGACCGGCGCAGCTCGAGATCAACCTCAGGCACGGCGATCCGATCGAGCTTGCCGATCAGGTCTTCCTGTTCAAGCGCACGATCCGCGAAGCGGCGTTGAAGCACGGAATCTATGCGACATTCATGGCCAAGCCGATGCAGGGCCAGCCCGGCTCCGCCATGCACATCCACCAATCGGTGGTCGACATCGAGAGCGGCCGCAACATCTTCTCAAATCCCGACGGGTCGCCGTCCCAGGCGTTCTTCTCCTTCATCGGCGGCATGCAGCGCTACGTGCCGCGGACGTTGTCGATGATGGCGCCCTATGTGAATTCCTATCGGCGCCTCACGCCGGACATGTCCGCACCGGTCAATACCGCCTGGGGCTATGACAATCGGACCACGGCGTTCCGTATCCCCGTCTCCGACCCGGTCGCACGGCGCATCGAGAACCGTCTGCCGAGCTCGGACGCGAATCCCTATCTGGCGCTTGCGGCCTCGCTCGGCTGCGGCTATCTCGGCATCGTCGAGGGCCTGCAGGCGACCCCGCCGACGGAACACACGGCCAACGAAGGCGAGATCGAGCTGCCGCGAGGACTGCTCGAGGCGGTTTCGCTGCTCGAATCGGCGCCCTCGCTGGCTGAGGTCTTCAGCGCCGAATTCATCGCCATTTATGCCGGCGTCAAACGCGGCGAGTTCGAAACCTTCATGCAGGTCATCAGCCCATGGGAACGCGAGTTCCTGCTCCTGAATGTCTGATCCGGAAGTTCCATGACCTGGCAAAGCCCGATCTCGCCCGGATATTCCTGGTATGAGGCCACCCTTCCCGAGCGGCCCGCCTTCCCGGTAATGCCCGGCTCCCGCAAAGCCGACGTCGCCATCATCGGCGGCGGCTATACCGGGCTGCAGGCGGCCTACAATCTCGCCCGGAACGGGACCGACGTGACGCTGATCGATGGCTGCCGCTTCGGCGATGGCGCCTCCGGGCGCAATGGCGGCCAGTTCGGCACCGGTCAACGTGTGTGGGCGGAGGAGACGGAGCAAGTGCTCGGCCGCGAATGGGCGCAACGGCTCTTCGACATGGCCGAAAACGCCAAGCGCTATGTCCTGGGATTTTCGGAAGAGCACGCGATCGACATCGAATTCATGCCGGGCCAGCTCTCGGTCAGCCACAAGGCAGGCCTCGAAAGGGACTATCGCAACCATGTCGAGGCGATGACCGAGCGGTACGGTTACCCGCATCTTAGATTCATGGATCGCGAGGAGACCGTCGGCCGGCTCGGCTCCAGCCATTACCACTTCGGCATCCGCGACGCCGGAACCGGCCACATCCACCCGATGAAGCTGGTTGTAGGGCTCGCCAGACAGGCGGCGCTCGCCGGCGCCAATCTCTACGAAGCGACGAAGGCGCTCAAGATCGAGAAGAAGGAAGGCTCGGTCGTCATCGAGACGACAAGCGGCACGATCACGGCCGACCGGGCGCTGATCGCCTGCAATGCCTATATCGGCAATCTCGAGCCGGTGACCGCCAGCCACGTCATGCCGATCCGTTCCTTCATCGGCGCGACGACGGTGCTGGCCGAGCATCCCGGGATTCTGCCAGGCGGCGAATCCGTCGACGATTCGCGCTTCGTCGTGCGCTATTTCCGCAAATCGAAAGACGGGCGGCTGCTCTTCGGCGGGCGGGAGGCCTACACTGCCGACAATCCACGCGACATTTCGGCGCACATCCGCCGACAGATCTGCGAAATCTACCCTGATCTCGCCGACATCGAGATCACCCACGCCTGGGGCGGCTCGGTCGGCATCACCATGCCGCGCCAACCCTTCTGTCGCGAGGTCATGCCGGGGGTCACCACGATCGGCGGCTATTCCGGCCATGGCATCATGCTCGCCAATTATTGCGGCAAGCTCTATGCCGAGCTCGCGCTCGGGCGGTCCACCGAGCTCGATCTGCTGAAGGACCTTAAGATACAAGCTTTCCCCGGCGGAACGCGATTCCGCTCGGCGCTTCTGTTCCTGGCGCTCAGCTGGTACGCGCTGCGCGACCGGTTTTAAGGGAAAGGCGCCCCCTGATTCGGACGGTCGCGCAAAGCCTTGAATTGCTGCATAATTCCATCCACAGAGCGGTGATAATACCAGGGACGATGCGTCACGAGCCGCATCACCGCCCATTTTGTTGCGGCGCACCCTAGCCATTTTAAATCGATTAGATTATACCAGCCCTGACCTCAACGAGATCGAGACATCCCATGAGCAGCCAGATCATTCCCGTCGAACCGTTTGACTATGTGGTGTTCGGGGGCACCGGCGATCTTGCAGAGCGCAAGCTCCTGCCGGCACTCTACCACCGCCAGATGGAAGGTCAGTTCACGGAGCCGACGCGAATCATCGGCGCCTCGCGCGCGAGCCTTTCCCATGACGAGTACCGCAAGTTCGCGAGCGACGCCCTGAAGGAACATCTGACGTCCGGGGAGTTCAACGAGGCCGAAGTCGAGAAATTCACTTCCCGGCTCTATTACGTCTCCGTCGACGCCAAGTCCGAGCAGGGCTGGGACGATCTGAAGAAACTCCTGGAAGAAGGCAAGGATCGCACCCGCGCCTTCTATCTTGCCGTCGGGCCGGCGATCTTCGGCGACATTTCCGAAAAGATCCGCGATCACAAGCTGATCACCAAGAATACGCGCATCGTCGTCGAGAAGCCGATCGGCCGCGACCTCGCTTCCGCGACGGAGCTCAACGACACGATCGGCAAGGTCTTCCGCGAAGAGCAGATTTTCCGCATCGACCACTATCTCGGCAAGGAGACGGTTCAGAACCTGATGGCGCTGCGCTTTGCCAATGCGCTCTACGAGCCGCTGTGGAACTCGGCCCATATCGATCACGTGCAGATCACCGTTTCCGAAGCCGTCGGGCTCGAGAATCGCGCGGGCTACTACGACAAGGCCGGTGCGCTGCGCGACATGGTGCAGAACCATATCCTCCAGCTCGTCTGTTTCGTGGCGATGGAGGCACCGACGTCGATGGATGCGGAGGCCGTGCGCGACGAGAAGCTCAAGGTGCTTCGGGCGCTGAAGCCTATCACCGCCTCCAATGTCGAGCAGGTCACGGTCCGCGGCCAGTACCGCGCGGGCGCATCGTCCGGCGGCCCGGTCAAGGGCTATCTCGAAGAGCTCGAGGGAGGCGTTTCCAACACGGAGACCTTCGTCGCGATCAAGGCGGAGATCAGCAACTGGCGCTGGGCGGGCGTGCCCTTCTATCTTCGCACCGGAAAGCGCATGGCGGGCCGCATGTCGGAGATCGTCATCACCTTCAAGCAGATCCCGCACTCGATCTTCGATCAGAGCGCCGGGCGCATATCGGCCAATCAGTTGATGATCCGCCTGCAGCCGAACGAGGGCGTCAAGCAGTCTCTGATGATCAAGGACCCAGGACCGGGCGGCATGCGCCTGAGAAACGTGCCCCTCGACATGAGCTTCGCCGAAGCCTTCGCCGTGCGCAATGCCGACGCCTATGAACGCCTGCTGCTCGACGTGATCCGCAACAACCAGACCCTGTTCGTCCGCCGCGACGAGGTGGAAGCCGCCTGGCAGTGGATCGACCCGATCCTCAAGGCGTGGGAAGCAACCGGGCAACAGGTGCAGGGCTATACCGCCGGCACCTGGGGGCCGAGCCAGTCGATCGCGCTGATCGAGCGCGACGGCCGTACTTGGAACGATGCGATCTAGGCCGATCATGAGCGCGAACATGCACATATTCGAAAATGCGTCCGCACTGGCGCAGGCCCTCGCGGACGAAGTCGCCACAAGGCTCGCCGCGGCGATCGCGGCGAAGGGCGCAGCAACACTTGCGGTATCGGGCGGCTCCACCCCGAAAGCCTTTTTCCAGTCGCTCTCACGACATGAGCTCGATTGGGCAAGGGTGTCGGTCACGCTGGTCGATGAGCGGTTCGTGCCGCCCGAAAACGAGCGGTCCAACCACCGCCTGGTCGCCGACAATCTGCTTCAGGACAAGGCTGCAGAGGCGCGCTTCGTTCCGCTCTACCATGCTGCCGCAACGGCGGAAGCCGCCGCGGAGACCGCGAGCGAGAGGACGGCAAGCCTCGGCGTGCCTTTCGATGTCGTGGTGCTCGGAATGGGAACGGACGGGCATACCGCCTCGTTCTTTCCCGGAGGGACGCGCCTTGCCGAGGCGCTCGATCCGGCGACGCCGCGCGGCGTGATCACCATGGAAGCGGAGGGCGCGGGCGAACCCCGCCTCACCTTCACCTTCTCCAGTCTGCAGGATGCCGGCTGTCTGGTGCTGCATATCGAAGGCAACGCCAAGAAAGAGGTGCTTGCCCGGGCCGAGGCGCCCGGCAACGAGGCAGAGATGCCCGTCCGGGCCGTGCTTCGGCGGGCCGCATCGCCGCTGCAGATATACTGGGCGCCCTGAAGGCGGCCCGCAAAGCGCTGCAACGCGACCCGCACGCTGTGGCGCCAAAGCCGATGATCGATGAAAAAGAGGAGCCGCAAGGCTCCGGAAGAGGATGTGCCCATGTCCGCCGATTCCCGCATAGCAGCCATTACTGCCCGCATCGTCGAACGCTCGAAGCCCCATCGGGAGCCCTATCTCGATCGCGTCCGCCGCGCTGCGACGAACGGACCGCACCGGACCGTGCTCGGCTGCGGCAACCTCGCGCATGGATTTGCGGTCTGTTCCCCCGCGGAGAAGGTGGCGCTCGCCGGCGACCGCGTTCCCAATCTCGGTATCATCACATCCTACAACGACATGCTTTCGGCGCATCAGCCGTTCGAAACCTATCCGGCGCTGATCCGGGAGGCCGCGCATGAGGCGGGCGGTGTCGCTCAGGTCGCCGGCGGCGTTCCGGCGATGTGCGACGGCGTCACCCAGGGACAGCCCGGCATGGAGCTGTCGCTCTTCTCGCGCGATGTCATCGCCATGGCGGCCGGCATCGGCCTCTCGCACAACATGTTCGACGCGGCCGTCTATCTCGGCGTCTGCGACAAGATCGTGCCCGGGCTCGCGATCGCCGCACTCACCTTCGGCCATCTGCCGGCGGTTTTCATCCCCGCCGGACCGATGACCTCGGGCCTGCCAAACGACGAGAAGGCCAAGATCCGGCAACTCTTCGCCGAGGGCAAGGTCGGCCGCGACGAGTTGCTCGAGGCCGAGTCCAAGTCCTATCACGGGCCCGGCACCTGTACCTTCTACGGAACCGCCAATTCCAACCAGATGCTGATGGAGATCATGGGCTTCCACCTGCCTGGCGCATCCTTCATCAATCCCGGCACCCCCCTTCGCGACGCGCTGACCAAGGAAGCGACGAAGCGGGCGCTGGCGATCACCGCGCTCGGCAACGAATTCACGCCCGCCGGCGAGATGATCGACGAGCGGTCGATCGTCAACGGCGTCGTCGGCCTGCATGCGACCGGCGGCTCCACGAATCACACGATGCATCTCGTCGCAATGGCACGCGCGGCCGGAATCGTGCTTACTTGGCAGGACATTTCGGAGCTTTCCGATCTCGTGCCGCTGCTCGCGCGCGTCTACCCGAACGGGCTGGCCGACGTGAACCATTTCCACGCGGCAGGCGGCATGGGCTTCCTGATCGCTCAACTCCTCAAGAAGGGCTTGCTGCACGACGACGTCCGCACCGTCTATGGTCAGGGGCTCAGCGCCTATGCGATCGACGTGAAGCTCGGCGAGAACGGCGGCGTCAGGCGTGAGCCTGCACCGGAGACGAGCGCCGACCCGAAGGTGCTCGCAACGGTCGACCGCCCGTTCCAGCACACCGGCGGCCTCAAGATGCTGAGCGGCAATATCGGCAAGGCGGTCATCAAGATCTCCGCCGTCAAGCCGGAGAGCCACGTTATCGAAGCGCCGGCCAAGATCTTCAACGATCAAGCCGAACTCAACGCCGCCTTCAAGGCGGGCAAGCTCGAAGGCGATTTCGTGGCCGTCGTGCGCTTTCAAGGGCCGAAGGCCAACGGCATGCCCGAACTGCACAAGATGACCACGGTGCTCGGTATCCTGCAGGATCGCGGCCAGAAAGTCGCGATCCTTACCGACGGGCGCATGTCGGGCGCCTCCGGCAAGGTTCCGGCAGCGATCCATGTGACGCCGGAAGCGAAAGAAGGCGGCCCGATCGCCCGCATCCAGGAAGGCGACATTGTCCGAATCGACGCGATCAACTGCAAGATCGAGGTGCTTGTCGAGGATATCGCGTTGAAGACGCGCGTGCCGGCACATATCGACCTCTCCGATAACGAGTTCGGCATGGGCCGCGAGCTCTTCGCTCCGTTCAGACAGATCGCCGGTGCCGCCGACCGAGGCGGAAGCGTGCTGTTCCACTAGACTATCAAAGATCGCCGGCGGACGGCCGCGTCATTCTCATCGATAGATGTCGAGCGTGCGGTTCCGATGGTTCGGATGCGTGCTGTAGACGAAGATCCGGTTGATATCCCGGTCGCTCAGGAGCCGCAGGAAGCGCGCCTCGATGATGTTGTTGGCGTGGACGCGCTTCAACAGGCAGCCGATCAGGGGGATGCGGGCGCTCGGTATGTCGAGATAGAAGTTCTGCGGCAGCTGGAACTGGGTCAGGATGCCGATCAGGGCGCTGCTCTTTGAAAGCTTGATGATCTCGCAGCGGCGCGACGAGAGATGCTGCATTCCCTTTTCGGTGAACTCGATCCGCGCCTCGTTCCGCGTATCCTCCATCGGGAAATTCGCCTCCCGATCGTACATGAATGACTCTTCCTTGTTGAGAAAGTGCCGGTTGGCTACGGGGGCTGCACTGCTCATCGAACTCGCCTTTCGCATTCCACTGCGACGAGGCTAACCCATGAAATTTAACAGAGAGTTTGAAGAGGCGCCGAAGAGTGTCCCTCCTCCGCCTGCCGGGCGCCCTTTCCATTTTGATGGGGAGAAGAGACTTGCCGGTGCCAGGAGAGGGGCAAACCTTCGCGACGCACGCCTGGAGCGGAACGGGGAAACATCACCTTCATGATTCTGGGTCGACTCGACCCAGAATCATCGTGATCTATGCCCGGTAGCTGTGCCCCGCGGCGTCGAAGAGATGCAGTTTCGCCCCGTCGGCCGTGAACCGCACCCTCTCGCCGCGATGCACCCGGGCGATGCCCGGCATCTTGGCGATGATCGGTTCGTTCTCCACGAGCCCCTCGATATAGAGCAGCGTCACCTCGCCCAGAGCCTCGACTATGGAGACCGTTCCCTCGAACAGGAAATCGTCCGACGCCGTTACCTGCAGGTCTTCCGGGCGGACGCCGAAGCTTGCCGTCTTTCCATTTTCCGAGCCATTCGTCGGGATATCGAGCGTCACCGATTTTCCGCCCGCGAGGGTGACGGCGGTCTGTTGCCCCGTCGCGGTGATCGCCGCCGGGATGATGTTCATGGCCGGCGAGCCGATGAAGCGGGCAACGAAGAGATTTGCCGGCCGCTCGTAAAGTTCGAGGGGCGCTCCGACCTGCTCGATGTGACCTGCGGAAAGAACCACGATCCGGTCGGCCAGCGTCATCGCCTCCACCTGGTCATGGGTTACGTAGATCATCGTCGTGTCCGACATCCGCTCGCTGAGCTTGGCGATCTCTATGCGGGTCGCCACGCGCAGCGCCGCGTCGAGGTTGGAAAGTGGTTCGTCAAAGAGGAAGACCTTGGGATTGCGGCAGATCGCCCGGCCAATGGCCACGCGCTGCCGCTGACCGCCGGAAAGCGCCTTCGGAAGCCGGTCGAGATATGGGGTGAGCTGAAGCATATCTGCCGCTCCGCGCACACGCCGATCGATCTCCTCCTTCGACTCCCTGGCGATCCGCATGCCGAAGGCCATGTTGTCGTAAACGGTCATATGCGGATAGAGCGCGTAGGACTGAAAGACCATGGCGATGCCGCGCTTCGAGGGCGGCACGTCGTTGACCCGCTCGCCGTCGATGAACATGTCGCCGCCGGTTATCTCCTCAAGCCCAGCGATCATGCGCAATAGCGTCGATTTCCCGCATCCGGAAGGCCCGACGAAGACGACGAACTCGCCCTCCTTGATGTCGAGGTCGATGCCGTGAATAACGTCGACGGCCCCGTAGGACTTGCGGATATCTTTCAGCAGCAGGCCTGTCATGGCACCCTCCCCTCGGTTCTCAGGCCAGGCGCGCGAAAAACGCGCCCCAGGCCGGTAGCTTGACCTCGTGATCCAGTATCTCAGAAACGAAACCGTGGCCCTCGAGCGGCTCCAGCCGCTTTATCGGCAGTTCCTTTGTCGCAGGCTGGTCGCTCATATTGAACAGGCAGAACAGTTTTTCGCTGCCATAGCTGCGCAGGAATCCGAGCAGGGAGCCCCTGGTCTCGACGAATTCGATATCTCCCTTGGCCAGGGCCGGATGCGCTTTTCTGAAGGCGAGGAAACGGCGGTAGTGATGCAGCACCGAGGTCGGATCGCCCTCCTGCACGGCGACCGCCTGCGGAAGGTGGCTCTCGGAAATCGGCAGCCACGGCCTCGCGCTGCTGAAACCGCCATCAGGCAGGCTCTCCCACGCCATCGGCGTGCGGCAGCCGTCGCGGCCCTTGAAGTCGGGCCAGAACTGGATGCCGTAGGGATCCTGGAGATCCTCATAGGCGAGCTCCGCTTCGGCAAGCGCGAGTTCCTCGCCCTGATAGATGCAGACGGTACCGCGCAGCGCCATCAACAGGCTCGCGAGCAGCTTCGCATGGGCGGCATGGTCGGTGACGCCATCAGCCCAGCGGCTGACGTGGCGAACGACGTCATGGTTCGAGAACGCCCAGCAGGCCCAGCCTTCGGGAGCCGCCCTCTGGAAGTCTCGCAGGACCTCGGCCACGCGCTGCGGCGTCAGTTGTTCGGGCGCCAGGAACTCGAAGGCGTAGCACATATGCACCTTGTCGCCGCCGGACGTATATTCGCCGGCGATCTCGAGGCCGCGCTGGCTGTCGCCGACTTCGCCGACGGCGGCGACAGCCGGGAACTCGTCCATCACCGCACGGAAACGCTTCAGGAATTCGAGATTCTCCGGCCGGTTCTTGTCGTAGATATGCTCCTGGTAGTTATAGGGATTGACTGCCGGCGCGGTCGAGGCGTTTCGCCGCTCCGGCGCCAGGGCCGGGTTGTCCCGCAGCTCGCGGTCGTGGAAATAGAAGTTGATCGTGTCGAGCCGGAAACCGTCGACGCCGCGCTCCAGCCAGAAGCGCTCGACGGCGAGCAGGGCTTCTTGAACCTCAGGATTGTGCAGATTGAGGTCGGGCTGCGAGGTGAGAAAATTGTGGAGGTAGTACTGCTGGCGCGTTGGATCCCACTGCCAGGCGGAGCCGCCGAAAATCGACAGCCAGTTGTTGGGCGGCGTGCCGTCCGGTTTCGAATCCGCCCAGACGTACCAGCCCGCTTTCGGATTGCTGCGGCTGGAGCGGCTTTCGACGAACCAGGGATGCCGGTCGGAGGTATGCGACAGCACAAGGTCGATCATCACCCGGAGGCCGAGCCGATGGGCCTCGGCGATCAGCGCGTCGAAGTCTCCGAGCGTCCCGAAGATCGGGTCGACATCCACATAGTTCGAGACGTCGTAGCCGAAGTCCCGCATCGGCGACGTGAAGAACGGCGATATCCAGATCGCATCCGCGCCGAGTCCGGCGATGTGGGGCAGCCGGGCCGTGATGCCCTGCAGATCGCCGATGCCATCGCCATTGGTGTCCTGAAAGGAACGCGGATAGATCTGGTAGATCACCGCGCCCCGCCACCAGTCCCTATCGGGCCCAAGGAGGGAGACGGGCTCGAGAAGGGAGCCCGCCGTTTCGGTCCCGATCGTTTCGTTCATTGTCATGCTGTTCAGGGTTCCTTGTCTGAAATGGATCAGCCGCCCTTGACCGACCCAGCCAGCAGGCCGCGCACGAGGTAGCGTTGCAGGGTGAAGAAGACGATCAGCGGAACGACGATGGTGATGAAGGCGGAGGCGGTGAGGATTTCCCAGTTGCCGCCGCGAGAGCCGAGGAGATTGACGAGGCGCCCGGTCAGCACCAGCTTGTCGTCGCCTGCGCCGAGGAAGACGATGGCGACGAGGAGATCGTTCCAGGTCCACAGGAACTGGAAGATGGCAAAGGAGGCGAGCGCCGGAAACGACAGAGGTAGAATGATCTTGACGAAGATGTCGAAATCGCTGGCGCCGTCGACGCGTGCGGATTCCATGATCTCGCGCGGCAGCCCGGCCATGTAGTTGCGCAGGAGATAGATCGCGAGCGGCAGCCCGAAGCCGGTATGGGCGAGCCAGATGCCCATATAGGTCTTGGCGGACACGCCGAAAAAGGCGCCGACCCCGTTGTAAAGCTGCAGCAGCGGGATGAGCGACATCTGCAGCGGCACGACCAGAAGGCCGACCACGACGGCGAGCAGGACCGCGCGGCCGGGAAAAGGCATCCATGCGAGTGCGTAAGCCGCGAAGGCCGCAATCAGGATGGGAATGACGGTCGAGGGAACGGCGACGGTCAGCGAATTCAGGAAGGATCTGCCGATGCCCGCCGCACTCAGAACCTCGGCATAATTGTCGAGCGTGAAACGCGGCGGCGTGGTGGCCGTGTAGAATATCCGCTGGCCGCGCGCCCCCTCCATCCGCTGATCCGAAACGATTTCGAAACTGCCGTCGGTCTGGACCGTCAGCCTCTCGCCGTCGTTGAGCTCGGCCGTTTCGCCGGGCTTGAACTCGGTGGGTTCGCGACTCGAAAAGCCGAAGGCGGAGACCTTGCCGCCCTGGCCTTCGAGCAGGTTGCCGGAAATCACGAACTTGCCGTCGCGCTCGACTTGGCTCTCGGCCGAGGGCGCGCGCGCGACGGCATTGCGCGACGAGCTGGAAAGAGCCGTCCACCAGCCGGAAACGGCGAGCTGGTCCTTGTCGCGCAAGGACGAAATCAGGAGGCCGGCCGTCGGCAGGGTCCAAAGCAGGACCAGAAGCAGGACGGAAAGATGCACGACCCAGGTGAGCGGAGAACGCCTTGATGGATTCATCTCAGTGGCCCCCCGTTTCCCTGGTCGCGTTGCGGATGTTCCAGATCATGATCGGTATGACCAGGATCATGATGACAACCGCGATTGCCGCGCCCCGGCCGAAGTCACCGCCGCCGCGGAACATCCAGTCGAACATAAGGTTGGCGAGCACCTGGCTCTGCCATTGCCCGTTCGTCATCGCGAGCACGATGTCGAAGACCTTCAGGACCAGAATGGTGATGGTCGTCCAGACGACGGCGATCGTGCCCCAGATCTGCGGCACCATGATCTTGAAGAAAATCTGCCAGCCATTGGCGCCGTCGATGACCGCCGCCTCGATCGTTTCCTCCGGAATGCCGCGCAACGCCGCCGAAAGGATGACCATGGCAAAGCCGGTCTGGATCCAGATGAGAATGACCATCAGGAAGAAGTTGTTCCAGAAGGGCAGCGTGATCCACGCCTGCGGCTCGCCGCCAAGCGCGACGACGATCGCGTTCAGGAGGCCGATCTGCTCGGAGCCTGCGGCCCGGTAATCATAGATGAATTTCCAGATGACGGCTGCGCCGACGAACGAAATCGCCATCGGCATGAAAATCAGCGTCTTGGCTATATTGCCCCACCAGATGCGGTCGGTCAGCGCTGCGATGATGAGGCCGAAGAAGGTCGAAAGTGCCGGCACGACCAGGAGCCAGAGGAAATTGTTGAAGATAGACTGGCGGAATTCGCCGTCATTGATCATCCAGAGGTAGTTGCGCAGGCCGACGAAATTCTGGCCTCCCCGTCCGTGCAGGCTCAACCAGACCGATTGGACGACGGGGTAGACGAGATAGAGCGTCAGCGCCAGCAGGGCCGGAGCGAGAAACAGCCAGGGACGAATGCCGTTCGCGATGCGCAGGTTCCGCGAGGCAACGGCACCGAATTTCCCCTTGGAGGGGAAGATCCAGTCGAGAACGAGATTCGTACTCCAGAAATAGGCTGCGCAGACCAGAACACCGGCCACCATCGTAAGAATGGCAGCAATCAACTGCTCCATGACACATTCCTCCCCTCTCACGCCTTCGGAGGCGTCTGCTTCCAGGCGCTTTGCACACGGTCGCTGCCGCTTTGGTCAGGCGGGCCCCCTTGCCGGAGGGCCGCCCGCAATAAGGAACAGGCAGGCGATGCCCCCACCCTCTGCCTGACCTGATGTTACTTGATGGCCTCCCAGGCCTTCTGTACGCCGGCTGCAACGTCGGCCGAAGACTTGCCACCGACGAAGTCGACCATGCCGGTCCAGAAGGCGCCGGCACCGATTTTGCCCGGCATCAGGTCGGAGCCGTCGAAACGGAACGTCGTCGCGTTCAGCAGGATTTCACCCTGCTTCTTCAGCGGCGGATTTCCATAGACATCGACATTCACGCTCTTGTAAGGCGTGAGGAAGCTCGTCTGCGCCATCCAGACCTCGTGGGCGATCGGGGTCTTCAGGAACTCGATGAAGGCGCGCGCAGCCGGCGTGTCTCTGGTGATCATTGCAAGCGTGCCTGCACCGAGCACCGGATTGCCCAGCTCCTTCTTGCTTTCATAGGGCGGCATGTAGAAGAAATCCGCATCCTCTCCCACGACCTTGCCCTCCGGGAAGAAAGACGGAATGAACGAAGCCTGGTGATGCAGGTAGCACTTCGGCGGTGAACTGAAGAGACCCTTCGGGCTGTCGCGGAAGTCCGTCGATGCGACCGCCGCTGCACCGCCGTCGACGAAGGCGTCATTGCGAGCGAACCAGCCGAACTCTTCCAGCGCTCCCGTAACTGCCGCATCGGTGAAGGGTATCTCGTTCTTCACCCACTTGTCGTAGACCTCGGCGGTTTGGGTGCGCAGCATCAGGTCCTCGACCCAGTCGGTCGCCGGCCAGCCGGTCGCGCCGCCCGAGCCTAATCCGATGCACCATGGCTTTTCGCCATCTTCGGCGATCTTCTCCGTCAGCGCCTTCAGTTCTTCCATGGTCTTCGGCACTTCGTAGCCGGCATCCTCGAAGTTTTCGGGCACGTACCAGACGAGCGACTTCACGTCGATCTTGTATGGGAAGGCGTAAAGCGCCGGCGTTCCGTCCTTGCCGTTATAGGTGGAGAGGTCGACCCAGGACTGGCCCGCAGCATAGTTGTCGAGGAGCCATTGCTTGGTTTCGTCGCCGAGCGGCGTCAGAAGGCCCTTGGCGGCCAGATCGGCGATGAGACCAGGCTGCGGCAGGATTGCAACGTCCGGCGGGCTTCCCGCCTGCGTATCGATGACGATCTGCTGCTCATAGTTTTCCGAGGAGGAATATTTCAGCTCCACGCCGGTCGCCTCGACGAAATAGGCATAGACGCTCTTGAACAGAGCCTCGTCCTCGCCGCGCCAGGGGCCGAAGATCGTGAGCGTCTGGCCCTTGAGGTCGTGCCCCTTCCTGAACTCCTCCAGGCTCGCCCAGTTGAATTTCGAATCCTCTCCCGGCTTGAACTTCAGGTCGGCAGCGCCGGCGGTCCCTGCCAGCAATGCGAGTGCGGCCACACCGATCTGCAATGATCTTTTCACCTCTGTTCCTCCCCAAAAAGAAGCCCGGGCGGACGCCTCGGGCAAATGTCAAAGCGCGAGTTCGCGGCACGCAATTCGGGGACGCGAATTCAAAGCGCTTTGAGTTCGCTAACACTCCATTGCCGCAAACAAAGAGTCAAGAGCTTTCCTCCGCGTTCAAAAACGTGCTGCCATTTTGCTCTGCGGCAACGTTTTGCGGCGCAAGATCCCGGTTTTTCGCTTTTTTGAGCGGGTTCTCGATGATACAGGACATGAGAGGTGCTTGCCGAAGCAAGAAAAATGAAAAAGATATTCAAAGCGCTTTGGAAGGAATTCTCGCCATGCCGGTCAATCTCAAGCAGTTGGCGGAACTGCTCGGCCTGTCCCAGACTACGGTCAGCCGGGCGCTGAACGGCTATCCGGAGGTCAATGCGGAGACGCGGGCGCGGGTGCTGGAGGCGGTGCGTGAGACGGGCTATAGGCCCAATCGCGCCGCACAACGCCTCGCGACCGGGAAAGCCTATTCGATCGGGCTCGTCATGCCGATCGCATCCGGCATCGATTCCGACATCCATTTCGGCGAATTCCTGGCCGGGCTTGCCGAGGAAGCGGTCGAGCACGATTTCCACTTCGTCTTGAACCCCAGTGCGCCGGAAGACGAGGAGGCGACCTTCCGCCGGCTTGCGGCAAGCGGCAATGTCGACGCGGTCTTCATCGCCTATATGCGCGCCAACGATCCCCGCATCGAGATGCTGAAGGCTCTTTCCATTCCCTTCGTCGTGCATGGCCGCTCGATCGGCGGGCCCCGGGACTATCCTTTTCTCGACGTGGACAATACCGGCGCCTTCTACGACGCGGCCAAGCTTCTCATTCAACTCGGCCATCACCGCATCGGCCTGATCAACGGGCCGGACCACCTGACCTTCTCCATCCGCCGGAAGAAGGGGCTGATGCGTGCGCTCGCGGAGAAGGGCCTCAGCCTCGACGATGCCCTCGTGCATCACTCGGCGATGACCGACGAACACGGCTACCTGAGCATGCAGCGCTTCCTCAAGCGGTCAGACCCGCCAACCGCCGTTCTCTGTTCCAGTACAGTGCTGGCGCTCGGCGCCGTACGCGCGATCAACCAGGCCGGCCTCGCCATCGGCACCGACATCTCCCTCATCGCCCATGACGACGTCCTGCCGATGCTGAAGCCCGAGAACTTCAGCGTACCGCTGACGACGACGCGCTCCTCCCTTCGCGGAGCCGGTGCACGCATCGCCAAGCGGCTGATCGGCGGCATCCTCAATCAGGGAAACTATCCCGAGCAGGAGCTGTGGCGCGCCGAACTGATCGTGCGCGCCTCGACGGGACCCGCCCCGGACAGGTAGAGCCGCGATCGATCGTTACGGAAGCCGCTTCCCCCCTCCCGTCCCGCCTTTCCGGACCGCTCCAGCAGAGTGGACGGCCGAAAAAGCATGCAGCGGGCGCAGCAATGAAGCCCCTCCCCCTTGGGAGGGGTTGGGGAGGGTCGTCTTAGACCCAAGCGGTGTCAGAACTTCGGAGGCCTCCGGCCGGCCATGCGGCAGGCGGTGATGATCGTGTTCGCCATCAGCATGGCTATCGTCATCGGCCCCACCCCTCCCGGCACCGGCGTGATCACGCCTGCAAGCTCCGCGCACTCCTCGAAGGCGACATCGCCGACGAGCTTCGTCTTGCCCTCGCCCCGCTCCGGCGCCGGGACGCGGTTGATACCGACATCGATCACCATCGCGCCGGGCTTGACCCAATCCGCCTTGACCATTTCGGGACGTCCGACCGCGGCGACCAGGATATCCGCGTTGCGGCAAACGGCCGGCAGGTCCTTGGTGCGCGAATGCGCCGTCGTGACTGTCGCATTGGCGGCGAGAAGCAGGGCGGACATCGGCTTGCCGAAGAGATTGGAGCGACCGATGACGACGGCGTTGAGCCCGGAAAGGTCCTCACCGTAGGTCCGGCGCACGAAGACCATGGCGCCGGCGGGGGTGCAGGAGACGAGCCCGCCTTCGAGGTCGCCGGTCGCGAGTTTTCCGGCATTGACGACATGCAGACCGTCGACGTCCTTTTCCGGAAGAATCGACTGGATGATCGGCTCCGAGCGAAGATGCTTCGGCAAAGGCAGTTGCACGAGAATGCCGTGTATGGACGAATCCGCATTGAGCTCGGCGACCAGTGCGGCGAGTTCCTCCTGCGAGGTTTCTTCCGGCAGCGTATGCTGGACCGAGACGAAGCCGCATTCCTTGGCCATCCTGCTTTTTGCCGATACGTAAGTATGGCTTGCGGGATCGTCCCCGACGATGACAACCGCGAGGCCCGCGCGCACGCCCGTTTCGCTTTCCAGAGTCCTGGTCGCGGATTTCACGGTTTCGATGACCGAAGCAGCAACATTCTTGCCATCAATCACAGTCGTCACGGCGTATCTCCCGATTTGTTCCGAACGCGGCACACTCTAAATAAAGCCGCATTCGGCGATTGCCTGCATGCGCCCTATGCTGTTCCAAACGCATAATTGCAAGTGCCTCGGGCGCATGGAAGCGCCTTCCTCTCCCCGACGCGACGATTTCGTTGCACGAATGAGAGGCCGATGTAGGAGCCATCGACGATTCCGACTTTTGCATCGCCGAGACCGGGCGTAAAATCCTCATTCGAAAGGCTGTTTCGGATTCAACCTCTGTTTAGGAAGATTTGCTGTAGTCATTCTATCGAACCGGCGCGAGCTTTGACGATGACGTCGAACGGCCAGGACAGTTTCATCCATTTTCAGACGAAGCTGGAAGATGCGTCGGACATCGAGCTCGTCGTGCTTGTGCCGACGTTCCGGCGTCCGGATCATCTCGTCAAGACGCTGAAAACCATCGTTTCGCAGCGACCCGACGTCCCCCTGGCGACGATCGTGGTCGATAACGACGCGGACGGGCTTGCCGGGGCGCAGGCGGCCAAGGGCTTTCTCAGCGGCCACTCCGTCGATTCCGCCGTCGTGGTCGCACGCCGCCACGGATACGCCCATGCCTGCAATACCGGGCTGGCAGCGGCTCTCGAACTTTTTCCGGGCCTCAGCGCCGTGGCCGTCATCTATGATGACGAGATAGCCGCTCCCGAATGGCTCGATTGCCTGATGACGGTGCAGGAAGCCCATGACGCGGACATCGTCGGCGGCCCGCAGCTTCCCGTCTTCGGGCATCCGCGGGAGCAGAAATGGAAGCGGCACCCCGTCTTCGCGCCTCCCTACCACGGGACCGGGCCTGTGCCTGTCCTTTACTCTGCAGGCAATGTCCTCATTACGCGGGGGGTGCTCGACGGCATGCCGCGACCGTTCATGGATCCGGCGCTCAATGTCGTCGGCATTGGCGACGCGGATTTCTTCGACCGGGCCCAGGCGAAAGGATTCTCCTTCGCCTGGGCTGCGGATGCCTGGGTAGCGGAATCGGTTCCGGCTCATCACACGACGGCCTCATGGACGCGTGCCCGCAGCCTGGAAAAAGGTGCCATCTCAACACTGATGGAGCACCAGCGCGATGGGACGCCCACCGGCCGACTGAAAACGCTCGGCAAGTCGCTTTGGCTGCTGGCCTCATCGCTGCCGATCGGGCTCAGGCTCTGGGCAGAGACCGGCCTTGCCGCGGCCAGCCTCTATCCTCTCCATGTCGCGATCGGACGGCTGAGCCCCAGAATAGGTCCGGCCCGCCTGCAGGGCGGCAAAGGTGACTAAAGCTGATACCGCCGCCGGCTGGACTACCCTGGAGCGGGAGGAGGAAAACGGTGTGCGGTTCTCCGCACGCGTCTCGACCTTTTAGAATCGATCACATCCACGATTTGTGGTGGACCGGAACCAAGGTCATCGTGACCTAGTGCGCGCCCGTCGCCTGCACCGCACCCTGCGGGAGCCGGTCCGAGGCCACCGTGCCGTTCCTGTCGACGATCGGCACGGGCTTCTGATAAGGCCGATTCTGGCTATTGGCCACGCGCTCGACGTCCTCTTTGGTCAGATATTCGAGCTGCTCGACCAGAACTTCGGAAATGACTTCGCTTCCGAGTTTCCTGTTGAGACCATCCTTGACCGCGACCTTGAAGCCCGGCAGATCGAAGGCAGCCATATCGGCGACATCGATGAACCGCGAGCCCACGAGCATGTCGTAGAGCTCGTCGGTGACGAGCTGGCGCAAAGGCGCATGCAGTTTGGCGATACCTTCCCGGGAGGCCGAGAAGGAGAGCTTCGCAAGGAAATAACCCTGCACCGCCCCGTCTTTGATTGACGGGATCGTTATCATCTCACCCGGGACATATTCCTGCGACGCGCGCCGGTCCGCCTCCGCATCCGAAACCACGGGTGCCGAGGCATATTGCATCGAAAAATATACCGAGCCGAGCGTAACGACGCAGACCCAGACCCCGGTGAGAACGAGTTTCAACATCAGAAATCGCTGTAGCGGAATTGCGCTTCGGTATAGATGCCGTCCGCATCCGCGTCCTGGGCGGCGGTCTTGAGAAGATCGACGACGGAGCGGACCGCTTCCAGGTGCGCCGCCACCTTCTGCGCGTTGACTTGCAGCTTGTTCCTGAGGTGGTTCGTCTGCGCAGTGAAGGCCGGTGAAATCTCACCCGGCCCGGCGTCCCGATGGAGCATCGTCAGCTCGTAGAGGCACCGGCTCTTGTGGGCGTTCGACGTCTTGAGGTCGAATTCGGGATCCACGCCGATACGGCTGTTCTCGTTGTCGATGATCATTTCCAACCGGCCGAGCACGTTTTGTATCCGCAGGTCGTTGGATGCCACAGCTTCCATAATCAATTCCCCATAAGCACTGTCGCCGGGCGCGGGCGGAACGGTGCCCAGGCATTTTCTCGCCCGTTTGTTTCAATTGGTATGAGATGCTGGCTGTGGAACTGCCTGAGCCGTTCCTCAACCCGCTTCCTGTGAATTGTAATCGCCAAGCCGCCACGCGTCCTGGACGACATGCATCAGGCCTGCTTCTTCTCTTCGTCGTTGGGCAGGAAGGACGAGAGCGCCTTGCGCTCATATTCCTGGACCATGCCGGCGGCCAGATTCCGGCTGTCGCCATCGAGCGAAGCATTCACCCGGTCGGTCGCATCGTCGCCCGCCATCTGATCGGCGATGCCGATCCCGCCGCCCTTGGCGAGCACGTCGCCGATCTGCTCGGCCATCATGCTCTTCCAGATGTCGCCCGAGGTACCTTTGCCGAAGACGTTCTCGCTTTCGCTCGGAAGCATGGACTTCACGAAATTCTGCAGGACCATCGCCTCGAATTTCCGATAGGTCTCGGGAATCTTCTTCGCCTCGGTCCGATTGCTGATGTCTCCGAGCCCTGTCGATCCCTCGGAGGAATTGAGCACTGAAACGTGAGCTGCGAATCCGTCGCCGTTTTCAGCGAGGCTGGTCGCCTGGAAGGCCGCGCGATTGGCCTTGAGCCGCGCCTGAGCTTCCTGAACCTCAGCCGGATCCGCCGCGCGGACGACATCCATCACCAGATCGCTGGGCGGAGAAATAGCCATGTCAGATCCTCTCACAGGCGAAGCCGGCGTCTCGTTTTGCCGGGCAACGCAATGTTCGTGAACCGGAAAGCCACCCTTGCTGGCTTCCGGCCGAGGCACTATCGCCCCTCAACCTTACGGGAAGCTGGCGCACCGACCGACACGTGCTGATCGATGAGATCGAGGATCGAATTATCGGCTGCCTCGCGGTCCTCCGATATCCGAGCGTCCTTCATGTTTTCCTCGAGCCTGTCGCCCTTGGCGCGTTCCTTCATCATGCGCGCTTCATGCACCTGCTGAATCCCGAGCAGCATCCGGTCCTTCTGCTCGAGGCGTCCGAGTTGGGAGGCATAATGCCCCGAGAACATGCGATGCATCGGGTGGGCCGACCCCATAGCGTCAACCACCGCGTCGATCGTTCCGGCAAGCTCGGTCCGCTGGCGGGCGGTCTCGGCGACTTCGCTTTCCGCCATCCGCTCCAGGTGCCGCTGGACGGCGACCAGGCGTTTCAGTTTTTCGGACCGCATCTTCATCGAGCTAGCCACCCTGCATGACAGGTCCGAAGCCCTCGGCAAAGAGACGCAGCATCGCTGCGATGCCGAGATAAAAAAGGAAGAGGCCGCCCATGATGAGATAGGGCTGGGAAATGAAGTAGACCGGAATCTGCGGCGCCAGCTTGTTCACCATGCCGATCGCGACGTTGAACAGCAGGCCGTAGATCACGAAGGGGCTGGCGAGCCGGAGCATGATCATGAATGTCTGCTCGAGCGAATTGGTGAGCGTGATCAGCATGCCCTGCGGGTCGAAGCCGGCGCCGATCGGCATGACCCGGTAGGACTGTGCGATCGCCTCGAAGATCACGTGATGGAAATCCAGCATGAAGAGAATCATCAACCCGGCAAAACCGATCAGGCTGGTGAGCTGGTTTTCCGCCGTATCCTCCAGCACGTCCGCCGTCGGCGGCGGGCTGAACCCCATCAGCATGGTCATCGCGGTGCCGGCAAACTGCAGGCCGAGCACATAGTAACGCGCAACGAGCCCGATCACGGCGCCGACGGCGGTCTCGGTCGCGACGAGGTAAAGGTAGTTGTGACCTTTGCCCGTCACTTGCGGATAGATATCCGTCCACATGATCGGCAGGATGGCCATTGAGATCGCCACGGCGATGAACAGCCTGATCTGCATGGGAACGCGCGCCGTCGAGAATCCCGGCATGATCATGATACAGCCGCCGATCCGGCAGAAGGCCGCAAACAGCGCCAGAACCGTGCCCTCGGGGTCGGTGATCATGAGATCGAGCCGATAATCTTTATTTCGAGGCCCTTGGCGAGTTCGACATGCGAGAGCACGGGCAATGTGGCGAAGAGGCGTTCGATGATCATCCGCACATAAGAGCGGGATTCGGGCGAACTTACCAGTACGAAGGGCATGCCGCGATCGAGATGTTCACGGATTACCTTTGTCGCCTGCTCGCTGAATTCCTCGAGATGCCGCGGGTCGATATCGAACTCGACGATCTCACCCTTGGCGTCCCGCTTCAGCGCCTGGTGGAAGACCATGTCCCACTTGTTGCCGAGCCTCAGCACGCGCAGCACGCCGTTTTCGGCGAGGTCGCCGCAGAGCTGCTGCGACATGCGCACCCGCACATGTTCGACGATCTGCTCGGTCTTGCGCACATGCGGGGCCAGTTCCGCCACCGCTTCGAGGATCAGATGCAGATTGCGGATCGACACCCGCTCGGCAAGCAGCAGTTTCAACACCGCCTGCAGGCCGGAATAGGACATGTGCGAGGTACAGATCTCGTCCGCGAGCTTGCGGTATTCCGGATCGAGCCGTTCGATCAGAACCTTCACGTCCTTATAGGAGAGAAGCTGCGGGAGATTGTTGCGGATCACTTCGCTCAAATGCGTCAGAACCACGGAGACGTTGTCGATCGGGTGGAAGCCCTCGCGCTTAAGGTCTTCGGTGAATGTCTCGAGGATCGATACCGCCGGCATGCCGAACGCCGGTTCCCGGATGTCGTCGCCCGGCACGCTCGGCCGCCGCCCGCCACCGGTAACGACCAGCACTTCGCCCACGCGGACCGTATTGGAGGCGATCGTGGTGCCGTGGATCCGGATATGATAGGCCTTATCGGGAATGGTGATGTCGTCGGAAACCTTGATCTCAGGAACGACGAGTCCGTATTGCAGGGCGAACTTTCGGCGCATCTTGCCGACACGGAAGGCAAGCTCCTGATGAGCGCCCAGCAGCCTCGTGGAGACCTGCTTGCCCAGCAGGAGTTCGATCTCTGCCGTCTTCAGCACCGATTTGACGGAATCCTTGTCGCTTTCCTTGCTCTGCTGCGCCTTTGCCGCCTCCTCGTCCCGCTTTGCCGCCTTCTCGGCCTCCATCTGCCTCGGAATGAACCAGCTCAGGAACGCCATGCCGCCGCCAAGCGCCGCAAAGGGAAGGAAGGGCAGTCCGGGCATTACGGAGAGCAGGACGATCAGGCCGGAGGCAACCATCAGCGCCCGGGGATAGCCGCTGAGCTGGCCGATAACCGCCTGGTCGGTGGAGCCCGCGGTGCCGCCGCGCGAGACGAGGAGGCCTGCAGCGAGCGAGACGATCAGTGCCGGGATCTGGGAGACGAGACCGTCGCCGACGGAGAGCTTAACGAAGACGTCGGCCGCCTCGCCGACCTGCATGTCGTGACGCAGATAGCCAATGATGATGCCGCCGAAGACGTTGATCGCCGTAATGATCAGGCCGGCGATCGCATCGCCGCGCACGAATTTCGACGCGCCGTCCATGGCGCCGAAGAAGGAGCTCTCCTCCTCCAGCTCGCGGCGGCGTCGCTGCGCTTCCTTCTCGTCGATCAGGCCGGCCGAGAGGTCGGCATCGATCGACATCTGCTTGCCGGGGATCGCATCAAGGGTAAAGCGGGCGCCGACCTCGGCGATACGCGTGGCCCCTTTGGTGATGACGATGAAGTTCACCGTGATCAGGATCAGGAAGACGATCAGACCGATAACGAAATCACCGGACATGACGAGACCGGCGAAGCCGGAGATGACCCCGCCGGCGGCGCCATGCCCTTCGTGACCGTGAGAGAGAATGACGCGCGTTGTGGCGATGTTCAGCGCCAGGCGGGTCATGGTCGAAATCAGGAGAATGGTCGGGAACGACGAGAAATCGAGCGGCCGCTGGATCCACAGCGCGACCATCAGGATCAGCACCGAGAATGCGATGGAGAAAGCAAGCCCGAGGTCGATCAGGAAGGGAGGGATCGGCAGGAACAGGATCGACAGGATCATCACGATCCCGAGCGCAAAGCCGATGTCCCGGCTCTTGGGGGCAAGTTTCGGAACGGTCAGCGTCGCCTGTTGTGCCATATCTCTTCCGTCTCGTCATGAGAGGGGGGCGGCATGACGTGCATGCTGCCCGGGTATGGCGGAAGAATTAAGCGTCCAAGCTTGCGCGAGGGTGGTATGCGGAGGAGCATGGGGATTTTCACCCGCTCTGGCTAAAACCCGCTCTGTATCCGCGAGAAAACGATATCGGTGAAAATCGAAATCTGTGCGCCGACGAATGGCGCGGAAATGGCGGCCGTGATCATTACGGCGAGAATCTTCGGTACGAAAGTCAGCGTCATTTCCTGAACCTGCGTCAGGGCCTGAATGAAGGCGATACCGACGCCGACCACCATTGCGGCGAGAACGGCAGGGCCCGAGGCCACGATCACTGTCCAGATCGCCGCCTGTACGATGTCGAGGGCATCCGCCTCATTCATGGGAACTCACTTCACTATGACGCCCGGACCGATAACGAGCTCCTTGCCCGTATCGAGCACCGCGATGATTCCGTCGGAGTATAGTTTCACCTCCTTGACGACGCCAGTGGTCTTGCCGTCGGCGCTGGTGACCGTCCTGCCGATAACCGCGTCCGCCTCGCTGAGCGAGGTGCGCTGCAGCAGGCTCTCGAGGTTCTTGTTGGTCTTGATCGTCTGCTCCACCTGCGAGAAGGTCGCAAGCTGCGCGATCTGCTGCGTCGCGTCCATCGGCTGGGTCGGATCCTGATTCTTCATCTGTGCTACGAGCAGCTTGAGGAAGCTCTCGTAGTTGAGCGTCGCCGCGCTTGCATCGCTCGCCGATTCCGTGGCCGAGACGGTGGGCGTGTAGCTGTTGGACGTGTTGTTGACGCCGCTTACCGCCATGGCGCGATCTCCTTGCGTATCTGTTCCACCGTCGCAGGCGTCATCTCCTGCGCGTTGAGGATCTGGTCCTCGATCGGATAAAGCGCCCGGATCGCCTTCAGCGCCTCAAAGGCGCGACCCTGCGTGACCAGTCCGTCGATGCGCTTCAGCTCCGCCAGCACCTCGTCGTTCTTGAAGCAGTTGAGCAGCATCACGACCGACTTGCGGAACATCGCGGTCGATTGGTCGGCGCCTTCCGGATTGATCAGGATCATCTGGGCGATGAAATAGAGCTGCCGCAACGGTGTCGTCGCATCCTCGGGCTGCAGGACGTGGTTTTCCAGGAGGAACGTCACGTCGTTCAGGAATTCGATCGCGACCTTGCGGTCGACGCGCAGCACTGCGCCGTTTACAAAGATTCTTTCGCCCGATTTCAGCGAAATACGCAGTGTGCTCTTCATTTCAGTCCATCCCTGATGATGGTGGTGATGTCGATTATGCCCTGGAAGTTGGAAGACTCGCGTTTGCGGATCTTCTCCGTCTCATTCAGAATCCAGATTCCGATCGAGATGAGGTTGGCGCGCAGCTCTTCGTTGAGCTGATTGTCCGGCGCGCGCAAATCTTCGATGAAGCGAATCCAGAGACGCCGGGTGAAGTAGACCGCTTCGATCGCCTCCCGGGTGTATCCGTCCTTTTCCTTCGCCGCCTGCAGCAGCGCAATGGAACGATCGAGAACCTGCCTCTCCCGATCCTTGGAAACGGCTACGCCTTCCTCCATGATCTCGGCGTATGCAAACTGATACATTCAGACATCCCTCATGCTTGTCCGCATCCTCTAGTCATTAGAGGAAGTCTATCAAACTCAACCGCTGGATCCGCGCCGTCAGCGTGTAGGAGGTCTCTACCTGCGTCAGCAGCGTGTTCATCCGCGTGGAAGCCTCGTAAGTGTCGACACCTTCGAGATCGGTAATATGTGTCTTGATCAGCTTGGTCTGGGCCTGGAGGGAGGTGTTCGCCTTTTTCACGCGCGCCTCCGAAACACCGAGAGTGCTGCGCTCCGCGGTGATCTGCGTATTGGCCTGTTCAATATAGCCGAGCGCCGTCTCGCCGATATAGGCCCGGACCTCGGAACCGACGTTGTCGTCCATGAGCTCCAGTGCGATCACGCTGGCAAGGGCGAATTTCCGGAAGCCTTCCGTCGTCGCATTGGTGGAGCTCTGCACCACCTCGGTCGTGCTGATGCGGCTCGTCATGTTCCGGCTCGACGCCTTGGACCAATCCGCGGCCCACCGCGCATCATCCGCATAAAGCGGTTCGAGCGTGTTGGTGATGAAATCCTCCATCTGAGCCTTGGTGAAATCGCTCATGGAGGCAATACCGTTCGTCGACATGTAGCCGGCGAGCGCGGTGTCGAAGGTCGACTTCGCCGCGGCATTGTAGTCTTCGAAGGGTTTCACGTCGGTGTTGATGCCGGCGAAGAGGAATTCGCCGTTGAAGGACAGGTTCGCCGCCGAAGAGAAGGCCGACATGGCGCTCTGTATTTCTGTCTTCTGGATGGCAAGCTGATCCGCGGCATCGTTACCCTTGAAGGTGACAAGGGTGTTGCGCACCTGCTGGGCGGCTTCCGCCATCGTGGAGAGAGCCGCTTGCGAGGCGGCCAGCCGCTGGGTCACGACGGAATTGGTGTCGACGAGCGTTTCGAGCCGCGCGAGCTCGCGCTGCAGGCTCACGGAACGCGCCGTCGACGAGCCGAGTGCCAGCCCCACATCCGCGTGGCGGCCGGTCGTCACCTCCGCCTGAAGTTTGAGAAGTTCCGCCTGCCCCTGCTGAATGGTCAGGCGCATGGCGTTCTGCACGGCCAGGTTCGAAACGAAGGACGTCTTCATGATTACCTCACGGCTTCCAGAAGCGACGCCATCATGGCGTCGACGGTGCTGATCAACTTGGCCGAAGCCTTGTAGGACTGCTCCAGATCGAGAAGCAGCGACAGTTCCTCGTCGATGCTCACCCCGGTCACACTGCCGAGTGCCTCCTGCGTGCGCGCCAGGAGCGCCGCCTTGTTGTCATCAGCGGTGGAGGCGCCGCTGCGGATCTGTTCGAACCAGCCGATCGACGAGGCGGCGAACTCCATGATCGAGCTCGTGCCGTCGAGCCCGGCCGCGGCGTCGAACTGCATGTCGCCGTCCATCGCGGTGACGAAGCCGTCGAGCAGGTCCGTGAAGCCGGCATTGCCGCCCGGGTTCGAAACGACGCCGTTGAAGCCGCCGTCACGCAGGAGGAACGGATTGGTCCTCGCCGCGGGGTTGACCGAAAGCGTCGCGGCCATCCCCGGCTGGACAGCGCCGGCGGCCGGCACGGTGCCGCCCGACCAGGTGAAGAGTCCCGGCAATCCGCCTTCCTGGAACAGGGTGACCAGGCCGCGGGCCAGCTCGTCGAGCTGCGACTGGAAGGTCGGAGCGGTTTCGTCGCGCAGCTGAAGCAGGCCCGCGAGCTTGCCCCGGGCACTGGTATCGGCACCGCTGCCTGCTGCGAGCGGCACGCCGTCGATGAATATGCCGTTGCCGGTGACGGTCGCATCGTAAGCGCTCTTCGGCGCAAAGGTGACTTCCCTCGGAAGCGTCTCGAACAGAACCGTACCGCCCGATGTGTAGATGACGGTGTCGTTGTTCGCCCGCGTCACGGTCGAAATTCCGACCAGTTCCGATATCTGCTTCAGGATCTTGTCGCGGTCGTCGAGCGCAGCGGTCGTGTCAGTCCCCGCAGCCGTCGCCTGCCTGACCGCATTGTTCGCCGTCTCGAAGCGCGCGAGAAGCGCGTTCAGATTGGCGACTTCCTCGGCGATTTTCTTGTCCGTATCGCGGCGGAGATCCTGCAGGGCGGCCGACGTCCTGCTGATCGAGTTGGCGAGGTCCGATGCGTCCGACACCACCGTGGCGGCGATCGTCGCATTGCCCGGCGTCGACGCGAATGTCTGCAGGCTGTTGCGGAAGGCCGAGAGATAGGTGGACGGCGACGATTCGTAGTCGTTTCCGCCGAGCGCGGATTTCATGATCTCCAACCCCGACAGGAGGCTGCTCTGCGCGGAGGACTGCGAGATGCTGATCAGGTTCTGCTTGAGGAGCGCCTCGTTCTGCGCCCGGTAGATCGATACGATCTGCGCACCGCCGGGAGTGGTCCCGAGCATGGCCATGCGGCGCGAGTAGTCCGCATTGCCCGCATTGGCAATGTTCTTCGAGACCGTGGCGGTTTGATGCGCCGTGGTGCTGAACGCGGATTGCGCGATGGCGATTGCAGAAGACAGCGACATGCCGGTACCGTTTTCTCAGAGCACCTCCGGTAAGAGCCTGTAACGGGCCTTAAGTCCGGAACTGCGTAGTTTCGAATTTGGAATTACCGCTTCAGATTGACGAGAACTTCGAGCAGCTCCGAACCGGTCTGGAAGACCTTGGAGTTGGCCGTGTAGTTGCGCTGCGACTCGATCATCGCCGTCAGTTCCTCGGCGATGTCGACATTCGAGCTTTCGAGCGCGCCGGAGAGGATTTCGCCGAAATCGCCCGAGCCGGCGAAACCGGTGATGATGACACCGGAGTCGACTCCCTGCGAATAGACGTTGCCGGATTCCGGCTTCAGCTTGTCCGGACTCTGGACATTGGCGAGCGCGATGCGATAGCGCGGATCGAGCTTGCCGTTCTCGTATTTGACATAGACGATCCCGTCGGAGTCGATCTGGTAGCCGGCAACCTTGCTCGGCGCATTGCCGTCGATCGTGCCGCCGTCGGCGTTGAAGGCGTAGCCGAGCTGGGTGGTCTTGGTCAGGTCGATGGTCAGGGCCGAAAGGTCCGCACCGGTGCCGGGAAGCGCCGTCATCGCCGTCGTCGTCAACGTGGCGGGAGTGGCCGTCAGGGATCCATCCGCATTGAAATTCAGCGTCTGTGTCCCGAGGACCGTTGAAGAAGCCCGATCGACCACTTCCACGGACCAGGCATTATCCGCCGTTTTCTCGTAGTTGAAGTCCAGAATGCGGGTGTTGCCCTGGCTGTCATAGACCACGAGCGACGTGGTGGAGATATCGCCCACCGCCGCGCCCGACGGCAGGTTGGCGCCCATCGAGCCCTTGGTCGATCCCACGGCAATGAGGCCGTCCGAAGCCAGGTTGACCCGGGTCAGCCCATCGAAACCGTTGACGACGACCGTCGGATCGACGCCGGCCTGGTATTCGTAGCCCATCAGCGTGAAGCCGGCGGCATTGACCAGATTGCCTTGGCTGTCCGGAACGAAGGAGCCGGCGCGCGTCAGGAATTCCTGGCCGTTTGCGCCTTCGACGATGAAGAATCCGCCGCCGTCGATCGCGAGGTCGCTCGCCGAGGTGGTGAAGGTCGTCGCGCCCTGCTGGGAGATGCTGTAGCGCACCTGCGTCTGTACGCCGCCGGAATTATAGGATCCGTTGCCCGAAGGCAGGATCATCGATGAGAACTCCGTGGAGGCGCGCTTGTAGCCGGTAGTGTTGGCGTTCGCGATGTTCTCGGCGACTGTGCTGAGCCGGTTCGACTGGGCGTTCATGCCGGAAACGCCCGTTCTCATGGTACCGTAGAGACTCATTTCGGATCCTCATTTCCTTATTGCGGCGACACTAGAGGCCGGGCCTTGCGTGAACCTGTCTTGAGCTGTTCTCGCCGTGCCCTTCGGCGCTCAATTCCAGTCGATGCAGTAGCCAAGGAAACGCTTGGAATCGATCGGATCGAAGCCGAGTTTCTTGCGCAGTTTCTTGCGCAGCTTGCTGATGTGGCTTTCGACGACATTCTCCTCGACGTCCTCGTCGAAGATGCCGTAGATCGCATTGAATATCTGCGCCTTGGAGACCCGGCGGCCGCGATTGGCGACGAGATATTCGAGGATGCGCCGCTCCCGGCGAGGAAGCGCGAAGACTTCGCCATTGATCTCCGGATCGCGCCCGTCGGCGAAAACGCGGATCGGGCCGATATCCGTGAAATTGGCGATGGCCGTCAAACGCCGGCGGATCGCTGCGACACGTGCGAGGATTTCCCGCGGATGCACCGGCTTTCGGACCACGTCGTCGACGCCGCAGTCGAAAAGTGCAAGCGTGTTCTCCAGCGACGGCGTGTCGCTCATGGCGATGACCGGCGCCCGGGAGCGATCCCGGATCGCGCGCGGCAGGCTCAATGTGCTCTCACCCTGCCCGATCAGGAAGGCTTCGACAGCGTCGATGTCGGAATCGGCGGCGGAGCTTACCCACTCGCCGAACTCCCTTGGATCGAAGCCCGTCGAGGGAATGCCTTCGCGGCCGAATAGGGACGCGTAGCCCTCCGTTACAAGCTCTCTATCATCAACCACCACGATCATTCGCCCGCCTCCGAATCAGTATGGGTGCCTCACTGACACAGAGGTACGAATCCGGGGATTCACGGACAACTAGAGGAAGTTAATGGGTGATTTTAATAGTTGATTAAGAATTACGTGCCGATTTGGTCTATATCTAGTAGGTACTGGTTAACCTTACCACTAACATGATGTTGAAAAGTTAACGCGGGATTACAAAATCACTTGCGATCACAATCTGTCCGCATTGTCGCCACAATCCGGCATTCGCTGAGAATGTGCAATCTTGAGTTGATCAACGACAGAACTGCTGCGCGTTCGGCGTCCACTTTCCATAACCGGTCGCGACAAGGTTTGCGATGACACGGCAGACGTATTTCTTCTGTGCCGGGTCGTTGTTGGGGCCGGCGTGATAGCGGGCGACGGCCATCGTCCAGCTTTCGTGCCTGGTCCGCAAATCAGACAGAAAGCGCGCCGCATATTCGACATTCTTGCGCGGATCGAGCATCTCCTCCGGAGAACTGAAATGTTCCCCGTGGAAGTGGTAGTTGATCTGCATGCAGCCGAGATCGATGAGCTTGGCGCCCTCGGCACGCGCCGCGCCGAAACGCGCGAGAACGTCCTGGGCGCTAGCCCCGAAATAGGCTTTGCCTTCGATGTTCAGGGCATAGGGCTGCAGGGACCCTTTGCGGCCCGTTTCGGTCAATCCGACGGAATAGAGAATCCCGGTCGGGACGCCGTATTTGGAGGCGGCGGATGCGATCTCGCGCTCACAGACGCCTGCGGCCGCAAAGCCGCTAGATGTAGACGTGGCCAGTGCGAGAACGCTCACCACCACCAGGCACATCGTCCGTTCCATCATTGCCCGCCCGCCTTTCCGTCACCGCCTGACCGCCATCCCGTGGCTGACGCCCTTGGCCGCCCTCTTCCCCTGCCCGCTCACGGCCCTCGTGACCGGGCTGTGCCTGCGCCTGAGACTGTCCGCCGCTGCCATTTGCCGAATCGCCGCCGCCGTTGAAGACGATATTCACCTGATCGACCGCAAACCCTTGTGCCCGCAGGGCCTTCACCATCTCGCTCTGATCGTCGCGCAGCTGGCGGAAGGCCTCGCCGGTTTCGACCTTCAGATCGACCTGTAGCTCGTCTTCCTTCAGCCTCAGCGTCGCCGTCACGACGCCGAGGTCGATCGGGTGCATCTGGATCTTCAGCACGTTGAGCGTCTTGCCCGCCTGGCTCCAGGCTTCGGGTTTCGCCGCCGCAGCGGCGGATTGAAGCGCCTCGGCCCATCCGCTATCGCCGGCGATCGCAGTCGTCACCGACGTGGCGTTATCGCTGACCGCAAGCCCGAGAAATCGGCGCGCCTCCAGAACGGTCACGGTCTCCACTGTGGATTTGCCCGGCGATCGGCTGTTCTCCACCCTAGCCCGCTCGCCATCCGGCGAAATGCTCATGGAAACGGCCTGCCCCTTGCCGTCGGCACGGGCGAAGCGGAAGAGCCGATCCGGCTCGCCGCCGGCCACGTCTCCGTTCGTCCTATGCTCATCTTTCGCCGTTTCCGGCGATGTGCCGTCTACACCTTTCGTCACGCCGCGAACTGCCGGGACCGGCTTAGACTCGCCTTCCCGCCGCGAAGCCGCAGCCGCCACGGGCACGGCGCCCGTGAGCATCGACAGGAGATCGGAGACGGTTCCGCCGGCTGCTGCGCCGTTCTCGCCACCCTCCGTCACCGCCACATCCGGCGTTTTATCCACGGCACCGGTCGAGGTCCGTACCGGCTCGCGCGAGCGGCCGGCCCCCCGCTCCGTCGGCTCGCCGATTTCCGTTCCGTCACTCTCGCGTTCGCGCGACAGATGCTGCGTACCGTCGAGATGGGTTTGCGGCAACCGCTTCGCCGCTTGTTCCCGCGCCGCATTCGCGCGCCCGGACGTGAGCCGTGTGTCCGGCGATGCAGCATCCGCGATGGATGCCGGATCATCCCCGCCAAAGGCGTCCGCCTCCGGCGCCGCCGATACGCGACCGCCGCTCGCGGCGGGGTCCGGTTGCGCTGCGCCCGCCGATGTGTGGCCGCCTTGCCCCTGCGCCTTGCGGCGGCCTGCATCGGCGATCGCCTCGCCAAAGGCGCCCGGTTCGGCCTCCGGCCGACCCCGGCCGCTCAGCGACTGCCCCGGCCTGCCGGCGGCCGGCGCCCGCAAACTTTCGTCAAGAGGCCTCATAGTCCCTCCCCCTTCAGCAGCGCATCGATCTCCTCGATCTTCGAACGACCGCTGGCAAGAAAGCCGTCGAGAACCGGGTCGCCTGAAGCGGCAACATCGGTTTCGTTCGTTCCGGCGTCGGACGGGTCCTCGGAACGCTTGTCGGGCGCCTCCTCGGCAGGCTCGCCGAAGGGGCTGATGCCGCTTCCGCTTTCCTCCGCAACCACCCCGCTTTGCTCCCCGGCCGGTCGTCTTTCCGCTATAGGCGCAGGTGCTTGCGCCAGGCTTTCTGCCGATGGTGGCCTGACAACCGCATCGGCAACGGCCTTGGCCGCATCGCGCAGGGCGCGGTCGCGCAGCGACAGCTTTTCCTCGGGAATCGCATCAAGCGCCTCGGTTGCCGAGAAGACGTCCGCGGATGGTACGGCAGCCAGCCCCTCATAGAAGCTCGCAAGCACCTGCGATCTCGCGCCGTCATCTCCCGCGAGCTCCTCGGCTCGCTTGGACGCGAGGCGCGCCAGGGGCTGGTTGCCGGCGATCGCCGCGCGGCGCGCCACCCGCAGATAGACCTCGCGCTGGCGCGCGCTGTCCATGAAAGAGAGTATCTCCGAGACGCGCCCATCGGCCATCTCGTCGAAATGGGCGACCGCCAGCTCGACGAAGACGTCGGCAAACTGGCTCGCATAGGGTGACGTGAGATAGCGTCGCGCATAATTCAGCGCATAGCGAAAGCCCTTCTCCGGAAGGCCGGCTCGCGCCGCCAGCGAAACCGAGCGGCGAAGGGCAGCCTCCTCGATGATGGTCCCCGGTGCCGTCAGGCGCGCCCAATCGTAATGCTTCATCGCCTCGACCGGATCCTGCTGCGACATGGCGTTGCCGAGGATCAGGAACAGATACGGACCGATGCGTGAATTCCGGTATTCCGGGGCAGCCTTGGTGAGGCTTTCGATGATCAGAGGGCCTTTGCCGTTCAGATATTGCCTGAGCGCTTCGGTTACCCGCGAATCGAAATTGCCCTCGATGTCGCGGCCGGCCAGAAGGTCGAGCGTCGCGGGATTGCCGCCGCTCATGACGTAGACGAGAGCCGCGTCGACGTTGCGCGGATCGCGAAACGCCGAGGGATCGGCGGCTCTCAGCCGCTCGTCGATCGCGGTGAGCATGAAGCGCTGCATCTCGCTCGCCGAATGGTCGCCGAGCACCACCGAATCCTGCACATATTGCAGCGATCTGATCATCTTGTAGGGTGCGAGTTCTTCCGTTCCGTTCGCGCGGGCAGGACCGAACGCGAGGGGAACGGCAAGCGCCGATGCCGACAGAATGGTGCCGAGCCGCTTTAGCATGTCTTCAGCCCTGGCCCGATTGCAGCAGGATTTCGATCCGCCGGTTGGCGGGCGCATAGGGGTCGTTCGGCACCTGAAGCCGCCGGTCGGCAAAGCCGCTGATCTGCTTCACGCGCTCCTCCTCCAAACCGCCGCGCACCAGCATGTAATAGGCGCTCTGGGCGCGTGCCGCTGAAAGACGCCAATTGTCGTAGGTGCCATCCTTGAACGGCCGTCCGTCGGTATGACCGCGAACGGCCACGGCGCCCGGGCGCTCGGCGAGCAGCCTGCCGATCTTCTCCATCGCGAGCACCAGCTCCTTTTGCGGCACCGCCGAGCCGACCGCGAACATCGGCGCATCCGTCTGCTCGCTGATCGTCACCAGCAGGCCGCCCTCGGCCGGCGTTACCACGAGGCTTTCGAGAAGCCGCCCGGCCTCGCCGCCGAGTTCCTTTTCGATCTCGGCCTTCAGCGCTTCGGCTTCTTTCTGCCGGTCTTCCGCGTCAGCCTCGATGTCGGGTGTATCCACGGCCTTTGCGCGCCCTGCGTGACCGGCCGCTTTCGGCCCGCTTCCGTTCGCCGCTGACGCCACGTCGGTGGTGTTGCCGGCATCCTTTACCTCCACCTGCTTGGTCCAAAAATCCGGATCGAAGGGATCGCGATAGGCTTCGCCCCCGGCGGCGCCGGTTGAAGGCCCGGACTGGGCCGCGCCGCCGTCACCCTTGACGCTGATATTCGCCTCGTGACCCGCTTCGCGGGCGATTTCGGACAGGACCGAGTAGGGATTTTCGAAAAAGTCGGCGTCGGAATATTTGGTCTCTTCGCCCGATGTCGCCGTCAGCTGATCGCCGGTTTTGGCCGAACCGCCCGACTTCGTCTGTTCGCCGTCGACCTTGGAACGCTGCTGGGTCTTTTCGCCCTGCGCATCCTTGGCCGGGTCCTTGAGGCCCTTCTCCGCCGGTTTTTGGTCGGTCAGCTGCACCGGATTGAAATAGGCCGCGATGGCCGCCTTGGTCTCCTCGTTCGCGGCGTTGATCAGCCACATGACGAGGAAGAAGGCCATCATTGCCGTCATGAAGTCGGCATAGGCGATCTTCCACCCGCCGCCGTGATGGCCGGCATGGCCATCACCCGAACGCCGGACGATGATGATTTCGTTCTTGCCGTTGTGATGGCTGTCGTCGCTCATGCCAGAACCTTGCGAACAGTATCGGACCACGCGGCCATGCGCGTCACCAGTATCGCCTCGCCCATTTCGACGGTCAGGTCGACATCGCCGCTTTCAGCGTGGCGGAACGCAGTCGTTTCAGGCAAGAGCGCTTTTAGCGCTTCGAAAAGCGCAAGCGGTCCCCGCACCGTTATCGTGAGCCCTTCACCGGCAGCGAGGCCGTGCCGGACCATGCCGGCCAGGTTCTCGACCGCGCGCTTGGCGAGTGCCTCGTCCATGACCGGAGCGAGGACGCGGGCCGTCTGGTCGCCGAGCGCCAGCGCGAGCCGATCCGCCATTTCGCCGAAGCCGGCGGCGATCCTGCCGGCAGCCTGTTCCTCCAGGCGCCGTGTCAGGGACGCAATCTCCTCCGCATGGCGCACCTCGAGATCGGCGATCGCCTTCCGATGCTCGAGAGAGAGTTCGGCGCTGGCTTCAGCACGGCCCTGCGCAAAGGCTTCGCGGCGCTCGGCGTCGATATCGATCTCGGGCATGGCCGGCCTCGCGCCGGCTTTGGTTTCCGCATGATCCGTATCGACCTCCGGAAAATATCTCGGCGGCATCCGCGTGAGTTCGACCTTCGGCGGGCTGAAGTCCTTGAGATAGCGGGAAAGCGACGCGCTCATCGGCACGCCTCCCGGTTCGGCCCGGCGAAGGCCGATGCTGCCTGCCGCACCTGCGAAGGCTCTCTCATGGCGCGGAAATCTGTAGAGCCCGACACGTCTGACCGTCTCCTTCGGTCCGGCCGCCCGCGACGGCGACAGGACCAGCATTCTCGATTGTGCAGCGGCTCGCGAAGCGAAGGCGCGATGCAAGCGACAGCCGGACTGAGTTCCGGCCGGCAATCTCCAACAGGACTGCGAAGGAAGGCTATCCGGTCAAACTTGTGCGAAGGTGTTGGACCGCGCCAGGGCAATAGCGCGGTCCAACCATTTTCCCCCGATGCCGATGACCGGCGGCACGGCGGAAAGCGATGCCCTACTCCTGGAACAGGCGGAGAATGTTCTCGGAGGTGGTGTTCGCGATCGACAGCGACTGGATGCCGAGCTGCTGCTGAGTCTGCAGGGCCTTCAGCCGGGTCGACTCCTCGTTCATGTCGGCATCGACGAGCCGGCCGACGCCCTTGTCGATCACATCCATCAGATTGGCGACGAAGCTTTCCTGCATTTCGATGCGGCTGGTGATCGCCCCGAGCGTTGCGGCCGAGTCGGTCAGCTGGCTGATGAGCTCGTCGACGACGCTGATCATGTCGCCCAGCTGCGCATCGGTCGTTGCATCGCCGATCTTGATTTCGGTCGCTCCCGCGGGTGCGGCGCCTGCGTCGATGAGATAGTAATTGCGCGCCGTGCCGGCCGGCGCGGAGTGAAGTGCATCCGCGTCGACCGCCTTGGTGAGCATACCTCGCGCCGGGTCCGCGACGTCGATCAAAACAGATTTGGCGGTGTCGTAACTGAGCGTCGAGACCGTAACGCTGCCGTCGGCGCTGCGGTTGAAGGAGGCGACGATCGATTTGGTGCCCAGCGCTGCCGCCGCACCGTTATGGAGCCAGTTCTCCCCGGAAAAGGAGGCGGACTGAGCGGCCGAGATCAACTGGCTCTTGAGCTCGGTCAACTCCTTGTTGATCTTGTCCTTGTCGACGCCGGGTTCGCTTGCCGCGACCAGCTTGGCCTTGATCTCGGTCATCACGTCGATGACCGTATCCATCGCCGAATAGAACGTGTCGACCTTGGCGGCGCCGAGGCCCAAGGCGTCGTGGACCGTCGACAGCGCGGCATTGTCCGACCGCATCGTGGTTGCGATGGACCAGTATGCGGCATTGTCGGCCGCAGTTTCCACCCGGAAGCCCGAAGAGATGCGGCCCTGGGTGGTCTCCAGATTGTGATTGATTGCGCGCAATGTCTGCAACGCCGCCATTGCGGCGGGGTTGGTCATGATGCTGGTCATTGGTTGTCACCCTGATTGGGAAGTCGGATCATGCCGTAAGCCGGCAACGACGGTGGGGCGTCATGCGCGCTGGCACCATTTTGCCCTGGGTGACAGACCGCCGTTCTTAAAGAACCATTAACGGAAATAGTTAAGAAAAAGTTAACGGCGGTACTGCGCCGGTAACAGAGATGAAGAATTCGTTAAACCGGCAAGTTTGGCGCAAGATCCGCACCAAACGAAAATCCGCGGCGCCCTTTCGGGAACCGCGGATGTTTCTCCTTCAGAGCGGGACGAAGCCGCCCCCTAGCCGGGGCGCCGCTTACTGACGGAAGAGCTGGAGGATGTTTTCCGAATTGGTGTTTGCGATCGACAGCGACTGAATGGCGAGCTGTTGTTGCGTCTGCAGCGCCTTGAGCCTGGTGGACTCCTCGTTCATGTCGGCATCGACAAGGCGGCCGATGCCCGAGTCGATCGAGTCGGTGAGCTTCGATACGAACTCTTCCTGCATGCCGATGCGCATGGAGATCGAACCAAGCGCCGAAGTGGCGCTAATCAGATCCTCGAGCGCTTCATCGACACCCCTGATCAGCGCGGCGAGATTTGCGGCCTGCGTGGCGTCGGTGATGTCGATATTCTCGACGGAAGCGGGTGCGGCGACACTGACAGCCGGGGCCGCAGCTGTGTCGACAATCCAGGAATCGGCGGTAATCGGCGCTGCGGCGGTCGTCACCGCAGCGATTTCCTGGCCGGGCACAGCCGACGAAGCTACCGCGGCAACCCAGACGCCTTCCGCCTGAACATAGCTCACGCCGCCTGCGAGGGCGTAGTTGCCCTGAAAGACCGCCCCGGCCGAGATGAGTTCGTCCACAGTGTAGGCGGCAACGGTGTGCTCGGAAACAACACCGCCCGTGTTGATCGACAGCGTCACGCTCGCCTGTGAAACGTCATAGATCTTGTCGAGAATTCCGCCATTGCCGACCGTATCGAACAGCACCGATTTTCCGTCCAGGACGTAATCGATCGTCTTCACCGAGACGACCCCTGAGGAATCGCGAACGAAAGAGCCGACGACGCTCTTGGTGACGGGCGCCGTCAGATCCGCCTGGAGCCAATTCTCGCCGCTGAAGGAAGCCGCCGTAGCAATGCTCTTCAGCTGCTCCTTGAGCTGCTCGATCTCTTCCTGAATCTTGGCCTTGTCGACACCGTCTTCGGTCGCGGCAACGAGCTTGGCACGAATTTCCTTCACGACCTCGACGGCATTCTCCATCCCGGCATAAGCCGTGTCGATTTTGGCCGCACCGAGGCCCAGGGCATCCTGAACAGCGGAAAGCGCCATGTTGTCCGATCGCATCGTGGTGGCGATCGACCAATAGGCAGCGTTATCCGAAGCGGTGCCGACGCGGAGGCCCGACGACACGCGAGCCTGCGTCTCCTCCATGTTGGAATCGATACCGCGCAGGGTCTGCAGTGCAGCCATCGCTGCAATATTGGTGAGAATGCTGGTCATTATGGGCCCCTTTGAATGGCTAGTTGGAAAGGGACATCCCGGCTGCCACGGGGAATCGAACGCGAGGCATCATGCCGTTAACCGCTTCTTCGTCTTGGTTAACCGTTCGTTGCGTTGAGCCCCACTTAGCGCTGCTATAGTTAACAAAGGTTAAACGATGCTTGCCCAGCTAAAACAACAGAGGGCCACGCTCGACGAGCGTGGCCCTCTGTAAGTTCGGTCAGGGTGGCGGTCGCTCCGTTCGCGACCCCTTTTCGGAGATATTAGCGGAAGAGCGTAAGAACGTTTTCCGAAGCCGAGTTCGCAATCGACAGCGACTGAATGGCGAGCTGCTGCTGAGTCTGCAGGGCCTTCAGGCGGGTCGATTCTTCGTTCATGTCCGCATCGACGAGACGGCCGACGCCCGAGTCGATCGAGTCCGAGAGCTTGTTGACGAAATCGCTCTGCAGGTCGATGCGCATGGCGATCGAGCCGAGGTCGGCGGCAGCGCTGGTCATGTCCGTCAGCGCAGCATCGACACCGCTGATCAGGGCGTCGAGGGCGGCTCCACCCATGCCGACGATGTTGATCCCGGCAACGGACTGACCGGCCGAAACGTTGGCGGCAGGAGCGTTATCGACGTCGACGACCCAGCTGTCAGCAGTGATCGTGCCGGCTGCGGTCGTTGTCGCGGCAAGCTCTTGACCCGTGGCGCCGGCTGCAGCGGTCTCAGCGCGAACCCAGACGTTCTCGACCTTGACGTAGCTGTTACCGCCCTGAAGGGCGTAGTTGCCCTGGAATTCCGCACCGGCTTCGGTGAGAGATTCCAGCGAATAGGCAGCAACCGTGTGCTTCGCTTCGACGCCATTGGTGTTGATCGTCAGCGTGACGCTTGCCTGCGAAACGTTGTAAACCTTGTCCAGGATGCCGGTGTCGCCGACCGTGTCGAAGAGGACCGAGTTGGCGTTGAGGCTGTAGTCGACCTTCTTGACCGAGACGGCGCCGCTTGCGTCGCGGACGAACGAGCCGACAACGCTCTTGATCACGGCACCGCCGCTGAGGTCCGCCTGCAGCCAGTTCTCGCCGGAGAAGGAGGCTGCGTCGGCAATGCTCGTCAGCTGGTCCTTGAGCTGATCGATTTCTTCCTGGATCTTGGCCTTGTCGACGCCGTCTTCAGTCGCGGCGACGAGCTTTTTCTTGATTTCCTTAACGACTTCGATGGCCGATTCCATACCGGAGTAAGCGGTGTCGACCTTGGCGGCACCGAGGCCGAGGGCGTCCTGAACGGCGGAAAGCGCCATGTTGTCGGAGCGCATGGTCGTCGCGATCGACCAGTAGGCGGCGTTGTCGGCGGCCTGGCCAACGCGCAGACCGGAGGAGACATGCGCCTGCGTCTCTTCCATGTTGGAGCCGATTGTACGAAGGGTCTGGAGAGCGGCCATAGCCGCGATGTTGGTGAGAATGCTCGTCATGGTTTAGTGCCCCTTGATGGCTGATGAGAAGGGACATTCCGGTTCCACCGGCGAAAGTCGGTCAACGTCATGCTTGCTAACCAGCTGTTATTCCTGCAGTTAGCCCGTTCTTTCGATGGGCTTAGATAATCTCGGCTTGGTTAAAGAACCCCTAAGAGCACAAGAATTTCGACGAAGTATTTCAACCTTTGCGCGCACGCGCGTGCCATAGTATGCTTAAGAAAAGGTGAAGTGCCGACAACTTACCTAGAAAGCAAAAAACCGCGCCCCGTTTTCTGGGCGCGGTTCGAAGGAGCCAGATGCAGGCACAAGGAGCCTGCATCCGCACTGCACGTCTTTTAGCGGAAGAGCGAAAGGACGTTCTGCGAGTCGGAGTTGGCGATCGACAAAGCCTGGATGGCGAGCTGCTGCTGAGTCTGCAGGGCCTTCAGGCGGGTCGATTCTTCGTTCATGTCCGCATCGACGAGACGGCCGACGCCCGAGTCGATCGAGTCCGAGAGCTTGTTGACGAATTCGCTCTGCAGGTCGATGCGCGAGGAGATGGAGCCGAGCGAAGCGGCCGCGCTGGTCATGTCCTTCAGCGCAGCATCGACACCGCTGATCAGGGCGTCGAGGGCGGCCGCACCCATGCCGACGATGTTGATGTTTGCGACCGACTGACCGGCCGAAACGTTGGCGGCAGGAGCGTTATCGACGTCGACGACCCAGCTGTCAGCAGTGATCGTGCCGGCCGCAGTCGTGGTTGCAGCAATTTCCTGACCCGTGGCGCCGGCTGCAGCGGTCTCGGCGCGAACCCAGACGTTCTCGACCTTGACGTAGCTGTTACCGCCCTGAAGGGCGTAGTTGCCCTGGAATTCCGCACCGGCTTCGGTGAGAGATTCCAGCGAATAGGCAGCAACCGTGTGCTTCGCTTCGACGCCATTGGTGTTGATCGTCAGCGTGACGCTTGCCTGCGAAACGTTGTAAACCTTGTCCAGGATGCCGGTGTCGCCGACCGTGTCGAAGAGAACCGTGTTGGCATTGAGGCTGTAGTCGACCTTCTTGACCGAGACGGCGCCGCTTGCGTCGCGGACGAACGAGCCGACCACGCTCTTGGTCACTGCACCGCCGCTGAGGTCCGCCTGCAGCCAGTTCTCGCCGGAGAAGGAGGCTGCGTCGGCAATGCTCGTCAGCTGGTCCTTGAGCTGGGTGATTTCTTCCTGGATTTTGGCCTTGTCGACACCGTCTTCAGTCGCGGCGACGAGCTTGGCCTTGATTTCCTTAACGACTTCGATGGCCGATTCCATACCGGAGTAAGCGGTGTCGACCTTGGCGGCACCGAGGCCGAGGGCGTCCTGAACGGCGGAAAGAGCCTGATTGTCGGAGCGCATGGTCGTCGCGATCGACCAGTAGGCGGCGTTATCGGCGGCCGAACCGACGCGCAGACCGGAGGAGATGCGGCTCTGCGTGTCTTCCATGTTGGAAGAGATCGAGCGCAGCGTCTGCAGCGCGGCCATTGCGGAGTTGTTGGTGAGAATGCTTGTCATATTCGTTTGTCCCTACGAAATACTGATTGGGGGGACATACCGGACTGAGAAATCGTTACCGGTCACGACGGTCCGGCATCATGCCACTCGGCTCCGCTCAACTCGTGATGGACACCAAACCCGTCGTGTGAGGACGAAATTCGCAGCCATTCATTGCCAAGTGTTTAACCGGAGAAGGGCGTTCCAGGTCCCGGCGCAGCTGTGGTTAATCTCCTGTGAAATCCTATGCTTAACGGAATCTTGTCCGGCGCGGACCCCGAGGGCGAGCGCTTCGTGCGCTCGTCAGATAAACGAGCGCACGAGGCTGCCGACGAGCAGGTTCCAGCCGTCGATCAGCACGAAGAACAGGATCTTGAAGGGCAGTGAAATCGCGGTCGGCGGAAGCATCATCATGCCCATCGCCATGGTGATCGTCGCGACGATGAGGTCGATCACGAGGAAGGGCAGCATGATCAAGAAGCCGATTTCGAAGCCGCGGCGGATTTCCGAAATCATGAAGGCCGGCACGACGGCGCGCAGGTCCACCTTCTCGTCGACGACGACGGTCTGTCCCTTCTCCTGGGCAATGTCGATGAAGAGCTGCAGGTCCTTGTCGCGGGTATTGGCCAGCATGAATTCGCGGAAAGGCTCCGACATGCGCTGCATCGCATCCGTCTCGGAAATCTCGTTCTTCAGGAGCGGGTCGATGCCGTCGCGCCAGGCGCGATCGAACGTGGGCGCCATGACATAGAAGGTCATGAAGAGCGCCAGCGACACCATGATCATGTTGGAGGGCGTCGTCGCCAGTCCCATGCCCGAGCGCAGGATCGCGAAGGCGATGACGAAGCGCGGGAAGCTCGTCACCATGATCAGGATGCCCGGAGCGACAGAAAGGACGGTCAGGAGGCCGAAGGTGCGGATGATCCACGAGGCGACGGAGCCGTCGACCGGCGTATTCAGGATATCGGCGGGGAAGGTCTGAGCCCCGGCAATTCCCGACATCGCCGTCATGGCGATTATAAAGGTGGCAAACCGGAGCATCAGCGAATCATTGGATGACGAAGGTGCGGAACATCACATTCGTTACGCGGCCCTCGGAGCGCAGGTCAACCCGCTCCTGGATGTCATCCCGGAGATATTGGAAGCCGCGCGGTCCTTGAATCTGCTGCAGCGACACGGTCTTGAGGTAGGCTGCGATGTCCTGGTGTATCGTCTCCGCCAGCGCAACGTCGGGAGCGCCATTGAACTGAAGCGCGACCTCGAGGCGAACCCAGTTTTCGGTCGGATAGGCGAGGTTCGTCGTGATCGGATCGAGCTGCACGATGCCGCTTGCCGCTGCGGCGATCTTCGGTATGCCCTCCTCGCCGGTCGCGTTCGCCGGAAGCTCGACCAAAGCCTTCGCCGCCTCGTCAGGCGGCGGCGCCAGGAGCATGCCGGCGAGCCAGCCGCCGCCGGCGGCGACGAGCGTCAGCACCGCCACGGCGGCAATGGTCATCACCAGCGAGGGGGATTTCGTTTCTTTGCTCTCGATTTCTTCCATTGTGCGTTCCGGCCGATCAGAGGGGCGAGACGAGATCGACGAGCTGCTGGCCCCATGGCGGCTGCTGAACCTCCGTCAGGCGGCCGCGGCCGCCATAGGAGATGCGCGCCTCGGCGATGCGGTCGTAGGAAATGACGTTGTCGGCATCCACATCGCGCGGGCGGACGATACCGGCGACATTGAGGATGCGCAGCTCGTGGTTGACGCGTACTTCCTGCGAACCGCTGATGAGGAGGTTGCCGTTTTCGAGAACGCCGGTCACGACCGCGGCGACGAGCAGCCTGAGCTTCTCCGAGCGCTTGGTCTTGCCGTCACCTTCGGTTTTCGTGTTCGAGCCGTATTCCAGATCGCCCGACCAGGCGAAGTCGCTCGTCTGGGATTGCCCGCTGGCGCCGAGATTGAAGCCGCTCGAATTCTTGCGGCTGCGATCCGTCTCGTTTTCGAAGGAGGCCTTGTCGTCGATGCGTATGTCGACCGTCAATATGTCGCCGATGTCGATCGCGCGGGCGTCCTTGAAGAGGGCCGCTTGCTGATCGTTCCACAGCGAGTATCCGTTCGTCACGTGGCGCGGCTGCTTCGGATACATGGCGAGCTGCGGCGTCTGCGTATATTGCAGGCCGCTGCCGATCGGGCTCATGGCCGGCGCCCGCCCGATCTCGTTGAGGGCCTGATTCTGGCAACCCGCCAGGAACCCTGCGGCCAACAGGGCCGTGATGCGCGTTCTCATGATGGCTCCTTGGAGGTATTTGCATCGCTCGCGCTCGAAATGATGTTGGTCAGCACCGCCGCCTTTTCGTCGGTCATTTCGCTCAGGATCAGCGACGACTGGCGCGGCGGCAGGCGCATGACGATTGCTGCCGCGATCTCCGGGCGCACCATCTCGAGCTTGCCGGCAGCGGCATCCGGCTTCATCGCCTTGTAGATGTCGACAAGGCCAAGCTCCGCCTGCTTGAGGAAGTCGTTGCGCCGTTTCAGCCAGTCCTCATATTCCGCCCGGCGTGTCTCCAGCGTCGCGATCCGCTCGTCTACATTCGCCCTCAGCTTCTCCAGGTCCTGGCGCTGCAGGAGGTAGCGCTGGTCGCGCGCCGCGTCGGCGATATTGGTGCAGAACTTCTCGATCTCGCTCGCCGCGGTATCGCCGGCCGACGGCGCCGTGACGTCCTGGGCGAAAGCGCCGGGCATCGAAAGCACGAGCGCGGCGGCGACTGAGCCCAGGAGGGCGCGGCGCGCTCTGCCGAAAAGATGATCGAAGTTTTCGGTCATTGCAGAACAAGCTCCGCCTGAAGGGCTCCCGCCGATTTGATGCTCTGGAGGATCGCGATGATCCCGTCCGGCTTGACGCCTATGCTATTCAGACCCGCGACGAGCGAACGCAGGCTCGAGCCGTTGAGGATGGCGACCGTGCCGCCGTCGGCCTGCGCTTCGATCGTGGTGTTGGGCTCGTAAGCCGTCTGGCCGCGCGAGAACGGCTCCGGCTGGACGATCGTCGGCGTCTCGCTGACCTGTACCGTCAGCGTGCCGTAGCTGACGGCCACTTCGGCGACGCGCACGTCCTGGCCGATGACGATCGTGCCGGTGCGCTCGTTTATGACGACCCGGGCCGGTGCGTCGGTCTCGATCACAAGGTTCTCCACGTCCGCCATCAACCGCGCGAGATCCGCCATCTTCGGCTTCTGGACGAGCACCGACTGCGAGTCCAGAGCTTCCGCGATGCGGCCCCCGAAGTGAGCGGCGGCGTATTTGTTGATCGCCGCAGCCATGCCGACGGCGGTCGAGAAGTCCGGATTGCGCAGCTGCAGCACGAGGTTGAAGCCGTCCTTGAACTTGGACGGCAGTTCCCGCTCGATGATGGCGCCGTTCGGGACGCGTCCGGCCGTGGTCACGCCCTGGCTCAACTGGGCGGCCTCCCCCTGAGCATTGAAGCCGCTGACGACGACCGAACCCTGCGCCACGGCGTAGATCTGACCGTCGGCTCCCGAAAGCGAGGTCATGACGAGCGTCCCGCCGCGCAGCGACGTCGCGTCGCCCAGCGAACCGACGGTCACGTCGAGCCGGCTGCCGGGGCTCGCGAAGGGCGGCAGCGTCGCGGTGACGAGCACCGCTGCCACGTTGCGCGTGCGCGAGTCGCCGCCCTGTGTCGAAATGCCGAGATTCTGCAGCATGGCGCGGATCGACTGATCCGTGAAGGGAGAGGAGCGCAGGCTGTCACCGGTGCCCTGCAGACCGACAACCAGCCCGTACCCGATGAGCTGGTTGTCCCTGCCCGACTGCAGGGATGCGACATCCTTGATCCTCGAGGCCGCATAGGCGGAGGTCAACGTCGCGGCGAAGGCCACCGCAAGGGTCAGCAGCCATTTGCATGCATCGGTCTTCATTTCGCCACCACATGGATCGTGCTGTCCGCCATCACCGTCCCGGAGACGATCACGCCGGTATCGACGTTGCGCACGCGGATCAGATCGCCGACGGCGGCGTCCTGCAGCGGCGAGCCGGCGGCCGTTATCGACAGACCGCCATTGTTGAAGACGAGGCGGACCGTGGAGCCACGCTCGACCGCATATTGCTGGCGCAGCGCCGAGGCCAGGATGACCCGCCCCGGAAGAAGGGTCCGCTTGGTGACCATGCCGTCAGCCTCGTCGAGGGAGCGCACATAGCCGTCGCGCAGGTCCGGGTTGGTCACGTCGACCACCTCAAGCATGCTCGCATCGAGCGTTTCGCCGGGATAGATCGTCTGCTTCGGAATGACGGCCGTCGGCGGCTCCGCAACGGCGGCTGCCGGCGATAGCAGGCAGACTGCCATTGCGGCAAACAGGACGGCCCGCGCCGGCTGCGCGAAGCCGCTTGCGATTGCTTTTACTCCGGCGGATCGGCGAAACATCATGTTTGCCTCCTCTTCCTGTTACCTCAGGTTCTTGCTCACCGTGGCCGCCATTTCGTCCGCGGCCTGGATGATCTTCGAGTTCATCTCATAGGCACGCTGGGCCGAGATGAGGTCGGTGATCTCCTTGACCGGATCGACGTTGGAGGATTCCAGGTAATTCTGCTTGATCTGCGCATAGCCCGGATCGGCCGGGGTGCCGACGATCGGATCCCCGGAGGCCGGCGTCTGCCGGAACAGGTTCTCGCCCATGGGCTCCAGGCCCGCTTCGTTGACGAAGTTGGCGATCGTCAGCTGACCGATTTCCTGCAGCTCGGTATCGTTGCCGATACGCACCATCACCTGACCCGAGGAGGTGAAGACGATCTCGGTCGCATCCTGCGGCACGGTGACGCCCGGGACCACGGTGTAGCCGTCGATAGTGACGAGCTGGCCGGTCGCATTGGTGTTGAAGGCGCCCGAGCGGGTGTAGACCGTCTCGCCATCCGGCGTCTCGATCTGAAACCAGCCGCGGCCGACGAGCGCGAGATCGTAGTCGTTGCCGGTATTGACGAGGCTGCCCTGGATGTGAAGGTTACGCACGGCGGAGGTCTGGACCCCCAGGCCGATAATCGCGCCTTCGGGCACGATCGCCTGGTTGGAGCGGTTCGGGACGCCCTGCGCCCGCTCGGTCTGATAGAGCAGATCCGAAAATTCGGCGCGCGCCCGCTTGTAGCCGGTCGTGTTGATGTTGGCGATGTTGTTCGCGATGACTTCGAGATTCAATTGCTGGGCGTTCATGCCCGTGGCGGCGATGGAAAGGGCCTTCATGTCTCTTCTTCCTCAGATCTGCATGCGCGCAATTTCGAGATAGGCGGTGACCACCTTGTCGCGGATGGCGATGGCAGTCTGGAGAGACTGCTCGGCGCTCATGACGGCATCGACGACTTCACGGGTATTCGCTTCCCCGCGGATCGCCTGGAGCGAAACCCCCTCCGCCGATTTCATCGAGCGGATGGCATCTGTGGTCATGTTGCCGAGGACTTCGGCGAAGCTGCCAGCCTGAGGAACGGCCGTGCCGGCGCCCGGCATGACGGGCGAGGCGGAGTTCGGGCCGGCGCCTTCGGTCTCCTTGATGGCCGAAAACGCGCCTACGGACTGAATTGCGTCGATCATTATTGCGAAGCCCTCAACAGGTCGATTGTCTGGGAGATGAGATCGCGAGACTGCTTGATGGTCTGCAGGTTGGCCTCGTAGGCGCGGTTGGCCTCGCGCATGTCGGCCATCTCGATCAGGATGTTGACGTTGGGCAGTTTCACCATGCCCTTCTCGTCGGCGGCCGGATTGCCCGGGTCGAATTCGATGTTGAAATCCGAATCGTCCGTGCCGAGACGTTCGACCTCGACGAGCGATGCGCCGCTTGCCCTGTCGACCTCCGCCGCGAAGCTGATCGTCTTGCGGCGGTAGGGGTCGGTGCCGGGGGCGTCGCCGGTGGAGCGTGCGTTGGCGATGTTTTCCGACACGATGCGCAAGCGCGTCGATTCCGCCTGCAGGCCGGAGGCCGAGACTTTCAGTGCCGAGGTCAAGGGATCCATGTCGCCTATTTCCGTACCGTCATGAGCATCATCCGGTGAAAGGCCTTCACGAGCCCGGCATTGAGCTCGTGGTCGCGCTTGATCGCACCGGTCTTCATCAATTCTTCTTCGAGCGCGACCGTATTGCCGGACTGCTGTACGGCAACGCCATCGAGAGCGCTGACCTCGGTCACATGTGCGGCTTCCGGGCTTTCGGTGAAATGGGCGCGATGGGTCGCGGCCATTTGCATCCCGGTGTTCTGGAGCACGCTTTCGAAGGGCTGAACGTCTTTCGCCCTGTAGTGCGGCGTGTTGGCGTTGGCGATGTTGCCCGCCACGACGTTCTGGCGAACGGTCAGCCACTGGGCCTGCCGCGACGCGAGTTCGAAAAGCTGAATCGGTTCCATCAAGAGCTCCTGCTGATGATGGCGAACCTAGACCGGTAATCTTGCGTGGGACTTGTCGGAAGACGCGGAAGAACCGAACCCGTGATCTTGCCCCTCTCCTCGGGGTTTAACCCGAGGACCAACCCTCTCGCCGCAGGTGGGGAGAGGGGACGTGGCTCACATACGCGACTCGTTTGCAGCGAGGATTGCATGGGCCGAGGCGGCGGTGCTCGATCCCTTCGCCCCGCATGCGGGGAGGAGGTGCCGGCAGGCGGATGAGGGGCAAGCGCGAGGGGAAGCAGCCCTGCCACACCCCTTATGGCCCCTTCGCTACTTCGCCTCGTAGACCTCGCCTCTGGAGGTGATCATCACCCAACGGCCGTCGCGCTCTTCGAAGGTGGCAAGCCGGCTGTTGTCCGGCAATACCGAACCGATACGGACGATATACATGCCGCCCGGATCCCCGATCAGGGCGCGGCCATTGGCGACATGGATGAGTTTGAAGCTGTCCTTTCCGGGGAACGGCTGATCGGGAGGCCCCATGTCCCTGCCTTCTTCGGCGGGGTCCTGGTCGAGCCCCGGCACCGCCGCGGTCGTCAGGCGATCGACCGCGGCGGCGGTCTCCTCGTCCAGGTCCGTCATTGCCAGCGGCGACACCGACACGATCCGCCGTTCCGGGCGCTCCGGCAGATTCCGCGTCGTTCCCTGCCACAGCGAGGGCATCGAGAATTTCTCCGGATGCAGATAGACGTACCACGGCAGGACTGTCGCAAAGGCGGCCATTGCCAGGCCGACTGCGCCGAGGATCTTGTCGATCAGCGGCATCCTGGTTTCGCGGCGGCGTTGGCGCACGATCTCGTCTGCATCGAAATCCGTCAATTTCATCCCCTGCCTCGCAGGCCGGCGGCGCCCGGCTGATTGCCCGCTGCAGCCGCCTTCAGCGCACTGGCGAGGTCCGTGAAAGCGTCGAAGGCGGGCCGTTCGCCGGGTGCCTGCTTCAATACGTCGTAGATGATCGGCACCTGCTTGATCGCCATGTCGAGATCGGCGTCGCCGCCCGGCCGGTAGCCGCCGATGAGCCTGAGGTCCCGGGTTTCCTCGAAGCGGTGGATCAGCGATTTGAGCCGGGCAACCAGCTTCTCCTGATCCGGCGTCCACGCCTTTCTGGCGAGGCGCGAAATGGAGGCAAGCGGGTTGACCGGCGGGTATCGCCCCTCTTCGGCAAGGCTTCGATCGAGTACGATGTGTCCGTCGAGAATGCCGCGCGCCGAGTCGGCGACCGGGTCGTTGTGATTGTCGCCGTCGACAAGGATCGAGATGATCGCCGTGATCGTGCCGGTTCCCTCGGAGCCGGGCCCCGCCCGCTCGAGGAGCCTCGGCAGTTCGGTGAATACGGACGCCGGATAGCCGCGGGCGATCGGCGGCTCCCCCGCAGCGGTCGCCACCTCGCGGATGGCATGGGCGAACCGGGTGACGCTGTCGACGATGAGCAGCACGTTATCGCCCTTGTCGCGATAATGTTCGGCAATTGTGACCGCGGTCAGCGGCGCCATTTTTCTCAGCATCGGGCTCTCGTCGCTGGTGGCGACGACGGCGACCGATTTCGAAAGGTTGTCGCCCAGCGTGTCCTCGATGAATTCGCGCACTTCGCGGCCGCGCTCGCCCACCAGCGCGATCACCACCTTGTCGAAGGCGTCGGCGCGCGCCAGCATCGAAAGCAGCGTCGATTTGCCGACGCCGGAGCCCGCGAAAATGCCGAGGCGCTGCCCGAGGCAGAGCGGGGAGAAGATGTCTATCGCCCGGACACCCGTCCTGAAGCCCTGCTCCACCCGCTTGCGCGTCATGGACGGCGGCGCAGTGTTCGCGATCGAGCGACGGACATCGCCCTGCAGCAGCGGACCCAGGCCGTCGATCGGCTCGGCCAGCGCATTGATGGTCCGGCCGCACCAGTTATCTGTCGGCGCTATGCGGAAGGCGCCCTTGCGGATGACGACATCGTGAATGCCGATCGGGTCCCCCGGTTCGATCGGGCAGACGACCACCCGCTCGGGTTCGACGCGGACGACCTCGCCGAGATGGGTGCCGGTCGCGCTCTTATGCGCGACGAAATCGCCAAGCCGGACATGGCGCGACAGGCCGCTGACCGTGTAGTGTCCCGGCGAGATCGTCTGGACATGGCCGCCCGGCGCGATGGCGAATTCGGGATTTGCGTAACGCGCGACCAGTCCGGCGAGTGCCGCCAGAGAGGTCGATGCTGCAGGTTTTTCAGAGCCTACGCGTGCCATCCGGCTTTCCGTCTCGTCCCGCCCTTAAGTCCGCCCGATCGAATCATCAACGGCTGCCGCCCAGAGTCTCGATGGCCTTGTCGAGCGATCCCTCGCTGTCGCGCATCAGCGCGGTAACGTTGTCGAACGCGCGGGTGATCATGATCAGCTGCGACATCTCCTGGATGGCGTTCACGTTCGACTCCTCCAGGAAGCCCTGCATCACGCCGACATCGAACCGGTCCACGACCGGTTCCGGCTGGGACGCAGGCATCACGGAACTGTTGTCGTAGCGCATGAAGCCTTTGCTGAAATCGGCCTCGTACAGCCCCAACAGGGCGACCTGCAAGCCGTTCTGGTGAACGGCTCCATCCGCGCCGACGGTGATTTCGCCGGCACCGCCGTTCAATTGGATTGGCGCGCCGCCGGCGTCGAGCACCGGATATCCCTTGATGGTCACGAGCTCGCCGGTCTCCGTCAGCGTGAACCGGCCGTCGCGCGTCAGAGCGGGACCACCGGGCGTGTCGATCGAGAACCAGGCATCGCCCTTGATGGCGAAATCGAGCGCGGAGCCGGTGCGCGCCAGCGCACCCGTTTTGGTGCTCAGGAATTCCTCTCCTTCCGACACATACGACACTTTCGTCGGCTTGGTATCGCCGAGCACCTGGTTGAACTTCACTTCCGTCGCGCGGAAGCCCACCGTGTTGGAGTTGGCAATGTTGTCAGCCAGCGTGTTCAGGCGCTTTTCAAGCGCCATCTGCGATGAAAGCGCGACATAGAGACCGGTCTGCAAATCAGCGTCCCCCGAGTTTCAGATTGTTGATCGTCAGGAGCAGGTCGGGAGAAATTCCGTAGCCGCTCGACGAGCCGAAAACCGCAAGCGGGTCGTAGCCGTCGGAAGAATTGTCGATCTCCCAAAGGGTAGTGAAACGATCCAGGAATTCGGCCATCTTCTGCGGATCCTGGAAGTCCTTGAAATCGATCGCCGCCTCGTAGGCTTCCGCCTGGTGATCCACGTCGGCGGCCGCGAATTCGGCCGGCAGCTGCAGGACGGTTCGGACCACATGCGAGAGAGCCTCGTCGGCGATGATTTCGTAGCCATTGGCGATCGTCGGCGCCATGCGCTGGAAATAGAGCGCCAGCCGCACGCCGGTGTTTTCCTCGCCGGCCTTCTGCTCCAGCGTCTGACGCGTGTATTTTTCAGCCACACCTTTCTGCGCGCGCTCGAAGGCCGTGGCGGCTTCGCCGTGCCGCGCGAAATTCAACGACTCGGCCAGGGCCTTGTAGCGCCCGTCCGCCAGCTTGTTGGCAAAGGCGTCGTCGCTGTCGATGCCTTCGGCAAGGACCTTGCGCATGAAGGCTTTGGCATAGGCCATGTCCTCGAGGCCGTGCGCTTTCATGGCGTAGTTGTAGAGCCGGCTGTCGGCGAAGAAGTCGTCGAGCGTTTTGATGCTGCCGATCTTCGACAGATAGTATTCGGTCTCGCGGGCGACGTCCGGCTGCGCCGAAACGCGCTCCAGCGATTTCGTCAGATCGGCAGTGATCAGCCTGTAGCTCGTATAGGTCGTGGTCACGATCGGCTCGCCCTGTCGCATTGAAGCGGAATGAGGAACTGTGCGGTCTTTCGGCCGCACCAGCTTTTCAGAATCGGACGCCATGCTGCCCGATCTCGATCAACCGTGACGGCATTGGCTTGCGCGAACCTGTCCCGGGCGCCTGGTCTCCGCGGCCAGCCTCACGCAAGGATAAAACCCTATTTCATCGGGAGAAATCACGATCGCGACAGGTATCGGCAATGAACATCATCATCGGGCTTCTTGTGACTTTCGGCTGTATTCTCGGCGGCTACATGGCGATGGGCGGCCACCTGGAAGTCCTGAACCAGCCCTTCGAGCTGATGATCATCGGCGGGGCGGGTATCGGTGGCTTCATCATGGCCAACTCGATGAAAGTGGTCAAAGACACCGGCAAGGCGCTTATAGAAGCCTTCAAGCACAAAGTGCCGAAGGAGCGCGAATACCTCGATACGCTCGGCGTGCTCTACAGCCTGATGCGCGACCTGCGGACAAAATCGCGCAACGAGATCGAGAGCCACATCGACAATCCGGAAGAATCCTCGATCTTCCAATCCGCGCCCACCGTTCTGCAGAACAAGGAGCTGACCGCCTTCATCTGCGACTATGTGCGCCTCATCATCATCGGCAACGCCCGCTCGCATGAGATCGAGGCGCTCATGGACGAGGAAATTCAGACGATCACCCATGACAAGATGAAGTGCTATCACGCGATGACGACCATGGGTGATGCTCTGCCTGCGATCGGCATCGTCGCCGCGGTTCTCGGCGTCATCAAGGCAATGGGTGCGATCAGCGAGGCTCCGGAAGTGCTGGGCGCCAAAATTGCCGCCGCACTGGTCGGAACGCTGCTCGGCGTCTTCCTTTCCTATTCGATCGTCGGCCCCCTCGTCGCAAACATCAAGTCCGTGCGGGAAAAGCAGAACCGTCTCTATGTGATCGTCAAGCAGACGCTGCTTGCCTACATGAACGGCTCGGTTCCCCAGGTCGCACTCGAATACGGCCGCAAGACCATCTCCGCCTATGAGCGGCCGTCCATCGACGCGGTCGAACAGGAGATGATGAATCCCGGCGGCGGCAGCGAAAGCAAGGCGGCCTGACATGAACACGAGCACAGCATCGAACGTCCATGCATTCGACAGGAGCCTGCTTGCGCGGATGACCGGCGCGCTCGGCGACGACAAGGTCATCGGCCGTATCGCGCTCGAGCTTGCCCAGGTCTTCGACATGCACCTGCCAGGTGTTCTGCAATCGGAGACCGGGTGCGACGTCACGATCGCCTATGCGGGCTTCCGAACGGGGCTCCGCAACGATCTTATCGCGGAGCTTGGAGACGGGGTCCTGCTTGGCGATCTTTCCCTGCGCAACTGGTGCGCCGACTTCCAGATCGGCTGCGACAGCCCCGTTCTGATCGCGCTTGTAGAGGCTCTGCTCGGAGCCGAACCGACAAGCATCGAGGAGCCGGCACCGCGTTCTCTGTCGAAGATCGAGATCGATGTCGCTTTGCCGGTCTTTCACGGCATTGCCGAGGTTCTGCGCACGGCCGTGGACGCGCCCGGCGGTTTCGAACCCGTCGTCGGCCGCCCGTATAACAGCGCGGATCGGGCAAAGCCCGACCCGGCGCTCGAAGACGTTTACGCAGCCTCCATCGACATTACCATCGGCTTCGGGCCGGTGCTTTCCACCTTCTCGGTCATCGTGCCGCAAAGCACGCTCCTCAAGACCCGGATCGTCTCTCCCAGGGGCGCGGGCGAGGACAAGAATGCGAAGACCGAGTGGACGGAACAGCTGGAGGAGCAGGTCCGCCGCTCGGCCGTTGCCCTAGAGGCACGGATCCGCCTGGAAAGCCTGACGCTCGACACGATCAGCCGATTGCAGGCCGGGGACGTAATCCCTTTCCGCGACGGCCAGGACGTCCGTGTGGAGGTGAGCGCCAACGGGCGCGAGCTCTATGTCTGCGAGTTCGGCCGTTCGGGATCGAGATACACGGTCCGGGTCAAGGATACCCACGGCTCCGAACAGGACATCCTTCGCCACATCATGAGTTAATCCGCCCTCGCCTGGCAGAATGCCTGAGGCAAGCTTCAACTGGAATATTCGGCACATGGCACCCAAGAAAGCAGCACCCATCGCAGAACCGGCCGCATTCGCAGCTGACGCAGAGCTCGACCAGGCGATCGACGACCTGCGCGGCGTTCTCAAGAAGGACGGCGAGGCTGACTTCGGCGCAGATTTCGCCGCCGCTCAACCGCTGGAGCAGCCGGCGGATTTCGGCAGCGACTTCGGTTCTGCCGACAGTGCCGGATTCGGCGGGGATTTCGCTGCCGGCTTCAGCGGCGACTTCGCGGACGCCGGCGTAGCCGGCGGCTTCGACGCGGGTCCCGATTTCGCCGGTAGAGATTTCGATGCGGCGCCGGCTGTCGGGGAAGCTGCACCGGGCAGCGGAATGACCGCCAATATGGACCTGATTATGGACATCCCAATCGATGTCCAGATCGTGCTCGGGAGCAGCCGTATGCCGGTTTCCGGCCTCATGGCGCTTAACGAGGGCGCGACGATCGCGCTCGACCGCAAGATTGGCGAGCCGGTCGAGATCATGGTCAACGGCCGGGTGATCGGTCGCGGAGAAATCACCGTTCTCGAGGGCGATGTGACCCGCTTCGGGGTCAAGCTCCTGGAGATCAAAGGCACCAAGAAATAGAGCGGGATGAAGAAGTTCAGGCGGTTTCCGCCCGTTTCCCGTTTCAGCTCACTAACAGCCCGATGACCGGGCGGAGATGAATCCATGACGGATTTCGGAAGTTTCGAGGCACAGGCTCAGGCGCTCGCACAGCCGCTGAGTCAGACGGAAAAGGCCGCGGCGGTGTTGCTCGCCATGGGCAAGTCGATCGCCGGCAAGCTGTTGAAATTCTTCACCCAGAGCGAGCTGCAGGCCATCATCGCGGCGGCACAATCGCTAAGAGCCATCCCGCCGCACGAGCTGGAAGCACTCGTCAACGAGTTCGAGGACCTCTTCACCGAAGGCGCAGGCCTGATGGACAATGCCAAGGCCATGGAGAGCATTCTCGAAGAGGGGCTGTCGCCCGACGAAGTGGACGGCCTCCTCGGCCGCCGCGCCACCTTCCAGTCTTACGAGGCGAGTATCTGGGACCGGTTGATGGATTGCGATCCGGTGATCATCGCCCAATTGCTCGCCCGGGAACATCCGCAGACGATCGCCTATGTTCTATCGATGATGCCGTCGAGCTTCGGCGCCAAGGTGCTGCTGCAGCTTTCAGACAAACAGCGGCCGGAGATTCTCAACCGTGCCGTCAACATCAAGAACGTCAACCCGAAAGCAGCCGCCATCATCGAGGCGCGGGTGATCGAAATCATCGAAGAGATGGAAGCCGAGCGCAACTCGCCCGGCCCGGCGAAGATCGCCGAAGTGATGAACGAACTCGACAAGCCGCAGGTGGACACGCTGCTCGCCTCGCTCGAAACGATCAGCACCGATTCGGCCAAGAAGGTCCGGCCGAAGATCTTCCTCTTCGACGACATCCTCCTCATGCCGCAGAGGAGCCGCGTGCAGCTTTTCAACGACGTCTCTACGGACGTCATCACCATGGCGCTCAGAGGTTCTGCGGCGGAGTTGCGCGAATCTATCCTCGCCTCCATCGGCGCCCGCCAGCGGCGCATGATCGAATCGGACCTCGCCGCCGGTGACGCGGGCATCAATCCTCGCGACGTCGCGATCGCGAGACGCTCGATCACGCAGGAAGCAATTCGCCTCTCCGCAAGCGGACAGCTCGAGCTCAAGGAAAAGGAGCCGGAGGCCGCCTGAGGCCCCGGCCTGCCGGTATTTCGCGCTGGGGTTTCGATTTCTGTTGACCCGCGCGGGCTGCTGCTCGCCCGCCCCTTGCGTATGGCGCTGTCCAGGTTCACCACGACATCGAGCGTTTGCGTCTGCTGCCGCGATTCCCTGGCGATTTCGGTTGAGGGTCATCCAGGAGCGCCGTTCAGATTGTCGCCGGCTGAGGAGCTTCCTGTTTCATGGCGGAAGAGCAGGACAAGGACAGTAAGACAGAAGCGCCGTCGGAAAAGAAGATCTCCGACGCGACCGAGAAGGGCAACGTTCCTTTCTCGCGTGAGGTGACCGCTTTCGCCTCGACGCTGGCGATCTATATCTTCGTCGTCTTTTTCCTTTCGGACGGCGCGGCAAACATGGCCGAGGCGCTGAAGGACATTTTCGAGCAGCCGGAAGCCTGGCGTCTCGACACCGCAACCGACGCGGTCGGCCTGATATCCCATGTCGTTCTCAAATGCGCCGCGCTGGTTCTGCCTATCTTCGTCCTGCTCATCGTCTTCGGCGTCGGGTCGTCGATCTTCCAGAACCTGCCGCGACCGGTTCTCGACCGCGTCCGGCCGAAATGGAACCGCGTATCGCCTGTCGCCGGCTTCAAACGGATCTACGGCATTCCGGGTCTGGTCGAATTCGGCAAGTCGCTGTTCAAGATAATCGTCGTTTCGATCGTCGTCGTGCTCGTACTCTGGAACGATTATTTCGCGACGCTCGACATGATGTTTTCCGATCCGGTGATGATCTTCACGACCATGATCTCCGACCTCAAACAGATCGTCATCGTCGTTCTCTTCGCCACTGCTACGCTTGCCATAGGCGACCTCTTCTGGACGCGCCATCACTGGTATACCGAACTCAGAATGACGAAGCAGGAGGTGAAGGATGAGCTGAAGCAATCGCAGGGCGACCCGATCGTCAAATCGCGGCTCAGATCGGTGCAGCGCGACCGCGCCCGTAAGCGGATGATCTCCGCCGTGCCACGCGCAACCCTGATCATCGCCAACCCGACCCACTATGCCGTAGCGCTCCGCTATGTGCGCGAGGAGAGTGACGCACCGGTCGTCGTGGCTATGGGGAAGGATCTGGTGGCCTTGAAAATTCGCGAGATTGCCGAGAAGAACGGCATTCCCGTCTTTGAGGATCCGCCGCTTGCACGCTCCATGTTTGCACAAGTCTCGGTGGATAGTGTCATTCCACCGGTTTTTTACAAGGCAGTCGCCGAACTGATTCACCGGGTATATGCAGCTCAGCCGCAACAAAGACGGGTGACATGATCTTGAAAAAGTGCCAATTCTCCGAAGAACGAGAACAGTTAGTTGCGGAGGCGATCCGTCCGGTTGCGACCGAATTGCGCCTCATCGATGCTGCGGATTTCATCGCACTCCTGCGATTCGAGTCCTATGCGAGCATCGCCGATTTGGTGGAATCGGCGGCCGAGCTCCATTTCCTGCCCGGCACCGTGAACTTCGGCCTCGGCGGCAATTATGATCTCGACTGGGACAGTCGCCCGGAGATCACTCTCGATCTCGAACTGAAGCCGCGCGGCGTCACGGTCTATGCGCGCCTGGTGCTCGCGGGCGATAAGGCCGGCATCGAAATCACTCACATCAACTTTCAGCAGCCGTCGGCCGATCCGGACGAGAATACGGCCTTTCTCGCCAAGAGCCTGGCAGAGGCGAAGTTCGTCAAGTCCTATCCGCTGCCGCTGGCAAGCTGAGCAGCAAACGGCTTTGCGCTTTTGCCCATCTTAGTCTCGCAGAACCACACGCCGTTGCAGCTGACGATGCCACGAGGTTGAGACTCGTGGCATCGGTTTTGGATGTTGCCGACGCCATCAAATAAAGATAAGCGCGAGCCACTCGATTGCACTAATCAATGCTGCGGCGTCACTGCTGGCGCCCACGGCAGTATCCGTGGCTATTTCCGTGGCCATGCCGGTCGCGGTAGCCGCGCTTGCCTCAGTCTCGCTCCCCGTCGATACCGAGAGGCTGGCTTCTACTCCGCTGGATTCGCCTTCGCTGGAGCTGACGACGGAGGATGAGTTGGAGGCGGCTGCATCGCTGGCGCTATTCTGCGAAGCGGTCGCAACAGTCGGCGATTCGAGCTGGTTGCCTGAGTTCGCGCCGAATTCCGTCTCGCCAGGCACTTTGCCTGTCGGCTCACTGTCTGAAGCGACAGTATCGCTGCTGGTGCTCGAACCGTCGTTTGTCACGGTGCTGTTCCCGGTGCCTTGGTCCAGGCTGTCCTCGCCGTTGCCGTCTTGCGGAGGCGTGTTGCTGGCATCGGGTTGGTCGCTCCCGGTGCCATCGTCTTCGGTTTCGCCTTGGTTGTCTCCGTTGCTTTGTGGCGGTTCGGGCGGTGGTTCGTCTGGTCCGCGATTGGCAGGTGGGAGGATGTTCGGAGGGTCATCGTTTGGCGGGCCTTGAATGCCGTCGCCACCATTCCCGCCGCCGTTTGGCGGACCGTTAACGCGCGAGCGAAAAAATTTCAGGCAGGCGGATACACCGCCGCTTGTGGCAAAGATCCCGCCGATGGTCGTCGTTGCGCCCACTCCGGCCGCCGAGAGCGCGTTCTTCTGAAGCGAGCCATCGATGGTCTGAGCGATCCCTGCCGCGGTTCCGAATATGCCGCCGCCGAGACCGATCAGGCAGGCCGGCAATCCGTGGCCGCTCGGATCGAAGCCCCAGGAGGGATTGTTGAGCATGAAGGCGTATCGATTTGCGCTGTCATGCCGGTAGATGCTGGCGGAATACAGCGTGTCCGGTCTCGTAAATCTGGCCAGCACCGGGTGATAGTATCGTTGATTGAAATAATAGAGGCCGGTGTCGGCGTCATAGGGCTGCCCCATGAAGCCGTAGTCAGGCGATCCCGCATCGCGCCCCACCGGGGCGCCGTACGCGTTGTAGAGGAACCAGCTGCTTGCCGAGCCCGATGCGTCCGACGTGAAGGTCAGGCTATGCCGGGCGTCTCCATGGAGATAGGTCTCAGTCGTAGTATCAGCGCTCACCTGGCGCGTATAGGCGGGTCCAAGCCCACCATGCAGCACCGTTTCGGAGACTGTGGTGCCATCCTTTGTCGTTTGCCGAAACTGCGGTGACAAATAGATGTAATCGACGCCTGCGAGATCCTGGCGCCATACGCGATTGCCGGCGTGATCATAGGCAAACTTCGCGGCTGCGCCACCGTTGCCATTGGTGAAGCTTTGCAGACGATTCCGACCGTCATAGGCGGCCGAGAAAGCCAAGCTCGGCGCCGATGTCGACAGGAGATTGCCCATTTTGTCATAGGCAGGATTGAGGGGTTTGCCATCGATCGAGCTTGACGCATCCAGAAGATAGCCGTTGCTCACCAGGGAAAGGCTGGCCGATGATTTGAGATTACCGGCATCGTCATACTGAAATGTCTCCGAGCCGCCGATACGGCTGTCGGCGATCGCCGACAGCCGCGCGGCATCGAATGTCGCCGTCTTCGTATAGTCGGACCATTTCGCCGACGATCCGTTGACTTGCAGCGGGAAGCCATATGGGTCGAGCTGGTAGGCCTCGGTAAGGAGGTTGGTAGCGCCGGCCGTTATGCTGAGCTCGGAGACGCTGAAGTCCGGCGTGTATTCCAGGGCGGTCGTGACGCCATTGGCATATTTGATCGCCTGAGGCTGTCCCATTGCCGAGAAGTCCGAAAGGTTCACCTTCGTAATGCCATCGACGGACAGGCTTGCCAAACGCTCCAGGCTATAGGAAAAGCCGACCACGGTGCCATCGGACATTGTCGTCTTCAGAGGGCGCCTCAAAGGGTCGAATTCGGCAGTCATCGAGACTGCCTGGGCAGGGCTACCGATCTGCAGGTCGCTTTTAACGGTCGAGCCGTAGGGGTCGTAGTTGAAGGAGCGAGTGACGTCGACCGCCTGGCCGGTCACGGTGGCGGAAGCAAGCCTGCCGAGGCCGTTCGGCGAGGTATTGCTGTCGTAGACATATTGCACCGCAATCCCGCCGGGATAGCTGACCGCGACTTTACGGCCAAGATCGTCATAGTCGTAGGAGATGGTGCCGTTGCCTTGGCTCTTCTTCGCCAGATAACCATCGGCGCCATATTCGAAAGTCAACGCGCCGAGGGCTGGAAGCGTTTTTTTGGAGACCCGGCCGACGCTGTCATAGGCATATGTCGACCTGGTCGAGCCGCCGTCTGCCGGCGGCTCGACAGATGTTATACGGCCGATCAGATCACGCCCGTAGCCCGTCTTGATAGTCGCCGAACCGGAAGAGCGTTGATCCTGAAATGCCTGTGTTTCCACCTTGTCCTGATTGGCATAGTAGGAACGGTTCTCGGTGATCGTCGCCTGATAGGCGGTCCCGGCTGCCAGAGTGTGGGTGATCGATTGACCCGCCTTCGTCGTTTCGTAGCTGGTTTGCGAGGCGATGCTTTCGATTTCGTCGCCATTCTGCCACGGTGACGTGGTCTCGATCGGCCGGTCCAGAGGGTCGTAGGCCGTCGTTGCGTAAAGAACCTGCTCGCCCTGAACATATGGGAGGGCGCTCTTCAGCGTCTTGTTCGTGGCGCTGAAGGTTTCGTCCTCCATGACCCGGTCGAGCGCACCTCCGTCGCTTGATTCGGTGAGCATCTGATATTGGCGCTCGAGTCCGTCGTAAAGATAGGTGACGGACTGTACCGACGGTTTGCCGCCTTGCTGCGGCCATTGCGCCAGGTTGGTGCGCGTAACTGCCGGCACGCCGCTCGACCAACCGTGAGTGAAGCTGGTGAGGGTCGCAAGATTGGCCGGCGAGACATCCGCGGGCGCAGTGACATATGTCCCGAGGCAGGCAGCCGTCAACGCGCCCGGATCGACCCCGTCAGGGGCCGGCCCCTGAATGGATTCCCTCCGCCCGAAGGTGTCGTAGCAGGTCGTGAACTGGTTGCCATTCGCGTCGATCTTCAGAGTTTGCTTGCCGAAGCGAGCGTCGTAACCGTACTGCGTGATCAGCACCGCCGAATTCGTGCCGGTAGGTTGCGATTTCTGCTGCACATAGGTGTGGAAGGTCGGTTCGATCGTGTAGCTGGTTGTTGCTCCCCCAGGCTGGGTGAGCGACAGCCGGTTGCCGAACGTGTCGTGGGAATATTGCGTCACGAGATAGACTTGCCTTCCGTCGTCCCAGACGCCCTTGGTTTCGACATTCATGGCTGCATCGTACGTCCAGTGACTAAGTGAGATATCCTGGTCGACCTCGAAGGATTGCAGATTATCCAGCGACGCGTTGCGGGTGGTCTTGGCATACTGTTTGTAACCGAAACGCCAGTTCGCCGGATCGTTCTGATAGGCGGTGTTGCGGTAGACATTGTCGGAGGGATCGCTGTCGGTGCCGGAGCGATCGACAAGGTTCAGCTTGGCGCTCTGCGTCCGGTTTCCATAAGTGTCGTATTGAAAAGTCTGGCCGATGGAGTGTTGATAGGTGCCCCCCTGGAATTTGTCCGTCCGCACGAACGAAGGACGCACCATCGTTGCCTCATTGCCGCTTTCCTTCGAGACCTCCGTGATGACTGACTTGTACTCGAAGCTGTCTACGGACAACACGTCGCCCGCCGCGCAAGTGTTCGCTACCGCATCGGAGCAGCTTACCGTGCGCGACAGCGGCCGCCCGATCAGCGGAAAGGTCTGGCTGTAGGTGACCGTCGTTTCCCTGCCGATCGATGGGTTCGCGTGGCTGCTCGCAGCAAATCCCAACCAGCCTCTGCCGGTGTCGCTCACCTGCCCGCTCCGATAGAAATGCGTGACGGTGTAGCTGTAGGGATTGCTGGCGATAGCCGGGTTATTGCTGTCGGTGGACTCGGCGACCACATAGAACCGGCCGGTCAGGTTCGAGCTCGATCGGTATTGTGGCAGCGTCTCATTCTGCGTAAGCGGGGGGTAGCGCTGGTATTTCGCCAATGCGCCCTGGCCGGCCGTCTCAGAGTAGACAGAGGGATCCGATAAAGGCTTGTAGGAGATCGCGACGGTCCCCAGCGAGGATCGTTCTATATTCGTCATGAGATCGGGGAAGGCGCCCGCAGTCAGTCCCACCTTCACGGCGTCCTGAGTGAAGGCAACGACATCCAAGAGGCCGTCGGCGTTGATGTCGACGATAAGTCGGTTCGTTTGGCTCGCCGAACCGCCCTGGGAAAGGCCGAGTCCTTCCAGTGAGTCCTGGTCCCAACTGCCCGGCACGAACGCTGACCCCGTGGATAGCGCCACCACCGTGCCGCCATCGTTGAACCCGACGATGTCGCCGCGTCCGTCGCCGTTCACGTCGGTCATCATCCGTGGCGTATCGCTGGTCCAGTCGGGCGCGTTGAATTCGTTCGACCAGGTCGCCGGCGGTTCGAAGCCCGCGCCGTTGGACAATCCGACCGTGACCTCGGTGCTGAATCCGACAAGATCGGAAAGACCGTCGCCATTGACGTCGGACATCATGCGCGGGTTGTCGGCATTCCAGGTGCTGCTGTCGGCGAAATTGGCGTAGTTCTGGTCCCAGCCGTCCTGCGAGAAGCTCGTACCGGTGGAGAGGGCGACGTTGACAGAGCGTGTTTGCTGATTCATGGCGACCACATCGCTCTTGCCGTCACCATTGACATCGGCCATGAGGAGGTCGTCGCCGTTCCAGCCTTGCTTGACGCCGATGTCGGCGAACCAGGTTTGCGGCACGTCAAATCCCCCCGAAGCGTTGGCAAGGGCGACTTGGACGCCGTCGTTGAAGCCGACGATATCGGCAGCACCGTCCCCGTTCACGTCCGCGAGATAGCGCGGTGCCTCGGCGCTCCAGCCTGCGTTCGGAGCAAAATAGGCGAATGTGGTCGGTGACTTGACGAAAGTCGAGCTGGTCGCGTCAGCGAGAGCCAGCTCGACTCCATCGTCTGAGAAGCCCACGATATCGGATAGGCCGTCGCCGTTGATGTCGGTCAGGTAGCGCGGTTGGTCGCCGGACCAGTTATATTCCGGAGAGAAGTCTTCGAGCCAGGTCGTGGGTGCAGAGTAGCCGCCCGGTTCCGCGAGCGCGACCTGTACGCCGTTCTTGAACCCGACGATATCGGTGAGTCCGTCGCCGTTGACGTCGGCGAGCGTGACCGGATTGTTCGCCTGGTCCCAGCCGCTTGATGCTGTAAAGTCCCCCTCAAGCCACGTCTGGCTGCCCCCAAACGCATTGGCGCCGGTTTGATAGGTGAAGCGTGAGGGCGAAAGACCCTTGGCGTTCCCGTCTTCGCTGTCGAAGAGTTGCACTGTCGTCAGACGCGACAGCCCCGTCGAGGGCGAGGTTTCGTAGCTCAGTCGATAATTGCCGACGAGATTGTGCGCGAGATAGGTGCTCACGGCGCTCAGGCGCAGCGTCGTTTCCGCCTGCGAGCCGCCGGTGAAGTTCCTGATCGGATCAGGACGGGTCTCGTAGCTAAGGCGAATGAAGCGGTTGGCGGCCGTAGCAGGTTGCGTGTTTACGTTTGCACCGTATGCGATCTCCACCGGATAGGCCAGACTACCCGCCTGGCCCGTGCCTGTCGGATCGGTGCTGTAGGCGAAGCTTATCTGATTCCCGTTCCTGTCCGTCTGGGATGACAAGAGCCATTCACGTATGGTTGCCTGTCCCGGTGCAACCGGCACGCGGCTGTCGTCGGTACCGCCGAAGGTAAGAGTCTCTCCGTTCGGCTGCCGAACCACGAAGGATTGAGGGCCTGCGCCGCTCACACCGTTGGACGTGATCTGGTCCCAGTTGTCGATCTCCGTGCGATAGACGCTGCCATCTGCGCCATTTCCGCCTGTCATGACGAGAAGCCGTTTGCCGTTGAAGGCGAAGCGATCCTCATTGGTGTAGGTGATATCGCCGTCGATGCCGTCGATCGCAATGATCTTTCGGACACGGCCTATTTTCGAAAAGCCGTTGAGGTTCCATCCGACGCCGAGCAGACCGTTCTGGCTGGTGCTGTTGTAGCCGAAGGAAAGAGACGGTTCGTAGCCCTGAATGCCGGGCGGTGTCTGAACCTTGATGGTATAGATCGCGCTGCCCGACGAGGTAACGCTGAAACGGCCCTTGTCGGAACCCGCTTCCTCGTCGGAGGCGGCGTTTGCCAGCCGCGGACCACCGTTTGGCAGCCCGGCCAGAATGAGAACAAGTGCCAGGGACATTCTGAAGAATTTCGCGAAGCGGGTCATGTCTTCCCCCTTTGGATACTCGTAAACAGTTCAGGATTTCAGTATCTCGTTGACGTGAACTCGGGCGCTCGGTCGGCCGCGGCCCGGAAGGCCTGGCTCTCCCGATGGCCCCGGTAGCCCCGGTAATACGCTCGATATGCCTTCCTTACTTTCGCCGGGTGCGCCGCCGCGGCCGCCCCCGCCGCCTGATCCGCACCTGCCGCCTTCGCTTTCCAGGGCCTCGACCGTGATCAGATGAGCCTTGGCCGGTGGGCACGAAATGAAGACGTTCGAGGAAATGCCGCCATTGCCACCGTTTCCGCCCCGCCCGCCCTTGCCACCGCGGCCGCCGAGTCCGGGCGGGCCATAGCGGCTCTCATTCACGTCGGCCCCGCCGCGGCCGCCGTTTCCGCCGCGGCCGCCATCACCACCCTTGCCGCCCGCGCCCCCGTCGCCGCCGCGCCCGGCCTGACAAAAAACCGAGAGGCGATCGCTGGTGCTCGCAAAGGACCGGATCGTGATCTCGGCCGTTTTGCACATGCCGCCGGTGCGGCCGCGGCGCCCGCGGCCGCCGTCTGTGCCGTTCCCGCCATCGCCGCCACTGCACTCATCGAAAGGAACGACATCGACAATGGCAGGACCGAACACCGATGCGCGCAGCTTGACAGAGCGGCCATCGCGCCCAGGGAGACCATCGCGTCCGGGAAATCCGGCCGGCCCGTCGAGCGGCCCGCTGATCCCGCTGTCGACGGGGTGGGGCGTGGGCAGAATGGCGATGTGGTGACTGACTGCGCCGATCTCTTCGTCGGCGTGACCCGGAAGAATGTCGAGCTGCTGGACCAGCATCGAAAAAACATTGCCTCTGACGACAATTCGAGCGCCCCGGTCGAGTGTGAGGCTGCCGATGTTCAAGAGCGTGTAAAGCTCTTCGCGAGTCCCGACGTTCCATTCGTCGGCGGTTGCACTCACGTCGAGAACGGCGCCCGGGCCAAGCTTGACGTCTCTTGCTGAGACCACTTTGAGGCGGGCCGGGAAATGCTCGCCCATCCTCTCGATATCGCTCGCTTCGAGAGGAGTGCCGGCAAAAATGTAAGCCTCGCCGCGGTCATGCACGCCCTGCCAGAGGCGTGTGCGTCCTCCAAGCCCGGCGAAGCTCCGCTGCCGCAGCCGCCGCTCAGTTCCGCCCGCATGCGACATCCATCTGCGCAGAGAGTGGATGTCGCTGATGCGGAGGTGGGCCGTTGCGATGCCACCGGCAGATAGAGCGCCGAAGTCGTGACCGGCTGCGGCCGCAATCATCTCGAATTCGGTCATCGGCGAGTGCTGAACATCCAGCGCCGCGGAGCTGCCGGTAAACATCGCTTCACCCCCCGTTGGCAATCGAGATCGTGCCGGGATTACCGGTGTAGGTGCCCGGGGCGCCGACGGTCCCATTGGTTCCGGGTTGTCCGGCAGTTCCCGCGGTACCGGCCGAGCGATGTTTGCCGCTGCCCGATCCGCCAGCTCCGCCACTGCCTCCAGACCCGCCGGTGCCCCCGGCGCCTCCGGTGCCCGCTGCTGCGATAATGCCTCCGCTCTGGACCATCGTCTGGTTCACATCGTTCGCAAGCGTCACATTGATCGGGTGTCCGTCCACACCGTTTCCGCCGGGTCCGCCGTTGCCGCCGGCGCCACCATTGCCACCATTGCCACCATCGGCGCTCTGGGTTCCTTCACATCCCGATTGGCACCCGTCTCCGCCGATGCCGCCGTTGCCGCCGGCGCCGCCGTTGCCTCCCGCACCGCCCTGTCCACCTGCGCCCGACTGCGTGAGCATGTAGATCGGATTCTGCGTGATCGCATTGAAGGTGAAGCTGGCGGTCAGATTGGGTGTTCCGTCGGCGCCGCGCTGACCGTCGGTACCGGCGGCTCCGTCTGCACCGGCGGTACCTGCGGTCGGGTCCTTCGCGCCGGTGCACACCCCGGGTGAAGGCGTCCCTGAACTGCTGCCGTCTTGACCGTTCGCTGCTTGTGGCTGGTTCGTCCCGGCCGTCCCTGCGGTCCCGGGCTTGCCGAAGATGCCGATCGTGTAGTTCGCCCCGCTGCTGCCGCCGCTCGCGTTGTTGACGACTGTTTGAGCCACGAAAGTGACGCTGGTTGCATAGGCGTTGATGTATCCCCCCTGATCGATCGTCAGAGTTTCGATGTTTAAGGAGACGGGTGTGCTTTCATCTCCCAACGTCCACTCCGACGAGATCGTTTTGTCCGTGGCCGACACCAGTTTGACTTTGGTTGGGAAGACGTGTTTGAGGGCGAGAGCGTCGTCGTGGGACAGAGGCCGATCGGCATGAACTGCCGCTGCGGCACGCAGATGCAACGCCTCGATGCTGCCGTTCGATTCATCCATGAGCTTTGGATGATCTTTCTCGTACTGTCGGATGCGTGCCTGTCTCACCTCGGGGCTTGCGCCGTCATGCATCAGCTCCCGAAGCTCCTCGATCGAATGTACCGTCCGGGTCGTGTGTATCTCGTCCCCGTTTTGCAATGCTTCCAGGCTGTGACCGAACTTCAATGCGCGTTCATGAAAGGAAAGCATGACATTTCACCTCAATTTAGAGTTGTAAACACAAACGGATTTTGGCCGCGAGCGGAGGTCGCGGATATCGATGTATCGAGATAGTGTGTGGCCGACCTATGCGGATGGCGCAATCGAGAATGGGTGGCGCTGGGCCGCGCTGTTCACCGGCCGATGCATACTGCAGAATGCGATGCCGGTCTTTGCGAGAACCGGCGTTTTCTGCAAGTGTTAGTAGAGTACCAAGTCGCGCTACACACGATCTACCCTCAATTTTCGCGGGCTTTCAGAGAGCTCTCGTGAAGAGTGTACAAATCGATAATACAATCCAAGAACAGGATTCATCGTCGGCGCGTGCCGCATCGCCTGCGACCGTTCAAAGGCGCAGAGCATGCGCGCTCCTGCGCGGCTCGCACGGCGCTGGGTCTATTTGGTAGTTCCTGCAAGGGGTTACCGGATCGGACGGCAGCCGTTCGCCGCGCCGGCGCATTTGCCGCAATTCCGGAGGGAAAACCGCTGCGCACTTTTCCTGGAATGGCCGGTTCTGTGCTTTGTCGCAATTCCGGACGGAAAACCGCTGCACACTTTTCCTGGAATGGCCGGTTCTGTGCTTTTGTCGCAATTCCGGACGGAAAACCGCTGCGCACTTTTCCTGGAATGGCTGGTTCTGTGCTTTGTCGCAACTCCGGACGGAAAACCGCTGCGCACTTTTCCTGGAATGGCTGGTTCTGGTCTTTCGTCGCAATTCCGGACGGAAAACCGCTGCGCACTTTTCCTGGAATGGCTGGTTCTGGTCTTTCGTCGCAATTCCGGACGGAAAACCGCTGCGCACTTTTCCTGGAATTGCTCTAGCTGATATAGCCGAGGCGGATGGCCTTGGCGATCGCCTGGATCCGGTTGACCGAGTCCAGCTTCGTCGTCGCGGCGCCGAGATAGGCATTCACGGTATGGACGGAGAGACCCATCTTTTCGGCGATCTCCTCGCTGATATGACCGTCGCCGGCCATTTGCAGGCAGGCGATCTCGCGATCGCTCAAAGCCTCGGTCTTGAACAGGCGCTTCTCGTCAGCGGCCAGGAGGTCCGTCATGATATGGGCGCTGCGGCCGTGCAGTTCCACGATCTGTTCGCCCGAGGCATCGATATAGCTTCCGGCGAAAACCACATAACCGTTGCCTTGCGCGCCAAGCCGTACCGGAAAGGCGATACCCGAATAGGGAAGCGTACGCGCCTTCAGCCGGCGCGTGAACGGAGCGAAATCCGGGGCTTCGGCTGTCTGGTGCTCCCCCTGGCCGTTCCAGAGCAGCGGCAGCAAGGAATGGTCGAGATGCTGGAGCAGCTCCTCGCCGTACAGGTCTATCAGGTCACGCGCGTTTTCCTCGCAGGAGGATCCCCAGTTGTGGAGGACGCAGGCGAGCTTGCGCGTTGCAGCAACGCCCCTTCCGTTCGTTCGCAGAACGGCGAAATTCTTCGCGTTGATCTGCCGTTGCATGGACTGCAGGCGCGTCACCAGCGTCGCCGCCCGCGCCGCTGGCCCGTTTCGGCCCAACCGGTTGCCGTCGCCGCGTTCCTCCGCCACGAGATAGGCCATCGTCCCCGCTCCTAAACCAGATTGTTGCGCACGGCGTGGGCGATCGCTTCGGACCTCGTTCGCGTCGCCGTCTTGCGCATCACACTGGTGATGTAATTGTTGATCGTGTTGCGGGAGATCCCGAGTATAACGGCGATTTCATCGCTCGTCTTGCCTTCGGCGATCCAGAACAGGCATTCGAGCTCGCGCTCGGTCAGCTCGCATTCCCGATCATGGCGCACATCGGCTTTGATCTTGTGACTCGCGACATAGCCGGCAAGCACCGCCATGTCACGCAGCGCCTCCTGGGAGAGAATCACATCCTCGGGGAAAAGCAGCATCAGGGAGAAACGCGTGCGCCCTACGCTGAAGGTCACAGCGCAATAGCTCCGGCTGACGCCGCGCGGCAAACCGATGTCGTCGGGCATCGTATGGAAGGCCGGCTGCAGTTGGGCCAGGCACTTTTCCAGTTCCGTGGTCTTCGCATCGAGCCCGGCGACAATGCCCGAAAGACGCCGCACTATATCGAACGGCCAGTCGGAACAGACGACGAAATCGAGTCCGCCGTCCTGAGAAACGTCATGCCGGGCGAGAAGATAATGCGTTGCGCCGACACATTCCGTCAGCGCCGCCAATCCGTTGCCGAGCCCCGCACCCGAGGCCACTTCCCCCAGCCTTCGGATCAGTTGCTCCCATGATGTTTTGCGACCGCACATCCGCGGCGCAGCGGTCTCCAAGGACCAGACTGCGTCCGACCGCGACATTTCCATGACTTTCAGCCCCCGTGCCCGATTCGACGCCCTGAAATGTCACGCTTGCCCTGTCGTCCCCGACAGCCGGCTTCGCCGGTATTCTTGCCACCAAGCGAGTATCAGGACGCGAATCAATCGCTAAACTGTACATCGGCGACCTCAAAAAGACAGAGCGTCCAGTTGCGCGATTACTTGGCAATCTCGGCCTCAACCATTCACGTGTGCGTGAGCTCGTAGACGGTCGGCCATGCTCCGCCGGCAGCCGAATCGCTAATCAAGCTGTTGATAATGAAGGGAATCTCAAAGGAGATTGCCGATGCCTGCTCAGTTGAAAATCGACGAAGCGGCGCGGGGGTTCGCCTTTGCGTTGCAGATCGGTTGCTTTCGTGGCGGCTCAAATCTTCGACGGATACTTACTTTAAAGCGGGAGATGTTGCCTAAATGCATCAAATCCCGCCGGGGTCACCAATAGCAACGCGGGGAAGGCAGACAGTCCGTCAGCAGAATTATATTTCACGCCTATGGGCATATATTTAAATAAATCTCCCGGACAGCGAAACAACACCGAGTAACCTGCGGCAGCGGCCGCCGGATGCCGAGCGGCCCGCGAATCCAAAACAGTTAAAATTTGGTTTAAATTTACCGGCAGTCGATGGAGATGATTCCGGGCTCCCCAAGGATTCTTGAGCCGGACTCCGCCGCACCGTCGCCCGTCCGGGCTAGACTCGGCAATACTCTTCGACACCCCGCCAGCGTCGACGCGCGCCCGGCGGCGTCACCCGCATAAGCAAAGCCCCGCCTGCGCGGCGGGACTTGCTCCGATCTTCTGGCGCAGGTTGTCACGCAGCCTGGTCGACCGCCCATTTTCGCAGGATCTTCGCGGCACGCTCCTCGCTGATTTCGACCATACGGGCGAGGCGCCGCTCCGGCCCTTCCTTGACGCGGCGGTTGAAGCCGGCCTCGTCGCCGAGATTGAGCAGGTCGTCGGCACCGTCGAAGCCGAAGTCGGAGCCGAAGCCCTCCATGAGGGCGCCTCCTGCGCCGGTGCCGGCGGGCGAGAAGTCCGGCAGTTCCAATCCGGCGGCTTCGCCTTCCAGCTGACCCGGCTGTCCGCCGAAGCCCAACTGGCGGGCAAGCGGCCTCATCCCGAACCATACCACCAGAAAGGCGACCGCGACGAAAGCGAGCGCGTTGATGATGCCGCCGAGGTTGCGTGTCAGCATTTCCATGATCCCCGGGCCCGGCACCCCCTGATCAAGCAGCTGTGTCTCCACGAAATCCATCGCGTTCAGCGTTACGACATCGCCGCGGCCCGGATCGATTCCTGCGGCGGAGGAAACGATCTTCTGCATCTGCTGGAGATAAGCATCGATCTTCGCCTGGTCTGCCGGTTCGCCGGCCATGGCCGCAAGCCGCCCGCGATTGACGACGACCGCGATCGACAGCCGCTCGATCGAATAGCTGTTCTTGACGGTGGCGATCGTCTTGCTGTTGATCTCGTAATTCGTCTGCTCTTCCTTCTTCGCCGCCTCGTCGCTCGACTGCTGACCGGCCCCGCCGCGCGGTGCCGCCTGGGGCACGTTCTGCTGTACCGTCGCGGCATTGTCCGGCTGCTGCTGGCTGGACTTCTGCTCTTCCTTGATCACGCGCGTGGAGCGTTCGACCCGCGATTCCGGATCGAAGACGGTCTCCTGGATCTGTTGCGCATCGGTGTTGAGCCTGGCCGTTACGCTGGTGCGGAAATTGTCCATGCCGAGGAACGGCGCCAGCGCATTGTCGATCTTCTTTTCGAGATCGGTCTGAACGTTCTGGACGACGCCCAGCGACTGATTGAGCGCGCTGTTTCCCGGGTCGTCGCCGGATGCGAGCAACTGGCCGGTCGAATCGAGCACGGTCACGTCGTCGACGTCGAGGCCAGGCACGGAAGAGGCTACCAGATGCCGGATCGAGGCGGCGGCGCTGCGGCCGACCGTGGCGCTTGCGCGTATCATAACCGAGGCCGTCGGCGTCTGCTCGGCCTTGCGGAAGCTGCCGCGCTCCGGCATCACGATGTGGACGCGTGCGGCGGCGATACCGGAGATCTGCTGGATCGTGCGTGCGATTTCGCCCTCGAGCGCACGCACGCGGGTCACTTCCTGCATGAACGACGTCAGTCCGAGCGAACCGACATTGTCGAAGAGCTCGTAGCCGGCATTGGCGCTGCTCGGCAGGCCGCGCTCGGCAAGCAGCAGACGGGCCTTGCCGGTCATGCCCACGGGCACCTGGATACTGCCGCCGTCGGTACCGACCTCGAAGTCGACATTGGCCTCGGCAAGGGCGATGCTGATCTGGGTGACGTCGCTGCGCTCGAGGCCGACATAGAGCGTCTCGAAGGACGGCCGGTTCACATAGATACCCGCTCCGAGGACGAAGCCGATCGCCGCGACGCCCGCCACGGCAAGCGCAATGAGCTTTCCTTGTCCGAGATTGCTCAGATTTTTCGTGAACGTCGAGAATTGATCGAACAGATTCATTCTGTTTCCGCACCCAGTATCGCAAGGCACCGGCACGACTGTTCCGTCGGCACCCTGCGCAGCTCCAACATTCGGGTTTGCTGGATAAACGGCTTGCGCTCAGCCGTTCTGCATCAGCCGCGAATCTACCAGCCCCGACGCGAAGCTAGGCGACGAAACTTGCGCGAACTTGGCGAAAGACGGGTATCGGCCGAACCGTTGCGCGCTGCGCCGTGTTCATCCGCCTGCCGGCCCCTTCTCCCCGCAAGCGGGGTGAAGGAGACTCGAGGCAGCCTCCCGCGCCTCATTTCAGCCTACTCGTCCCCTCCCCGTCAGAACGGAGAGTTAGGGTCTTCTGCGACCGCTATCCTCAGAATGCCTCGAAGTCGCCGGCCGCCCTGGTCAGCGGCTGCGAATGACCGTGAAGGATGCCGCTGCCGAGCGCCCTTTTCATCTCGGCGAGCTTGACGAGGTTTACAGCGGCGGTGATGTCCACCTGCCAGTCGTCAGGAATGGAGGCGGTGATGGTGTCGATAAACTCCGCCAGCCCGCGCGCCTTCTGGACCGCGAGGTCGATGCCCTGCAGCACCATGATCCTGTCCGCGCCGTCGCCGTCGCGGTCGACACTCATGAGCTGCGGCTCTATGCGCTCGATCAAATAGGCCACGTCGTGAAGTTCCGTGACGACGCGCATAAGCACGTCCGGCAGCGATTCTTCCGCGTGAGGCGCCTGGTTGTGGTCTTTCTGCATTATCTCCTCACGGGGCATCACGGCCGGTATGATCAGAAGAATTCGATAGAGCTTTCCGCCGGCTTCGGAACGACGGGGCGCTGGTCCATCTGCAGTGCCCGCTGTGCCTCCACACCCGTCAAGGCGTATTGGCGCGCGCGGCCGGACGACGGCCAGTATTCGAGCTTGCGCCCGTGTTCGCCACCGGTGCTTTCGCCAACGATACGGATGCCCTCGTCCGTCAGGAACTGACGCGCGAAGGCGGCATTCTGCTCGCCGACATTGGAGAAGCGCGCGATCGTTTTGGCGCCGCCGAAGATCTTCGCCTCCAGCCGGTCGCGGCGCGCCCCCTGCTTCAGGAGCCCGTTGATGAGAAGCTCCATCAGGTGTACGCCGTAGCGCGTGGCGTCGGCGCCCGAACTCGGCGAGGACGCCGAACCCGGCAGCAGGAAATGATTCATGCCGCCGACGCCGGCCACCGGGTCGCGCATGCAGGCGGCCACGCAGGAGCCGAGAATGGTCGAAAGCACGATATTCGGATCGTTGACGACCTTGAACTCGCCCTGAATGACATGCATGCGCCTGCCGGCAGCCTCCGTGTTCATTTCAGAGCCCCGAATACGGCCTCGATCGCCGCCTTCATCTTTTCGATCGTGAACGGCTTGGCCAGCACGTTGTTGGCACCGAGCGCCGCCGCTTTCTGCACCAGCGCGCGGTCGCCCTGTGCGGTCAGGATGATGAAGGCCGCCTTCTTCGTGGCAGGGTTTGCACGCACCGCCTGAAGCAGGCCGAGCCCGTCCATTTTCGGCATGTTGAAATCGGAGATCACCAGATGGTGGGGATTCTGGGCCATGATCTTCATGCCCTGCTCCCCATCGCCGGCCGCGGTGATCTGCTTGAAGCCGAGCTGCTGCAGCGCGTCGCCCAACAGCAGGCGGCTGGTGACCTGATCGTCGACGATCAGAACTTTTATCTTTTCGGCGAGGGACATTATTCGATTCCTTCTTTGCGGGCTGCCGCGGTCTTCAATATCTCCTCCCCGATCGATCCGAGGGGAAGCTGCGTTTCGACCGCGCCCAATTCATAGGCGACGCGCGGCATGCCGTAGACGACACAGGTCTTTTCGTTCTGACCGAAGGTACGTGCTCCGGCATGCCGCAACTTCAGGAGGCCGGCAGCGCCGTCGCGGCCCATTCCGGTGAGGATCACCCCGATGGCGTTCCGGCCCGCCAGTTGGGCGACCGAGTCGAACAGGACGTCGACCGAGGGGCGATGCCCATTGACCGGCGATCGGTCGGCAAGCCGGCAGCAAGGCGCGGCGGCGTTGGCGACCTCAAGATGTCGTTCGCCGCCGGGAGCCAGATAGACCTTGCCGATCTCGAGCCGCGCGCCGTCCGTCGCCTCCTGGACGGTCGGAGCGCACAGCCGGTTCAGCCGTTCGGCGAAGCTCTTCGTGAAGGTGTGCGGCATGTGCTGCGTGATCACCGTCGGCGGGCAGTTCGCCGGGAACTTCTGCAAGACCGCGATCAGGGCTTCGACCCCGCCTGTCGAGGCGCCGATAGCGATGACCTTGCGCCCCGCCCGGTAATCGGATACGGCCGCCACCGCCGGCGAAGCCGCCCGGTTGCTGGTGATCATGGATTTCCGCTGCGAACGCGCAGCCGCCTTGACCTTGTCGGCGAGATCGCCGAACGGATGCGGGTCCCCCGGCTGAGGCTTGCCGACGCAGTCGAAGGCGCCGATCTCGAGCGCGGCGATCGTCGCTTCGGCACCCCGGTGGGTGAGCGTCGAGACCATGATGACCGGCATGGGCCGCAGCCGCATGATCTTATCGAGGAATTCGAGGCCGTTCATGTTAGGCATCTCGATATCGAGAGTCACGACATCGGGGTCGAGCTGCTTGATCGCCTGGCGCGCTTCGAGCGCGTCGGCAGCCTGACCGACAACGGTGATATCCGGATCGGCATTGAGCACGGCGGAGATGAGGCCGCGCATGGTGGCCGAGTCGTCGACGACGAGAACACGTGCGGGAGCGCTCATGTCCGCCCTCCATGAAACCTGCCGGTGTGGCGATAGGTCGTGATGCCGATATTGTCGAAGAGGGCCTTGGCATCTCCCGATACGCGCTCCGAGTGGCCGATATAGAGGTGGCCGCCGGCGTCGAGGACGCCTGCGAAGCGCGACCAGATCTTCATCTGCGTCGGCTCATCGAAATAGATCACTACGTTGCGGCAGAAGATGACGTCGAAAGGTCCCTTGAGCGGCCACTGCGCCATGAGGTTGAGCTCGTTGAAGGTGATCAGCCGCTTGACGCGATCATCGATCTGCCACTTGCGGCGGCCGCCCGCTTCGACCTCGCCGAACCACTGCTTGCGCATGGCAGGGTCCACCGTCTCGAGTGCCGTCGCGTCATAGGCGCCGGCGCGCGCCAGCGCCAGGATCTTCGGATCGATGTCGGTCGCCAGGATGCGGAAGTCGTATTCCGCGGCATTGGGCAGGAGCGACAGGACCGTGAGCGCAATCGAATAGGGCTCCTGTCCATCCGAACACGCCGCCGACCATATGCGAACGCGACCGCCGCTCTTCGCCCGAGCGACGAGGCCGGGCAGAACCTCCGTTTTCAGGTGCTCGAAATGATGGTTCTCGCGGAAGAAGCGCGTGAAATTCGTGGTCAGATGCGAGAGCATGTCGCGCCGCGCCGCCGCACCCGCCGGCGAAGCGACGAGCTGACAATAATCGCGGAACCCTTTCAGCCCGAGATTGCGGATATGCTTCGAAAGCCGCGAGTAGACGAGCGACGCCTTGGATTCGTTGAGATAGATGCCGGCGTCCGCGTAGATCATCGCGGCGATCTCGCTGAGATCGCGGCGTGTCAGCGGATATTCGCCGCTGGCAAGACATTCGTCCGGCGGCAATCTCTGTTCGTGAGCGGCCTGGGTTCTCATGCAGCCTCCCTTTCCTCGATCGGAAAGACCGAGTCGAGCTCGACGAGGCAGATCATCCGCCCCTCGATCGCCAATACGCCGCGCGCGAAACTCCGCTCGAAGTCGGAGGCAACGTCCGGCGTCGGCTGAATATCGCTGCCGGAAACGGTGAGAATGTCGGAAACGGCGTCCACCAGCAGGCCGACCACCCGGCTCTTGACCTGTGCGACGATGATCACGTGCCGGACCGTCGGCTCGGGCGGCTTCATGCCGAGCCGTGTGGCGAAATCGATGATCGGCAGCACGGCGCCGCGCAGATTGATGACACCGAGCACGTAGGACGGCGCATGCGGCATGGGGGTCGCCGGCGTCCATCCGCGAATTTCGCGCACCGACATGATGTTGACGCAGAATTCCTGGTCGCCGACGCGGAAGGCGATCAACTCCCGTCCACCATTGGTCGGATGTTTTGCGGCATTGGTCATGGGAACTATCCGGTTGCAGCAAGAGAAATTTCAGGTTTCAGAGATTGCCCGCGCGACGCGGCGACGATGGCATCGACATCGAGGATGAGTGCCACGCGCCCGTCGCCGAGGATGGTGGCCGCGGCGATGCCGGGAACATGCGTGTAGTTCGCCTCGAGGCTCTTGATCACGACCTGACGCTGGCCCTGGATGGCATCGACCATCAGCGCGCGCTGGCCGCCGCCTTCGGATTCGACGAGAAGGGCGACGCCCTCGACCGGATCGGCCTGTGCCCCGCGGAAGTTGAGGATGCGGCCCACGTCGACCAGCGGGCAGAAGGAGTCGCGGATCGAGATCAACCGCTGGCTGGCACCGAAGCTGTGGATCGCAGAGGCCTCCGGCTGCAGCGTCTCGACAATAGCCGTCAGCGGCACGACGAGCGTCTGGTTCGCGACGGTCACCACCATTCCGTCGAGAACGGCGAGCGTCAGCGGCAGGCTCATGGTGAAGATCGAGCCCTGGCCCGGCTTCGACGAGATATTGATGCGGCCGCCCAACGCCTGGATAGAGCGTTTGACGACATCCATTCCGACGCCGCGGCCGGAAATGTCGGAAATCTTGTCGGCCGTGGAGAAACCCGCGTGGAAGATCAGGTTGTCGACCTCTTCGTCCGAAAGGTTTGCGTCCGCGGCGATGAGATCGTTGTCGATCGCCTTCTGACGCACCTTCTCGCGATTGATTCCGGCACCGTCGTCGGCAAGCTCGATGACGATGCGGCCGGAGCGGTGCTTGGCCGTGAGCCGAACCGTGCCTTCCGGGTTCTTGCCCGCGGCAACCCGCTTTTCGGGCGTTTCGAGGCCGTGATCGACCGCGTTGCGGATCATGTGGGTGAGCGGCTCGGCGAGCTTGTCGATGACCGTCTTGTCGACTTCCGTGTTCTCACCCTCGGTGATGAGCCGAACGGACTTGCCGGTCATGTCGGCGATTTCGCGGACGATGCGGGACATGCGCTGAAAGACCGGCTTTACCGGCTGCGCGCGGATCGCCATGACGCTGTCCTGGATTTCGCGCGTAAGCTGCTGCAGTTCCTCAAGACCCATATTGATCGACGACGTGCCGCTGGCATCGTTCTCGATCACGCTTTGCGACAGCATCGCCTGGTTGATGACCAGTTCGCCGACGAGGTTGATCAGGCGGTCGACACGGTCGAGATCGACACGAATGGTCGGGGTCGCGGCGGAAGCGGCCTGCTGGGCGGCGGCTGACTGCGCCGCAGATGCCGGCGCTGAATTGCGGGTATTCTCCGGGGAAACGCGTGCGGCCGACTGCGCCATTTGCAAGATGTTGCTTGCCGACTGTGCCGCAGAGACGGCCGCATCCCGGGCCTCGGCTTCGCCGGCGGTGCGGTGCTCTTCCCCGGCAGGTGCCCCGGCTTCCTCCTCCAGGATCGACAGATCGAAGGGAACGGGCTGCATCGGCAGCTCTTCGTCCATTCCCACCGCGCCCTCTGCCAGCGCGACGTCGAGCTCGCAATCCCACTCGGCGAATTCGAAGACGGAACGGATCGCCTCTTCGCCCTTGTCGGTCTTGAGCGAGATCTTCCAGGAGAAATACGCCGCCTCCGGATTCATCCGGTCGAGCGGCGGCAGGCCGTCCATGTCGCAATGGACGCTCATCTCACCGAGGCGCGAGAGATCGCGCAGGAGCAGCGTGGCGTCGTTGCCTTTGGCGTAAAGCTCGGATTTGGGCTTGAAGACGATCTCATAGGTGGACGGTTCGATCGTCGGCTCCTCGCTCGCTTCAAAATCGTCGAAGGAGAAGGCGACCGGCTGGAACCCTTCCTCGCCGGTAACCGGAGCAGCCGCGGCAACGGCAGCCGGCGCCGCGTTCGGCGCGGGTTCGGCGGCTTGAGGCAGTTCGCCGTTGGCGAGCGCTTCGAGTTCCTTGATCAGCTGCCGGCTGCGCCCCTGGTCGACGCTGCCCCCATCGCGGGCGGCATTGGTGAGATCGGCGAGCACGTCCGCCGACCTCAGCATCACCTTCAAGACATCCTGATTGGGCTCCAGCCTGTTGGATCGAACGCAATCGAGCGTCGTCTCGAACACATGCGCGAAGGAGACGAGATCGTCGAGCCCGAAAGCACCGGCGCCACCCTTGATGGAATGGACGGCGCGAAACACGGCGTTCACCGTTTCCGGGTCGCGATCTCCGTCATTGAGCTTGAGGAGACCCGATTCCAGTTCCGCGAGTTGCTCCTCGCATTCCTGGAAGAAGATCTCTTTGATTTCGTTCATATCCATTGAATGGCTGCCCCCGGAATTCAGGCCGTTACACGCTCGATGGCATCGATCAGCTTGGTCGGGTCGAACGGTTTGACGATCCAGCCGGTGGCGCCCGCCTGCCGTGCGCGGTTTTTCTTCTCCGCATCGCTCTCGGTGGTCAGCACGAGGATCGGCACCGCACGGTAGCGGTCGTTCTTTCGCACACCCTCGATGAAGCCGAAGCCGTCGAGGCGCGGCATGTTGATGTCCGTGACGATAACGTCGGGGTTGGCCGTATCGAGCTTCTCGAGGCCCTCGACGCCATCCTCCGCCTGGATCGTTTCGAATCCGGCATTGTTGAGGGTGACGAGAAGCATGTTCCGGATCGTCCGGGAGTCGTCGACAGTCAGAACTCTCTTCTTCATTGCTCAAATCTCCTTTGCCATCAGGGGACCGATGTCCGTCCCGATGAGCCGTGTCGTTTTAATGAAAGCGTCCGACACCTCGGCAAAGGTGAAAGACAAACGATCCTCTTCCCAGCTTCTTGCAGCGGCCATCAGAACCTGCACGCACAATGTCCCTATCCGCTCCACGCCGGATGCATCGATCGCCAGGGCGCCGCCCTTCAGTGCCAGGAGTCTTTCATGCAGTGCCGTCGCCTCGTTCAGGTCCAAAACAGGAGCGAGCTTCAGCGTTTTTCGTGCGGTGTTTCTGCTGGCCATCTTTCCTCGCTTGAAGTGCCCTAAACTAGCGCCGCCATCCGGCGAAGGACCGTTCGGATGCGTCTTCGCCGAACGGTCGCGCGGTTTCGTCTTCCCGCGCCTCGATCCTTGGCGGAGCGGTGAAGCTCGCGGCCGACCGCAGCTGACGGTCGAGATGGAAGCGGCGGACGGTCTCGCCCAGTTCCACAATGACGCCGTGAAGATCGTCGGAGGACGCCAGAGCCGCGTCCGCAAGGGCGGCACTGCGGTTCATCGCCTGCGCGACCCCGCCGATCTCTGAGGTTGCGGAGGCAAGTTCGCTCACCTGACATTCCGCCTCGCGGACAATGCCGGTGACGGCCTCGTTTATGGAGATCACCTGTTCTGCGATGCTGCTGATCGCGTGCTGCGTCCGGCCGACGATCTCGACGCCGGCGACGACCTGGCTCTTGGTTCCGGTTACCAGTTGCTTGATCTCGCGTGCCGCTTCGCCAGAGCGCTGCGCAAGCGCCCGCACCTCCTGTGCGACGACCGCGAAACCGCGGCCGCTTTCGCCCGCCCGTGCGGCCTCGATTCCTGCGTTGAGAGCCAGGAGATTGGTCTGAAAAGCGATCTCGTCGATCACGCCGATGATTTGGCCGATCTTCTCGGCAGAAGCCTCGATGTCCGCCATGGCCGAGATCGCCTGGCCGGCGATCTCGCCGCTGTGCTCCACTGCGGTGCGGGTTTCGCTTGCCTTGGCCTCTGTCTCGCCGATCCGGATCGAGCCTGTGCGAATTCTCTCGGTTACGCTGCCGAGGCTCGCGAGATGCTGATCCAAGGCTTTTGCCTCCGCGCCGACATTGCCCGAGAATTCGGCAGCACTGCTGCGCAGATCCGAAACGATCGCCTCGGCCGCAGCGGCGCGTTTGTCGGCCGTGAGCAGCGCATCCCTGATCTGACCCAATGCCGTGTTGAGGCCTGCGACGATCGGCTGGTAGGCATCAGGCGCGTCCTCCGGAAGACGCACCGTGAGGTCACCCTCCCCAAGAGCGCGAAGGAAATCCGAAAAGAGTGCCTTCAACTCCGTCTCGTCGGCCCGGCGCTGTTCAGAAAGCAGCCGCTGATGCGTCTGGCGGAGAGCATTGAAACGCAGGGAGGCCGCGATTTCGGTGTCGATGAAAGCGGCGCGCACGAGAGCGGCGACGAGGTCGCGCAGTTCCTGCTTTCGTGCCTTGCCGAGGGAGAGGATCGATTTCGGCCAGGCATCCTCGATCGCACCGAGGATTAGATGCTCCAGCACGACCGCGTGGCTTGCGATCTGCCAGCGCGGGTCGAGACCCATACGGGCTTCCGTATCGGCAAGCACCTTCACGCGCTCGGCATAGAGCCCGTCGAAACGGGCATCCGTGAGCACGTTCCAGTGCGATGATTGAAGATCGTGAAGACGGTCGATCTGGCGGTCGCTGTCGAAGTGGCGCGCCGAGTCGGGATTCGCCTGCAGGCGGTGCGAGAGTTCACGCAGCGCAAGTTCGATGCGCGGCGAAAGAGCCTGCCGGTGATGGCGCAGCAGCGCGCAGGCGTCTTCGTCGAGACCGGCAAAGCGCAGGCGTTCCAGCAGACTGCCCGCCTGGCCCCTTCTCGCCTGTTCTGACGCTTCCTGTCTCACGCTGGTCCCCGGCTGCTGCTGCGTCCCGCATTCGAAATGTGCTTGGGAGGGTCGCCGCCGGCGGCCGGTCACGCCCACTCGATGAGACCAGCGCACCCTGAAGCGCCCGTCATCGTCCGTCCCATAGCAATTTCAGTGAAAATGGATCCCGGACCGAAACCGGTACGGCGGTGCGGCATCATGCCTTCAGGAGAAGCCGAGGCTTCCTATTCCGACGTGTTGGACCATGTTTATGGTTAATTCCTTGCTTGAAAGTTAACGGCTCATGGCTCTTAACCGGAATCGCTAACATTCAACCGGAGCTTTACGGCCCGCTGTTGATGCAACGTTTTCTCTGCACGCGACCACAGGTTTTCAATGATGAGAGTTCAGAATTGCGGATCTGCTTGCTCTCCACTATCTCCCATACAGCGCCGTGCGTCTGACCGGATGCGCAGGGTCGCTGCAGCACTCGAAGTGCTGCATGAACATGCAACGGCAGTGGCGCGAATTACGCGTTGAGTAGCATCTTCAGGCACTAGGCGGCATCAGGACGGTGCGCCACGGGACGTGAACAATGATTGTTCTTGGAATAGGCGCCATCATTACCGCAACGCTCGCAATGACGGCGATATCGATCGTCGTCAATCTCGAGCATGGCCGGGCGACGACCAGAACTTCCGTCTTCTGAGATTCGTTCGGGAGTTTCCTTCACGGCAGTCGTAGGGAGAACCTGTGGTCTCTTCTTCCCTATTCCCGGGACAGACACAAGAAAGCGGCAGCTGCTGGTGAACGTCCGCACCGCAGCAGCGAGCAGCCCAGGGAATCGGTTTACCGGAGATCGCTGCGAACATGCGCCGTGGTGAGCCGGCGCCAGGTCTCGGCATAGGTCGCATAGGCCTCCGATGCTTCAGCCTGGACCGGCTCTGCCCCCGTCCTGACGCGGGCGCCCTCAACGAGGCAGGCTGCGCCGAGGCTCGTTCCCGTGCTGTTCAGCCTGTTGGCAAGCACCGGCCTGCCGGTGGCGGCGACAAGCATCCTCAAATAGGCATCGTTAGAGGCAAACGGCCCCTCGACGAGGATTTCACCTCTTGCTCCGATCAGATCGAGGCAGGTCGCCGTCATCAGTGCGAGATGAAAGGAGACGACCGCAAGCCGTTCGGCGGGGGCGAGCTTGTCCTCGTCCGTCGTCCAACGCGGGCTCGCAGCCGGAAACGGTCCCGAACCGCCCGGCAAAGAGGGCAGCAGCATATGACCTCTTTCCAGGACATTCGTTTCGGCCTCGGGCGAGGCCGGCGGAGGCTCGTCGCCGATCAGCAGGGAAAAGGCGCGCCCACCCATGAAGCGAGCCGACGGCACCGGATCGCCGAACGCGTTGACGTTGATCAGCGTGTCGCGGCGCTCGTCGAGCTTCACCGGCTCGGCGCCCACGGCAAGCATCACGACCCAGGTTCCGGTCGAGGCGACGGAGAACGGCGCCTGACGCGTGATGAGATGCGGCAGCAGCGAGGCGTTCGAATCGTGAATGCCGCAATGGACCGGCGTTTCCGGCGGCAGGCCCGTCTCGTCCGCAACCTGCCGAAGCAAGGGGCCAAGCACATCACCCGCCTTTCGCACCGGCGCAAAGAGGTGGCGCCAGCCCTGCTCGTCAACCATCGAAGAGAAGGTCGCCGCCGCCGGGTTCCAGAGATCGGTGTGGCAGCCGAGCGAGGTCAACTCGTTCGTTCTGACGCCCGTCAACCGGTGCGACCAATATTGAGCATAGGTGAGGATCGTCGCGACGCCGGCGAAATGGTCCGGAAACATGCGCTGCTGCCAGAAGAGCTGAGCGCCGACATTGAGCCCCATCGGCAGGCGCGCCGAACCGGTCTCGGTGAAGGGAGGGCGGACCTTCTCGTATTCCTCCGCCAGCGCATCCGGACCGTTGAACTCATAGTCCAGAACCGGCAAGGCGAGTTCGCCCGCTTCGTCGAGCAGCACGGCGGTCGCGCCGTGCGTGGTCACCGAAATCGCATCCACCGGGTGCTCGCGGTGAAGCGCGGCCAGACTGTCGAGAACGAAACGCCAAAGGCGCTCGGTATCGAAATGCGGATAGAGTCCGTCATCCACCACGCCATTGCCGGTTTTCCGCACGGCGATTTCCTCAAAACGCTCCAGGTCGACCAAGGCGACCTTGGCATTCGTCTTGCCTATATCGATGACGGCGACGGTCTTCATCGTCATGGCAGGTGGAACACGGTCTTGAGCGGGACGGCGACGGGTTCGTTGTCGGCGCGCGTCTCCATGATGTCCGCCATGTAGGCCCACCATTTCCGCATCACCGGATGCGACGGCAGATCGGCCATCGTGTGATCGTCCGACCGCCAGAGCACGCCGAAGAGCAGATTGTTCTCCTCGTCGAGGTGGATCGAATAATCGGAAACGCCGGCCTCCTTCAGGAGCGTGGCCAGCTCCGGCCAGATCGCATCGTGGCGTGCCTGGTATTCGGCGGCCTTGCCGGGATGGAGCCGCATGCGGAAGGCGTATTTTTCCATGGCTTGCATCTCAAGGAACAGGACGGCGGCGGGCGCGCTGCCAGAGGATCGGCAGCGCAATGACCGAAATCAGGAGCAGGCCGATGAAGATCGACATGACGATGCCGGGCACGTTCAGGAGGCCGAAGCCGAAGGTGACCATGCCCATGATCAGCGCAGCCAGCACGACGCCGGGTATCGAGCCGGAGCCGCCGAGGATGCTGACGCCGCCGAGCACCACCATGGTCACGACCTCGAGCTCCCAGCCGAGCGCGATCGACGGACGTGTAGAGCCGAGCCGCGAGGTGAGGCAGATGGCGGCGAGCCCGGCCATCAGGCCGGTCAGCAGGAAGAGCGTGAACTTGACGCGCCCGACGCGCACGCCGGAAAAGAGCGCGGCCGTCTGGTTGTTGCCGATCGCATAAACGGCGCGGCCGAAATTCGTCCAGTGGAGGAGGACAGCGTAGACGACGGCGAGCACGACGAAGAGGGCAAATTCGAAGGAGAAAACCCACCAGACATAGCCTTGGCCGAACCAGGCGAAGCTTGCGGGGTAGCCGGTAAAGGCCTGGTCGCCGAGCACGATGAAGGACAGGCCGCGAAACAGGCTCATGGTGCCGATCGTCACCACGATGGACGGCAGGCCGAGGCCTGTGATCAGGAGCCCGTTGACGAGGCCACAGAGCAGGCCGACGCCGAGGCCGGTCGCGACGAGCGCCGGCGTATCGAAGCCAAGCTGCACCGCATAGCCCATGGCAGTCGAGGCGAGCGCGATAATGGAAGCCACCGACAGGTCGATCTCGCCGGAAATGATCACCAGCGCCATGGCAAAGGCGATCATCGCCTTCTCGGTGAAATTGAACGTGGCGTCGGAGAGGTTCCACGGGTCGAGGAAATAGGGTGACGCCAGCGAATTGCCGAGGAAGATCACGGCAGCGACGACGACGAGCAGCGCTTCCCAGCTCTTCAGGAAGCGAGCGCCACGGCCCTGGAGGCGATCGGGAACGTTGCGGGGAGAGATTTGCGCGTCCGCCATCAGACCGCCTCCGCTTTCTTAAGAATGACCCTGCCCTTGCGCCGCTCGGCGCGGGCGTTGACGGCGACCGCGATGATGATGACCGTTCCGGAAATCGCCAATTGCGCGAAGGGCGAGATATTGATGACCGGCAGCGCGTTCTTGATCACACCGAGGAAGAGTGCCCCGAGCACCGCGCCCGCCACCGAACCGATGCCGCCGGCGATCGAGATGCCGCCGATGACGCAGGCCGCGATGATGTCGAGCTCGAAGCCGGCCGCGATGTCCACATAGGCGACCGCATAGCGCGATACCCAGAGATAGCCCGAGAGGCCGGCAAGCGCGCCCGAGAGGCAATAGGCGAAGAAGCGCGTGCGACCGACATCGATGCCGGTGTAGACGGCAGCGTGAGGATTGCCGCCGACGGCATAGAAGGCGCGTCCGAGCGGCGTGCGCCCCATGATCCAGGAACATCAGCGCAATCATCAGCAGCGAGAGCCACGAAAGCACCGGCATACCGGCGAGATCCAGGCGCGGCAGCGCCTTGAAGGCGCCGCTCATCTCATGCGCATTGATCCACTTGCCATTGGTGAGCACGAAGATCAGCCCGCGATAGATCGTGAGCGTCCCGAGCGTAACGACGATCGGCGGAATGTTGAGCTTCCAGACGAGCATACCGTTGATCGCGCCGAGGAAGCCGCCCAACGCTATGGCGGCAAGAATGATGAGGGGAATCGGCAGACCGGGAAGGACGTTGTTGAGCATGGCCGCTACCATGCCGCAGAGCGCGAGATTGGCCGCCATCGACAGGTCGATGCAGCGGGTAAGAATGACCGCCATCTGACCGAGCGCAAGGATGACCAGGATCGAGGTATCGTTATAGACGCGCGCCAGATTGGAGGGAGCCACGAAAGCCGGAAAGCGCAGGGCGATCAGAGCGAGCAGCACGGCAATCGCGACGACGAGCAGAATCTCGCGGTTCTTGAGGAGCTTGGCGGTCATGCGGCCCTCCCGTCGGCTTGCGCTTCGATGCCTGCGGCGGCGCGCACCAGCGTCTCGGCGGTCAGTTCCGACCGCTCGAATCTTCCGGCGATCCGACCTTCCCGCATGACGATGACGCGATCGGACATGCCCATGATCTCGGGGATTTCCGAGGAAACCATGATGACGCTCAAGCCTTGCGCGGCGAGTTCGCTCATGAAGGCATGGACCGCGGCCTTGGATCCGATGTCGATGCCCTTGGTCGGCTCGTCGAGGATGATGACCTTGGGTCGCGTTGCGAGCCACTTGGCGATCACCACCTTCTGCTGATTGCCGCCGGAAAGGGTGCCTACGTCCTGGTCGAGCGAGGCGGCGCGCAGATCGAGGCGGGAGGTATATTCGCGCGCCAGAGCGAATTCCTCGGCAAGCCTCAGGAAACCCGAGCGCGAGGTCTGCGACAGCGACGGCAGCGTGACGTTCTGGAAGATCGGCATGCCGATGATGGCGCCCTGGCGGCCGCGCTCTTCCGGCACATAGACGATGCCGGCGCGGATCGCCTCCGCCGGGCTGCGGATGACCAGCACCTCCCCGTCGAGCTTCACCGCACCGGCGGACGGCCGGGTGATGCCGATCAGCGACTGCATGAATTCCGAACGTCCCGCACCGACGAGGCCGTAGAAACCCAGGATCTCGCCGCGCCTCAGTTCGAAGTTGATGTCCTCGAATTCGGTCGGGTGCCGGTACCCGGAAACTGTAAGCACCGGCTGACCGATGGCCACCTCCTTCTTCGGATAGACGGAGCCCACCGCGCGGCCGACCATCATGCGGACGAGATCGTCCTGGCTGACGTCGGCGATCAAACCCTCCCCGATCATCGCGCCGTCACGGAAGACGGTGTAGCGGTCGGCGATGCGGAAGATCTCATCGAATTTGTGACTGATGAAGAGGACAGCCTTGCCGTCGGCCTTGAGCCGTTCGATCAGCTCGTAGAGCTCGTGAATTTCCTTGTGCGACAAGGCTGCCGTCGGCTCGTCCATGATGACGACCCGCGCATCGACCGAGAGCGCTCTTGCGATCGCCACCAGATGCTTCTTGGCGATGCCGAGGTCACGCAGCCGGATTCTCGAATCGAAATCGGCGCCCGCCCGGTGCAACAGGGCCTGAGCGTCGGCATTCAGCTTCTTCCAGTCGATGAGGCCGAACCGGTTGCGCGGAGCGTGGCCGAGAAAGATGTTCTCCGCGACGGAGAGTTCGTCGAAGAGCACAGTCTCCTGATGGATCGCGGTGACCCCGGCGCGAGACGCGGCAAGGGCGGTCGGAAACGTCGTCTCCGTGTCGCCGAGGCGGATTATGCCCGCATCGGGTTGATAGATCCCGGTCAGGATCTTGACGAGAGTCGACTTGCCGGCACCGTTCTCGCCGATCAGCGCCGTCACCGAGCCGGGGTAGAGTGCGAGTGAGACATCCGAGAGCGCGCGCACGCCGGGGAAGGACTTCGATATGCCTTCAAGCGCAATGGCGGGCTTCATCCGGGATGTGGTTGTGTCCTGCAACAAGGAATGGTCCACCAAAATTCGGTCGTTTCGATAAGATCGGACAGCTGACAAGGAGGAGGTTGCCCCTCACCTGTCTTACAGAGTTGCCCCTCACCCTGGCCCTCTCTCCGCGCGCGGGGAGAGGGGACGAAGGCGTCGCCGCGTGTATCCTTCTCCCCGCCTGCGGGGAGAAGGTGGCCGGCAGGCCGGATGAGGGGCAGCTCCCTCCCACCCGATCAGAAGATCTTCGCGAATTCCTCGACGTTGGAGGCATCATAGACGAACGGATCGGCCATGGCGCCCTCATTGTTTTCGTCGAGCTTGACGGTACCCATGCGGCCCATCTTGAGTTCCGCGCCGGGCTTGGCTTCGGCACCGTTGATCAGGTCATAGGCGATCATCGTTGCCGAATAGCCGAGGTCGATCGGGTTCCAGATGGCGAAGGACTTCGAGGCGCCGGACTTCACGTGTCCAGCCATCTCGGAGGGAAGGCCGAGACCGGTGACGTTGATCTGGCCGATCTTGCCGGCGTCGGTCACGGCCTGCGCCGCGGCGACGATGCCGACGGAGGTCGGCGCTATGATGGCCTTCAGGTTCGGATGGGACTGGATGAGCCCTTGCGTCTCGCGATAGGACTTGTCGGCCAGGTCGTCGCCATAGACGGTGGCGACCACATTGATGCCCTTGTAGTTGCCCTGGACCTTCTTCATTTCGGCGATCCACGTGTTCTGGTTGGTCGCCGTTGCGGAGGCCGAGAGCACCGCGACGTCGCCGCCTTCGGGCAGATTGTCGGCGGCGAGCTTGATGATCATGTTGCCGATCAGCGGGCTCGAGGAGGGGTTGAGATGCATCAAGCGGCCTTCCTTGGCCACACCCGAATCCCAGGAAATGACCTTGATGCCGCGATCCATCGCCTTCTTCAGCGCCGGAACGAGCGCGTCCGTGTCGTTGGCCGAAACCGCGATCGCATCGACCTTTTGGGCAATCAGCGAGTTGATCACCTCGATCTGGCCCTCGGCTGTCGTCGAGGTCGGGCCGGTATAGATGATCTCGACGTCGCCGAGTTCCTTGGCGGCTTCCTGTGCTCCCTTATTGGCGGCTTCGAAGAAGCCGATGCCCAGCGCCTTGACGACAAGGGCGATCTTCTTGTTTTCCGCATGCGCTGCATTGGCCATCAGCGCCACGGCGACGGCCGCCGTCACCATCAATGATTTCAGGACTTTCATCGTTTTTTCTCCTCCCATGGGCCCGCATCCGGAGTGGCTGCGTCTTCCTGCCCGACCGGTCGCTCCACCGAACGGTGAAACGACCCAACTCTTTGAAACTGCGCACTTCCGGACGGAACCCGTCACGCAGTTTCCTGAAAGTGCTTCAACTTCCTCTTCCCATCCGTTTCATGCGGATGTCGAAGCCGTTCCGGCGTCGACCCTGGCGCTCTGAGCGGCGACGATCAGACTGACGCCGGCGTTTTCGAGCATCGAGGCATGGCGGTCCTCGATGCCCGAATCGGTGATGACAGTGGCGATGCGCTTGAGCCCGCACAGAATGAGGCTCGAGCGCCTGTGAAACTTCGAGGAATCGACGAGCACGACGAGATCGTCGGCCTGGTCGATCAGCTTCTGCTCGGCCTGGATCAGCAGCGGATCGGCTTCCATAAGTCCGAGGGGGCCCAGCCCCTGCGCTCCCATGAACATGCGCCGCGCATAGAAGTTGCGCGTCACGTCGTTCTCGAAGGGACTCAATATGATGTTCTGCTCGCGATAGATCGTCCCGCCCGACAGCATGACGGTGTTCTTGGAATGCTTGAGCAGGTGCTCGGCGATCGGAAAGGAATTGGTGAACACCTGCATTCGGCGATTGGCGAGGAAATGCACCATCTGAAAGGTCGTCGTGCCGCCATTGATGATGATCGGCTCGCCGTCCTGACAGAGCGCTACCGCCTCGCGGGCGATCGCCTGCTTCTCCCGCGCGTGCAAGCCTTCGTTGACCCGGAAGGGGCGGCCGGCAAGGCCGACGAACTGTGGAGGATTGATCGCCTCGGCACCGCCTCGGACCCGGCGCAGTCGCTTCTGCACATGGAGCGCCGCGATGTCGCGGCGGATCGTTGCCTCCGAGCTGCCGGTGAGATCGACGAGTTCGGGCACGGTCGCGACCGGCTTTTCCTGTACGGCCGACAGGATGATCCTGTGTCTTTCCTTCTCGTGCATGCGCTCCTCCGATGCTCCGCATGCTTCCATCCCTTCCGAGCATTGTCAATCACAATCAATCATGTTTTTTCATTGTGCGGCGCGTCATGAATGTTTTTGATCGTTTTTGATTGACACCTGTGCTTTCCCCGTGTGATCTGATGCCAATCATGTCGCCGCTGCCCGGTGTGGCGGCGACCAGCTCAGCGGGAGGAGTTCGACATGCTCGACAAGCAACAGGGCGCGCGCCTTGCCAACCTTTGGGACGAGGGCAAGGCGGCAGGAATGACCGAGCCGGAAAAGCTCCTCTACCGCTCGAACCTCCTCGGATCGGACAAGCGGATCACGAATTACGGCGGCGGCAACACCTCCGCCAAGATCATGGAAAAGGATCCCTTGACCGGCGAAATGGTCGAGGTCCTCTGGGTCAAAGGATCGGGCGGCGACGTCGGCACGATCAAGATGGACGGCTTCTCCACCCTCTATATGGACAAGCTCCGGGCGCTGAAGGGCATCTATCGCGGCGTCGAATTCGAAGACGAGATGGTCGGCTACCTGCCGCATTGCACCTTCAACCTCAATCCGCGCGCCGCCTCGATCGATACGCCGCTGCACGCCTATGTTCCGAAGCCGCATGTCGATCACATGCATCCGGATGCGATCATCGCCATCGCCGCCTCGAAGAACAGCAAGGAACTGACGAGCAGGATCTTCGGCGACGAGATCGGCTGGCTGCCGTGGAAGCGGCCTGGCTACGAGCTCGGCCTCTGGCTTGAAAAGTTCTGTCAGGAGAACCCGAATGCGCGCGGCGTCGTGCTCGAAAGCCACGGCCTCTTCACCTGGGGGGACACGGCCAAGGCGGCCTACGAGACGACGATCGAGATCATCAACCGCGCCATCGCCTGGTTCGAGACCGAGAACACGGGTCCCGCCTTCGGCGGTCAGTCGAAGCCGGTGCTCGCCTCCGCCGATCGCGCCGCCATCGCGAAGAAGCTGATGCCGGTGATCCGCGGTCTCATCAGTGCGGGGGAAAGCAAGGTCGGTCACTTCGATGACAGCCAGGCGGTACTCGATTTCGTGACTTCGACCAGCCTCGAACCCTTGGCGGCACTCGGCACGAGCTGCCCCGACCATTTCCTGCGCACCAAGATCCGGCCGCTGGTCGTTGATTTCGACCCGGCACAGCCGGACATCGGAAAGACGCTTGCGGGCCTGCCCGAGGCGATCGCCACCTATCGCGCCGACTACGCGGCCTATTACGAGCGCTGCAAGCGTGCCGACAGCCCGGCCATGCGCGATCCGAATGCCGTCGTCTATCTCGTTCCGGGCGTCGGCATGATCACCTTCGCCAAGGACAAGGCAACGGCGCGCGTCTCGGGAGAGTTCTACGTCAATGCGATCAATGTGATGCGCGGCGCGTCCGGCGTGTCGACCTATGTCGGACTGCCGGAGCAGGAAGCTTTCGACATCGAATACTGGCTGCTCGAAGAAGCCAAGCTGCAGCGCATGCCGAAGCCGAAGAGCCTTGCCGGGCGCATCGCGCTCGTCACCGGCGGCGCCGGCGGCATCGGCAAGGCGACGGCCAACCGGCTGATGCAGGAAGGCGCCTGCGTGGTGCTTGCCGATATCGACGAGACGGCGCTCGAAGCTGCTCAGACGGAGCTTTCCGCCCGCTACGGCAAGGACTTCGTCCGCTCCGTCAACATGAACGTCACGAGCGAAGCGGCCGTCGAAACTGGCTTCGGCGACGCGCTCCTTGCCTTCGGCGGCCTCGATATTCTCGTCTCCAATGCCGGCCTCGCCACTTCGGCGGCGGTGGAGGACACGACGCTGGCGCTCTGGAACAGGAACATGGACATTCTCGCGACGGGCTATTTCCTGGTCTCGCGTGAGGCTTTCCGCATCTTCCGCAACCAGGGGGCCGGCGGCAATGTTGTCTTCGTCGCCTCGAAGAACGGGCTTGCCGCATCGCCCGGAGCGTCGGCCTATTGCACCGCCAAGGCGGCCGAAATCCACCTCGCGCGCTGCCTCGCGCTCGAAGGGGCGTCGGCGCAGATCCGGGTCAATGTGGTCAATCCCGATGCGGTGCTGCGCGGCTCGAAGATCTGGACCGGCGAATGGAAGGAGCAGCGCGCTGCGGCCTACAAGATGGATGTCGACGAACTGGAGGCACATTACCGCGAGCGCTCTATGCTGAAGCTCAGCGTCTTCCCGGAGGATATCGCCGAGGCCATCTATTTCCTCGCCTCCGACATGTCGGCGAAATCTACCGGCAACATCATCAATGTCGACGCGGGCAACGCCCAGTCGTTCACACGCTGACAGGGAGGCTCTGATGACCCTGATGATCGATACATCCGTCGTCGAGGCAGAAAACGCAAACCGCCGCGATGCCCTCCGCCGCGACTACGAAAGCCTCGGCGAGCGGCTGTCGCGCCGCGGCGTGGACATCGATGCGGTCAAGGAAAAGGTGGCCGCCTACGGCATCGCCGTTCCCTCCTGGGGGGTCGGCACCGGCGGCACGCGCTTTGCCCGTTTCCCCGGCGCCGGCGAGCCACGCAACATCTTCGACAAGCTTGAGGATTGCGCCGTCATCCAGCAGTTGACTCGGGCGACGCCGGCCGTGTCGCTCCATATCCCCTGGGACAAGGTCTCCGATCTTAAGGCCCTGAAGGAGAAGGGCACGGCGCTCGGCTTGAGCTTCGACGCGATGAACTCGAACACCTTCTCGGACGCGTCCGGCCAGGCGTATTCTTACAAGTTCGGCTCTCTCTCCCACACCGATTCCGCCACCCGACGCCAGGCGATCGAGCATAATCTCGAATGCGTCGAGATCGGCAAGGCGCTCGGTTCCAAAGCACTGACGGTCTGGATCGGCGACGGCTCCAACTTTCCCGGACAGAGCAATTTCACCCGGGCATTCGAACGCTATCTCGACTCGATGAAGGCAGTCTATGCCGCGCTTCCGGATGATTGGCGCATCTTCACCGAGCACAAGATGTTCGAACCGGCCTTCTACTCGACCGTCGTGCAGGATTGGGGCACGAACTACCTGATCGCACAGGAACTCGGGCCCAAGGCCTTCTGCCTCGTCGATCTGGGCCACCACGCACCGAACGTCAACATCGAGATGATCGTCGCCCGGCTGATCCAGTTCAAGAAGCTCGGGGGCTTCCACTTCAACGATTCGAAATATGGCGACGACGATCTCGACACCGGATCGATCGATCCCTACCGCCTGTTCCTCGTCTTCAACGAACTCGTCGACGCCGAGACACGCGCTGCGGCGGGTTTCGACCCGGCCCATATGCTCGACCAGAGCCATAATGTGACGGACCCGATCGAAAGCCTCATGACGAGCGCGATGGAAGTCGGCCGCGCCTATGCACAGGCGCTCATCGTCGACCGCAAGGCACTTGCAGCCTATCAGGAGGAGAACGATGCGCTGATGGCATCCGAAACGCTGAAAGCTGCCTTCCGGACCGATGTCGAACCTGTCCTTGCCATGGCCCGTTTCGAAAACGGCGGTGCGATCGCGCCGGTTGCAGCCTACCGGGCAAGCGGCTACCGCGTCAGGGTGGCGGCCGAGCGCCCCCCGGTCGCCGGCGGTGGCGGCGGAATCGTCTGAAACACGCTCGCCACGTCTCCGTGTCGCCGACGCAGCGTAAAAAATCCGGGCGCGGTCAAATTGCCCTCTATCTGAATGCGATACATGATCTATCCTCCCGAGCGAAATACAATCGAGAGGGGTGATTCATGGGCATCGAAAGCATTCTGGTATTCCTGATCGTCGGCGCAATTGCCGGCTGGCTCGCCGGTCTGATCGTCAGCGGAGGCGGCTTCGGGCTGCTCGGGAATATCGTCGTGGGCATCGTCGGCGCATTTATTGCCGGCCTTCTTTTCCCGGCCATCGGCATAAGCATCGGCACCGGCATCTTTTCGGCTATCATGCATTCGACGATTGGTGCCGTGATCCTTCTGGTACTGATTCGCGTCGTCAAGCAGGCCTGATCCGCGATATCCCCATGCGGTCCGCGCTGCTGCGCCGCGCGTCTTGTCAGGCGCGCAAAGCTTGCTGTAGCGCTTGAATTGCTGTGCGTTTATCCTTGATCGGTTAGGATAAGGAAACGTGCTGCAGACGTGGACCGGCCATCCTAAGCCAACGAGCGGAGGCAAAATGACCGAACTCTACGCGGAAAAGATCGAGGACGCGCTCAAGTCCTTCATGGCGGACCACCCCGGAACCCTGACGCGCGAACAGGCGATCTCCACGATCCTCGAAAGCTGGTTCGCGAGCCACGGCTACCTGCCGTCGCAGCAGGAGGGGCTGCGTCCCGAAGACCTTGACGCCTCGAACGACGATTGAAGCGTGTCGCACCTGAAAGCGGCTGAAGCACGCTTGTCGCCGACGCCTGTTTCCGTCCACAACACAGAATGTCCGAAATGAGTCTTGCTTCCGTCAAACAGTTCTTTTCCCAACATGCACCCGACATCGACGTCATCGAGCTTGAACAGAGCACCGCCACCGTGGCGCTCGCGGCTGAGGGCCATGGCGTCGAACCGGCGCAGATTGCCAAGACGCTCGCGCTCCGGGTCGGCGACGAAATCATCCTCATCGTCACCCGCGGCGATGCGCGCCTCGACAACCGGAAATACAAGGCGCGGTTCGGAACCAAGGCGCGCATGCTCGGCTTCGACGAAGTCGAGGCGGAAACGGGCCATCCGGTGGGCGGGGTCTGCCCCTTCGGCCTTGCCAAGCCTCACAGCGTCTATTGCGACGAGTCGCTCAAGTCGTTCGACATCGTCGTACCCGCCGCCGGTGCAACCAACGCGGCCGTCCATATCAGTCCCGAGCGCATCGCCGCGCTGACCGGTGCGGAATGGATCGACGTCTCGGCAGTGTAGCCTCTGCTGCGCCGCACGTCTTAAACGACCTCCTGCACTAACGGGTCTACGCTTGAAGGAAACAGACGGTGGCCTTGGAATGGCCACATAGTTCGAATGAATGCTGACGGAACCCGCGCAGCACGCCGATCAAATCGGAACGCGACATTGCGCTTTGGTCTCCGCCTTGTGCATGTCGTCATCCCACAATCGCTGCACAGTGTTGGGCGCATAGATCAGATTGGAGCGATACGGAGAATGAAAGCTCTCGCCTGCGCCTTCGCCCTCGCCTCTCTGGCGGCATGCCCGACGCTGGCGATGGACCGATCCCTCGTCCGGCAATTCGAGAAGCTCGATCCCCAGACGCGACTGGAGCAACGCTGCGATACGGAAGCAATGGAGCGGATCGGCGCCGACAAGACGTCGTTCAGACCCGACAAGGTCATCGCCTATACCTTCGCCGATCCCGTCATGAACGGCGATAGGATGAAGGCATCGGGTGCCGTGTTCAGAAGCAAGGGCGACTGGTACAAGCTGTCGTTCAAATGCAGAACGGATCCCGAGCACCTGGAAGCTCCTTCGAATACAAGATCGGAGAACGTGTGCCGCGGGAGAAGTGGGACGAGCTCTATCTTTACCCTTGAGCGAAACACAAGGCCGTCAGGAGATAGGGCCGAGCCGCGCACGGTCCTTTCAACCGCCTAAAGAACCGCCATCAGGAACACCAAGGATCCGAGCGACAGTGCGGCAATGATGCTCATCAGCACCTTCATCATGTGTACCGTCATTTCGTACATCCTAACCAACTCCCCAGGAAGACGAATGCCGCACCTGAGCCGGATCGGCGGGCCGACCGGCCGGCCTCAACGGACGTCAAGCATTTTGTAGTAAACTGGTTAACAGATCATCACTTCCAGGGCATTTCCGCCGTTCCAGGCGGAAATCCGTTACGCACGTTCCTGGAATGCTCAAGCGCGTGAGCCGGCCGGCTGCGCCCCTCCACCCGCATTGACGCGCGGCTAACGGAGGATCCCGCCCGACTTGGAGCCGCTTTGGGACTGACCGCCTCCCGGCCCGCCGCGCGCGACGCCGCGGCCGTGCGAGCTACCGGGATTTGTTGGGTCGGGGCCATTGCCGTACCCGTTGTTTCCTTTGACGCGACCGCCGCCGCCGCCCGACTTGGCGATCGCATTCGAGGTGAGGCTGGTGGAAAGCAGCATAGTGACGGCGGGCGGGGTTACCACCGCAAAGCGCCCACAGCTCTTCAGGAATTCGCGCCGGTCTTCGTCGTTGCGCGACGGCAGCCCGTTTGGCTTTTCGGAACTCATGGAGGGCCTCCCCTGTGCTTTGACTAATACGCCAATTTTAGAATAAGGTTTTACAATAATATGTCATCCGGCAATAGTGTTACATTTGGGTGCGTGCGCGCAATATAGTGTATTATATAAACAGCAGTAGTTAATCCCAAATAGCTATTTGCCGCAGCTCCGGACGGAAACCGCGGAGCACTCTTCGCGGCGGTGCTCTAGATCTTTCCGGGTGGTCTCGGACGGAAAATGCGTCGCAATTCACGGAGTTTGCGCTTTGCTTCCTGACGGCGAGAGGGATAGGGCTCCCCGCCGTAGCGGTCCCAGGAGGAGTAGTGGGCGATCTCGGTCAAGAGCGTGAAAACCGTGAAGGGGAGGAAGAGGTAATCCCGTCCGAGCTGAACCCGCCTCCGCTGCAATTGGAGCCGCGGCAGCGTCCCGGCGGATAATCCGGGCGCACCCGCCATCCCGAACAATGTGGCTGCTGTCAGAATTTGCGTCTCGACCGCATGTCGTTCGTAGCCCCCGGCGAAGAGCGACATCAGCTGCTCCCAGTTGACGCCGTCCGAAGCCGCCAGCTTCGACAGGTCGAGAAGGTGTCGCAGATCGATCAGGCCGCGCCAGTAGTCGCCATCCTGAAACTGATCGTGCAGGATCAGGAAAACGATCTGGGCAAAGGGCGACGGAACGTGGACGTCTCCCCCGTCGAGCGCGATTCTGCGGCTGTGCTCGTACAGCCATTCGATGTCGCTGAAGAAGGCCGGCCCCTTCGGCCGGCATTGGAGATCGATGCTCCCCGCGTCCGTCGGCCGCTCCAGGACGGCGGGCAGGTGGAATCTGGGATTGCCCGGCCAGGAGCCGCTGCCCGCGGCAAGGCGGATCTCGTATCCGATGCCCTGCAGCGCTTCGATCGATGAAGCCATATCGGCGGGGCGGACGAGAATATCGATATCTGTCAGCATCCGCGCGCCGATCTCGCCCGGCCTCTGCGCAACCAGGAGCGCTGCACCCTTCATGAGGACCGGCTCGACGTCGATGCGGTTCAGGCAGTATACCGCCTCAGTCAGTTGCGCCAACAGTCTCCTGTTGCGCTCCGAGTTCCTGTCGTAGATCAGAGCCAGATACTCGCGGACGTCGTCGGGCATATCCGCCGCATAGTTCCTCGCCGCAAAAGCGAGGGAGGAAACCGTCAGGCTTTCGTTGGCGAGAGCGATGACGTGGTCCCAGTGGACGTCGGCCGGAGGACTGCCTTTAAGGCAGGCTGCCAGCGCGAGAAGGTTGCGGTAGCTACGGGCCGTCATGGTGCCTGCTCAGCATCTCTACGGCTTCGTCCAGCCGCGTATAGGAAAGCTCCATGGCGCTGGCGCCGCGGATGGCGCCCAGCAGGGCGTCGAACTGCGACAGGCCGAGGCGCCGGGTCGGCGTGTAGGCGCCGAGAAAGAGTTCCGACAGAACCCGCGCCGGATCGACGGCTGCAAGCGCGGCGCGGCCCTTGCGGCGGCGGCGCAGAAGCACAACCGTGCCGAGCGGAACGGCATCGCCGGACGCAAAGCGGATCGACGCCAGGTAACGGACATGGCGGTTGTCGAGGCGGCGATGAACCGGCGCCGCCTCGACCGTGCCGCGCATGCTTTCGAGGAGACCCCATGCGCCGCGCTTCAGGGCGGGAGCAAACGGTACGCCACGCAGCAGGCCGTCCGGCCGCATGAGCGCGATATCGTCGCCGCCGCAGGCAAAACCTGCATCGAGGAGGGCAAGAGCGAGCGTCGACTTGCCCGCACCCGGCGCGCCGCAAATTAGAAGCCCCTTGCCGTTCTTCACCAGAAGGGCGGCATGAAGCGCGACATTCATGCCGAGGTTTGCGAGCACATCCTCCGTCAGCAGCGCTTTCAGCGCCGGCGCCGCTTCGTTGACCGCAACGATCATCCCGGGAGATCGATTGCGGCTGATGCAGACCCGCCTGCCGAATTTCGCCACCGCGTAGGAGATCGAAGGCTTCAGTCCCTGTGCCGCCTGATGATCGAATACGGGCAGGATGAGATCGAGGAGGTCTCTATCGTGATACGCTATCGAGGCCGCGGCTCCCCGCAGGTCAAGCACATGCGTATGAAGCGCCTCCCCCTCCTCGGCGTCGAACGTAATCTCCAGCAGACCCTGGCTGGACCAGTACAGCAGATAGTCCCGCAGAGACTTGCGCGCTTCGGCGGCGCCGGCGCCACGCGCCACGAGATCGGCCTCCAGCTGACGCAGCGACGCGGGCTCGGCTAGCATGCAGGTGAGATAGGCCGTAAGATCGTCCACCTCGAAAATCTGCTGCGACGCTTCGACGAAAATCGTCTTGCGTCGCCCAAGCAGGAAAAATCGTGCCCCGTCGGAGACGCGGAACTTCATTCAGACCCCCTCGCGCTGCCGCTTGCCTCGGCTTGTTTCCTATTTGTGGTCGAAAATTTGCAATCCCGCCAGCCCCGGTTGGGCATCAACGGCAGAGGATTCAATGAGATACTGCTAAAGATACATGGCTCGGCGGTGAAATAAGCAGCTTGGATTAAGGCCGCGGATGAGTGCCGTGGCCTCGAAATGCCCGCGTGCAGGGACGGGTGTGGCGGCTGCGGGTAAAAAGTGAATGGTGCCCGGAGGCGGATTCGAACCACCGACACGCGGATTTTCAATCCGCTGCTCTACCAACTGAGCTATCCGGGCATCTGCCTTAACGGCGGCGGGTTCCTTCGGGAAACCGCTGGGGCGTGTCGTTCGCCCCGGAAGCGAGCGGGGTTATAACATCTTGTTCGGCCGTGTCCAGCACCAAATGACTCTTTTTCGAAGGAATTTAGCTGCCCGCGGAAAAATGGTGAAAGTCGAAGAAATTCAGAGAGATCGCCGCGCTCGCGAATTCCCCGGAGTCCGCTCCGCAATAATGAATGTATTGCGTTGAGCGAAGAATTACCGTTCGTCGCCGTCGTCGGCCTTCGACTCGTCGTCGGCAACGGGGATGGCATAGGAACCGGACAGCCAGCGGTTGAGATCGACGTTACGGCACCGCTCGGAGCAGAAGGGATAATGCTCGCGAACGGATGGTCGTCCGCACTCCGCACAGGGACGCGTTGCACGCAGGGGTTCTACGTTCGAACCGTTTTTCTTGCCGCCGTCGCGCATCTTCTCAGCCTTCCAGCCAACGATCGTGCACGTCGTATCCTTCGCCGACGAGGAGATTGACGGTTTCATAAAGCGGCAAGCCTACCACATTGGTATAGGAGCCGACCAGCTTGACGACGAAACCTCCGGCAATGCCCTGAATACCGTAACCTCCGGCCTTGCCGCGCCACTGCCCGGAAGCCAGATAGCTCTCGATATCGAGCGTGGAAAGGCGCTTGAAGCGCACCTTGGTGTCGATCACCTTCTGGCGAAGCGTACGGTCGGGCGTGACGAGGCAGATGCCCGTATAGACGCGGTGGCTGCGGCCCGACAGAAGATGCAGTGCGCTCGATGCCTCGCTCACTAGTTCCGGCTTCGGCAGGATACGGCGGCCGACGCAAACGACTGTGTCGGCTGCGAGAATGTAGCTGCCCTCCCAGGCCGGGTCGCCCGTGATCGCAGAAAGCGCCGCCTTCGCCTTTTCGGCAGAAAGCCTGCGGGCGAGGGACCGCGGATGCTCCGCGCGCTTCGGCGTTTCGTCGAGGTCCATCGGCATGAGACGCGCCGGTTCGATCCCCGCCTGCGCCAGGAGCTCGACACGACGCGGCGATCCGGACGCCAGTATCAGTTTCTTGGTCACTGCCATCGAACGAGCCGTTGTTCCCGGAAGATTCCGCCAGGGTCATGCATGTCGCCGTCCAAAACCGCTCAGCACTTTTGGGGGACGCGCATTCGGCCGGGGCCTACTTGAAGCGGTAGGTGATACGGCCCTTCGTCAGATCGTAGGGCGTCATTTCGACGAGCACCTTGTCGCCGGCCAGAACGCGGATACGGTTCTTGCGCATGCGGCCCGCCGTGTGGGCGATGATCTCGTGCTCGTTTTCAAGCTTCACGCGAAAGGTCGCGTTGGGAAGCAATTCGGTGACCACGCCCGGAAATTCTAGGACTTCTTCTTTCGCCATGCAGGACTGTTCTTTCTCGTGTTCAATAGCGGATGCAACAGGCATCCTCAAAAAGTTGCCGGAAACTACACAATCGCCGCGGCTTTGTGAACCGCCTTGATCAGGCTTTTTCGGGTGCCCGATCTTTGCGCACCGGAACACGGCACCAGGATCGGGTTCATGCCGCCGGAGGATTGCCCTTCCGATGGCTTTCCTCGGCGAGACGGCTTGCGATCAGCATCGCCAGATGATCGCGCACCGCCCGGTAGGCCGCCACGATCTGCTCCCGCGTGCCGGTCGCAACGGTCGGATCGGGTGTCGGCCAATATACCACATCGACCGCCATGGAACGGGTCAATTCCAGCGCCACGTGGTGGGCTTCCGGCGCGAGCGTCACGATGAGGTCGAAGTAGTCGTCTTCGAGCTCTTCGAGAGTGCGCGGCTGATGCCGGCCTATCGTCAACCCGACCTCTTCGAGAACCACGTCAACGAAGGGATCCCGCTCGCCCTGCCGGACGCCGGCGGAGGCGACGTAGGTCCCTTTCGGCAGCGCCACGCGGGCGAGCGCCTCGGCCATCGGCGAACGGATGGCGTTCATGCCGCACATGAAAAGAACCGAGCGGGGCGCTTTCGATTGCGGCGTGGCGGTCCCGATCATCTCCGCCTCCCCGTCAGCCGCGCCAGTAGAGCACACAGACGAGCGTGAAGAGCCGGCGTGCCGTATCGAAATCCAGCCTGATCTTGCCCGACAGCCGGTCCATCAAGGTTTGTGAACCCTCGTTGTGGATTCCGCGCCGCCCCATGTCGATCGCCTCGATCTGGCTCGGCGTCGCCGACCGGATCGCCTGGTAATAGCTTTCGCAGATCATGAAGTAGTCCTTCACGATACGGCGAAAGGGCGTGAGCGAGAGGATGTGGGTGGCGACCTCAGCGCCGCCGTCCGTCGAAATCCGGAAGACCAGCTTCGCGTCGACCAGCGACAGATTGAGGCGATAGGGGCCGCCGGGGTGCCCGACGGGTTCGAACAGATTTTCCTCGAGCAGGTCGAAGATTGCAACCGCGCGCTCGTGCTCCACGTCCGGCGTCGAGCGGCCGATCGTCTCGTCCAGCACGACATCGCAGAGCCGCAGGTTGCGATCGGCTTTCATCCCTCTTCCCCGAGGTTGAGGCGGATGGCGACCGACCGGGCGTGGGCCTCGAGGCCTTCCGATTTCGCCAGTGCGATCGCCGCCGGCCCGAGAATGCGCAATTGATCCGGACCGAGCCGCAGGATCGAGGTTCGCTTCACATAATCGAGCACGCCGAGGCCCGAGGAGAACCGCGCCGAACGCGCGGTCGGCAGCACGTGGTTTGAACCACCCACATAATCGCCGATGACCTCGGGCGTGTGTCTGCCGATGAAGATCGCCCCGGCATTGCGGATCGCCGGGACCATGGCGTCGGGATCGGCGATCGCCAGTTCGAGATGCTCAGGCGCGATGCGGTTGGCGAGCGGCACGGCCTTGTCGAAGTCCGGAACCAGGATCACGGCGCCGAAATCGCGCCAGCTGGCTGCGGCCGTCTCGGCGCGCGGCAGCGTCTTCAGCTGACGTTCCACCGCCTTTTCGACCGCATCGGCGAAGGCGCCATCGTCGGTGATCAGGATCGCCTGGGCACCGGCGTCGTGTTCTGCCTGGGCGAGGAGGTCCGCGGCGATCCAATCCGGATCGTTGTCGCGGTCCGCGATCACCAGCACTTCCGACGGCCCAGCGATCATGTCGATGCCGACGGTGCCGAAAACCTGCCGCTTTGCGGCGGCGACATAGGCATTTCCGGGGCCGACGATCTTCGCCACCGGCTCGATCGTCCCGGTGCCGTAAGCGAGCGCCGCCACGGCCTGCGCGCCGCCAATGCGGTAGATCTCCTCGACGCCGGCAAGGCGGGCGGCTGCGAGAACCGCCGGATTGATCGCCCCGCCGCCGGCCGGCACGACCATGACGATGCGGGGCACGCCTGCGACCTTGGCCGGCAGGGCGTTCATCAGAACCGAACTCGGATAGCTGGCCGTGCCGCCGGGCACATAGAGGCCGACCGCATCGATCGGCGTCCAGCGCGAGCCGAGGCCGACACCCATCTGGTCTTCGTAAATGTCGTCTTTCGGCAATTGCCGCCGGTGATGCGCCTCGATGCGGGTCGCCGCGACTTTCAGCGCGCCGAGTACCTCCGGAGCGACCGCGCGGATCGCCGCGTCTATTTCCGCCGACGTCACCGCCATGCCCGTGACAGCGAAGTCGACCCCGTCGAAACGCGCGGAATAGTCGGCGAGCGCCGCATCTCCGCGGGCGCGGACATCGTCGATGATGGCGCGCACGACGGCGTTGACGTCTTCGGAAACTTCCCGTTTGGTCGTCAGGAACGCGGCGAAATCGCGCTCAAAGCTCGTATCGAGGTAGTTCAGCCTGATTGCCAATGCGATGATCCTTTTGGTGGTGGCCGGCGGGGACGCTCAAGCGGGAGTTTTCAATCCGGCGTCCTCAGGCGCCTTCGGGGTGGCGCGGCCTGAACGCGGTCTCCCAGGCGCCGCCGGTATCGGCAAGCTGTACCTCGATGCACTCCACATCGAGCGCGATCGATGCCTCGCCCGCGAGCACGAGCTCGACCGTGCCTTCCGGCCCCTTCCCTCTTACGTCGAAGCGCAGGGCGAGAAGATCCAGCACCGCTTCCATGTCGGTGCGATCGAAGCCTAGCGAGCGCACGGCAGTGACGCATTTGAACAGAAGTACGGCACGGCGCCGCTCGAAGCTGCGGCGTTTGCCCTCCGCCTTTTCCCAGACGAAGCGATTGACCACCAGGGTGAACTGCCGGTGGCGGGCGTCGTAGGCGGCGCCCGCCACCTTGAAGACTGCGTCCTGCACATGGGCGGAGACGACACCAAGGTCTTCCTCGTCGAGTGCCAGCAGTTTCAAAGCATCCATGCGATTCATCCCGTCCGTTTTCACAGCCCGCATTTTAGCGGGCGATCGTCAAGGACATAGGACGTTGCGCCCGAAACCGCAACGGCCCGAGCGCGGGAAGTGACTCAAAGTGCTGCAGCGGCTTTGCGCACCCGATTGGACGCGCCGGCCCGGATCAGTCGCTGACGCGCTCGACATGGGCACCGCAGCGCGTGAGCTTCTCCTCGAGGCGCTCGAAGCCGCGGTCGAGATGATAGACGCGCGAGACCATGGTCTCGCCCTCGGCCGCCAGGCCCGCGATGACGAGCGAAACGGAAGCCCTGAGATCCGTCGCCATGACCGGCGCACCCTTCAGCCGCGGCACGCCCTCAACCTTGGCCGTCTGGCCGGAGAGCGAGATCCTGGCGCCGAGCCGCGCCAGCTCCTGCACATGCATGAAGCGGTTTTCGAAGATCGTCTCGGTAATGTGGGAGACACCGCTCGACCGGGTCATCAGCCCCATGAACTGCGCCTGGAGGTCGGTGGGGAAGCCGGGGAACGGATCGGTGACGATGTCGACCGGCTTGATGCCGGCGCCGTTGCGAACGATGCGGATGCCGCTGTTCGTCTCGCTGATCTCCGCGCCGGCGCGGCGGATCGCCTCCAGCGCCGTGTCCAGGAGACTCGCCTCCGTATCTTCGAGAATGACGTCGCCGCCGGCCATGGCGACAGCCATGGCATAGGTCCCCGTCTCGATGCGATCGGGCAGCACGCGGTGACGGGCGCCCGAGAGCGAGCGCACGCCCTCTATGGTGATCGTGCTCGTGCCCTGCCCGCTGATCTTTGCCCCCATGGCGTTCAGGCATTTGGCAAGGTCCACGACTTCGGGTTCGCGCGCGGCATTGCCGAGCACGGTCGTGCCGTTGGCAAGCGTTGCCGCCATCATCAGCACATGCGTCGCGCCGACGGAAACTTTCGGGAACACGTAACGCGCACCGATGAGCCCGCCTGCCGGCGCCGTGGCGTTGACGTAGCCGCCGTCGATCTCGATATTGGCGCCAAGTGATGCCAGCCCCTCGATGAAGAGATCGACAGGCCGCGTTCCGATGGCGCAGCCGCCCGGCAGAGACACGCGGGCCTTGCCTTCGCGGGCCAGCAGCGGCCCGATGACCCAGAAGCTCGCGCGCATTTTCGAGACGAGTTCATAAGGCGCCGTCGTCGAAACGATGTTGCGGCTGGTGAAATGCACCGTGCGGGCATAGCTCTCGCCCTGGCGCTCGCGCCGGCCATTGACGGAAATGTCGGCACCATGATTGCCGAGGATCCGGATCAATTGCTCGACATCGGCAAGATGCGGGACATTTTCGAGCGTCAGCGTGTCGTCGGTCAGCAGCGACGCGATCATCAGCGGCAAGGCGGCGTTCTTTGCGCCGGAGATGGGGATCACCCCGTGGAGTTCATTTCCGCCTACGATCCTGATGCGATCCATGAGACCTCTCGCACGGGCGCTGCCCGCCTTTCTGGAAAATCGATGCCGATCCGGCATTTGTTGAAGGGCGTCTCTTTAGTGGAGATGCGGTGAAATTAGAAGTGCCTTGAAATGCGGGGGTGCAGGGAAAGCGAGGACCCGGAAGGTCCCGCCTGCCGCCGGTTGCAGGACTTAATCTTCCGATTCGTCCGTTTTTGCGGCAGGCAAACCGGATGTTTCGTCGGCAGCGCCCGACCGGCGCGCGCGCATCTGCTGCTTGCGCCGCTGGAGATTGTCGCGCAGGTTCTTCGCCAGACGCTGCCGCCTCGCCTCGGCCTCGCTCGAAGGCCCTCCGCCCTTTCCCTGCCCCGGCGCATGCTTGTTGTGGTCGTCGCTCTGCATGGTCATCCATTACCGCAAAGCAGCGGCCATCGGAAGCGGCAAGCCGGCCGGACGAGTGCGAATCCGGGGAAAACCGCGAAGCTGCTTCATGACCGGTCCATGCCGCAACAGGCTGTAACCGAACGGCTTTAGCGTTCCGAACCGGGCGAGCCCATTGTCTTCCCGGCGTGGCCCGCCCAAAAACTTCGAAATGCGGCTTGCGCTCTCCCTCAAGCTATGGCAATAGGCCCCTCGCCTGATGCGGCTTGCCACGAAACGCCGCCGGACGCTGCTATAGCTCAGGGGTAGAGCACTCCCTTGGTAAGGGAGAGGCCGAGAGTTCAAATCTCTCTAGCAGCACCAGTTTTCCTTAAAAGAGCAGGTATTTTTCCGCCATGAAAGCGATGGCTTACGCCTGGGACTGACACGGCAGGTACCAGACATCGACGGGGAGCCGCCGTCCAGCCAGGGCGGCTGATTTCAGGGACATCCAGCCGGCTGCGGGGATCGGGCCTTGCAGCCGCTCGATCAGCGCAAGCGAAATCACAAGCGGAGCGTCGAGCGACTTGGCCAGGGTTTCGAGCCTTTGCGCCACATTCACCGCGTCGCCTATCACCGTGAACTCGCTGTGGACGCCGCTGTCCAGAACGCCTCCGACGACCGTGCCGTAATGCAGGCCAATAACGGCATCCAGGGCGGGATAGCCCCTCCAGAGGTTGTGGTTCCTCCAGTCATTGAGCGCATCGACCAGATCCAGCGCACAGGCAAGTGCCCGGTCGGCATCGTTTTCCATGGGTCGCGGCTGTCCGAATACGGCCATGACGCCGTCGCCGATGAACTTGTCGACGGTCCCCCCATGATCGAAGATCGTCTGGGAAACAAACCGCCGGTACTCCGCCAGAACGAAGGCCAGATCGCCGGCGGTGGCGGTTTCGGCGAATCTCGTGAAGTCGCGCAGGTCGACGAACATGATTGCCGCGTTGCGCCGGCCGAGGCCGAAAACATCGCCCCCTTTCTGCAGTTCCGACACGATCAGCGGTGAGAAGAACCGCGACAGATTGTGGCGCCGCTGGTCCGCTTCGAGCGCTTCGCTGCGCGTCCGGTCGTGATCCCTCGCGAGCAGGTAGGTGGCAAAGGCCGTGAAGCCGAAGCTCACCGTCAGCCCGAAATCCTGACTGAAGAAGGAAGAAAGCAGCGCCACGAGGTCTCTGGCCCCGTGTCTCACCGCCGAGATGGCCAGCATGACCACCCAGGAAACGAGAACGATGCCGGAAAAAGTAAGGACAAGGCGGCGGTCGAGCTGGAGGCCCGCGTGAATGAGCAGGACGAAACCAACCACGAGGCTGGTCGTGGTCAGGTTGTGGTCCTCGGTGACCGGAGCGAGGATATAGGCGTAAAGGATCGCGGCGACGAGCAGCGCGTCCAGAACGACGAACAGAGTCTTGAGCCAGAAACGCCCGGGAAGGAGCAGCGCGGTCGCCACCGAAGCGATGCTGATGATGAAATAGGCGATGACGACGACATAGTGCGTGTCTCTGGTTCCCTCGCTTCCACCGAGCAGGAGGTTTGCAAGCAAGATCGCGAAGGCGATGAACCTCAGGGCGCTCGAGCGGATTTCCTTTGCGAAGTCCCAGCTTGGGTGAAGCGTAGACGTCATGTCCTACCCGGTTTGGGGGCTGAAGCTTCCCGGCTATCCGGCGAAGCCGGGATGGGGACGCGGCGGCATCCCGCCGCGTCCCGATGGGAGCTACTTCACCTCGGTGACGGTCAGCTTGCTATCGACGCGTTCGGCGACGAACTCGATCTGATCGCCTTCCTTCAGCTTCGACAGCAGGGCTTCGTCCTTGACCCGGAACACCATCGTCATTCCGGGCATTTCGAGCTCCTTCAGGTCCTCGTGCATCAGCGTGACCTTCTTCGCCTTGGCATCGACCTTCTTGACGGTGCCTTTGGTGAAGTCGGCGGCGAGAGCGCCGGAGGCGGCACCGAGGGCGAGGGCGGAAGCCAGCGCGAGATTGACGAGCATTTTCATGTGAAATCCTTTCCTGATGGAGCTTACTTCTTGGCGACGGTCACGTCGCCGTGCATGCCCGCGTCGTAGTGACCCGGCACCAGGCACGCGATCTTGAACGCGCCGGCATTGGTGAATTTCCAGACGATCTCGCCCGACTTTCCGGGGGCGAGACGGATCGCGTTCGGATCCTCGTGCTCCATGTCGGGGAATTTCTCCATCGCCGCCTTGTGCTCCATGATCTTCTCCTGCTGGTCGAGGACGAATTCATGCTCCAGCTCGCCGGAGTTCATGATCGCGAAGCGGACGGTCTGGCCCTTACGGACCTGGAATTCCGACGGCGCGAAGATCATCTGGCCGTCATCCGTCTCCTTCATGGTGACCCGGATCGTCTGGGTGGCGGCGGCCTTCTTGCCGGGCTCGCCGACGGCCATGACTTCGTCATGACCGCCCTCGTGACTGCCGGAAGCGACCGCCGGAGAGGCGAGCGCAGCCACAAGAAGTCCGAAGATTGCAGCTTTCATCATATTGTCCTTTGGCTGGTTGAAGATGGTCATGCGGTATCACCCGTGTTTGGAATGCTTCGGCGTGATCTGGGTGTTTGCGTTGTCGGCCCTGGTCCAGTCGGGAAGCTCGCCCGTCCACTCCCAGGCCTGCGTTCCGGGCGGGTTTTCGTACCAGCCGGGATCGGAGTAATCGTCGGCGGAGATGCCCTCGCGCACCTTGACCACGGAGAACATGCCGCCCATCTCGATCGGCCCGTGCGGACCCCAGCCGTTCATCATGGGTATGGTGTTTTCGGGAAGTTCCATTTCCATCTTGCCCATGTCGGACATGCCGGCCGTGCCCATCGGCATGTATTCCGGGCGAACCTTCCGGATCTTTTCGGCGACTTCCTTCTTGTCGACGCCGATGAAGGTCGGGATATCGTGTCCCATGGCGTTCATCGTGTGGTGCGACTTATGGCAGTGGATCGCCCAGTCGCCGGCGTATTTGGCGTCGAATTCGTAGGCCCGCATAGCGCCGACCGGAATGTCGATGCTGACCTCCGGCCACCGCGCCTCCGGGCGGACCCAACCGCCGTCGGTGCATGTGACCTCGAAATCGTAGCCGTGCATGTGGATCGGGTGGTTGGTCATGGTGAGGTTGCCGACCCGTACCCGCACACGGTCGTCCTTGGAGACGACGAGCGGGCTGATGCCCGGAAATATCCGGCTGTTCCAGCACCACATATTGAAGTTGGTCATTTCCATGACGCGCGGCACGTAGGAGCCCGGCTCGATGTCGTAGGCGTTGAGCAGAAACACGAAATCCCGGTCGACCGGCATGAATTTCGGGTCCTTGGGATGGATCACGAAGAACCCCATCATCCCCATCGCCATCTGCACCATCTCGTCGGAATGCGGGTGGTACATGAAGGTACCGGACTTCACGAGATCGAACTCGTAGACGAAGGTCTTGCCGGGCGGGATGTGCGGCTGCGACAGCCCGCCGACCCCGTCCATGCCGGACGGCAGGATCATGCCGTGCCAGTGGATCGTCGTCGGCTCCGGCAGCTTGTTGGTGACGAAGATGCGGACCCGGTCGCCTTCGACGGCCTCGATCGTCGGCCCCGGCGACTGGCCGTTATAGCCCCAGAGATAGGCGGTCATCCCCTCCGCCATCTCGCGCTCGACCGGCTCGGCGACGAGATGGAACTCCTTGACGCCGCCGTTCATCCGGTGGGGCGCGGTCCAGCCGTTGATGGTCACCACCGGGTTGTAGTCGGGCCCGGAGGCCGGACGGAGGGGGGCTTGCGTTTCCGCCGTCTCCATGATTGCCGCTTCCGGCAGGCCCATATTCGACGTTTTCGCCCAGGCGGCGGTGGACACCAGTGCGGCACCCGCGCCGAGTAACTGTCGTCTGTTGAACATGTTCGGTTCCTTTCTCAGTTGCCGCTCTCGGCGGCCGCCGCGACCTCGGTCTCGCCCGAGCCCATGCCCCCGCCGTAGATCGCCGGAGCCAGATCCGCCTCGGCCAGCCAGAAGTCGCGCTTGGCGTTGATCGCGAGCAGGATCGAATTGACCTTCTCGCGGCTGTCGGCGAGCAGTTCGAAGGTGCTGGTGATCATTCCGTTGTAGGTGAGGAGGGACTGCTCCTCGATCGTGGTGCGCAGCGGCACGATGCTGTTGCGGTAGTGCCGGGCGATGTCGTAATTGGCGCGGTAGGCCTGATAGGCCGAGCGCGCTTCCGAGCGGACATTGACGGCCTTCTCGGCGAGAAGGTTCGCCGCCCGCATATAGGCGAGCTCGGCCTTGCGCATGCGCGCCTTGCCGCTGTCGAAGATGGGAATGGCGAATTCGAGATCGACCCGGCCGGTCGTCTCCGACGAAATGTCCCCGTCCTCCTTTTCCCGCTCGGTCTCGAAGCCGGTGAGGAGGTTGAGGTCGGTGACGTAACGCGTGGCCTCGGTCAGATTGTAGGATCTGGCCGTCGCCTCCAGGTCGAGCTTCGCCATCTGGAGATCGACACGACGCCGCAGGGCTTCGGCCTCGATCTGGTCGCGCTTCATCAGGCCCTTCGGGAGGGAAGCCAGCCGGTTCGGCACCTGGAATTTAATGTCCGAACCCCAGAGGCCCATCAGCCGGGTCAGTTCCTCCTTGGCTAGACGCGCCTCGAGCCGCGCCTTGGCCCCTTCTCCCGCCAGTTCGGCGTAGAAGACATGCTCGCGGGCCTGCGACCCCTTCGTCATGGCCCCGCTCTCGCCGAGCTTTTCGGCAAGCTTGGACGCCGCGTCGGCCGCCGCCTGCGCCTGGTTGAGCTGGCCCACCGTTTCCCAGGCCGCTACGGCATTGATCCAGGCCCGCCGTGTCTCGGAAGCAAGCTGCAACGTCCGCGAAGCGGCATCCAGCTGCGCCTTCCGGAACTCGGTGTCGGCGAGCGCGACATTCCTGTCGCGCGTGACCAGCGCAAGAATATTCGAGACGATCGCGCCCTCGACAGTCCGGAAGGCCGTAAGCCCCGGCGTGCCGATTCCCGTCAGCCCGACACCGACGGTCGGGTTGACGAGCATTGTCGCCTGCCAGGCATCGGCCGCCGAGTCGCCGAGATCGGCATAGGCCGCCTGCAGGCCCTTGTTGTTGAGGAGCGCGACCTGGACCGCCGTCTCGACATCGATGGTCTTCTTCGCCATCAACTTCTTCACTTGGTCGGAGACTGCGCGGGCCTGTTCCTGGTTCTGCACCCAGACGGTCCGTTTGCCGGCGGCTTCGGTCGTTGTCGCCGAAACAAGGGAAAACCCGGCATTCTTTGCCGCGTATTCGCCGGCCGTAACGCAGCCGCCGAGCACCAGCGGCAGTGCGAGCGCCGCCGCCAGCTTCATCTTTACTTTGGTCATGATGCGCCTCCCTTCGGGGCTTGCGCGTCGTTCAGCTGGCGCCACGGCTTGGGATCGACCGGGCCCCGATTGGTGTAGGCCGAGACCACACCCGAATAGGAAGCGGGCCGCACGCCGGCATCGCTGGCCGGAAGTTCGCCCGAGGCGATCACATCGGGAGGCAAGGTGGCGGCGCAACCGCTCGCAAGAAGCGGCAGGACGGCCACGAAAAACAGATGTTTCATGGATTTATCCGAATAGGAGATTGCGGCAGCGCTCGAGAGCAGGGCCTGCTCGCGAACACGCGTTCGACCCGTCAATCGGACGGGTGCATCCTATTCAGGCGCTTGGGGGCCGATGCAGCAGCGGCATTTCGCCCGTCGTCCGGGCGTCGTCGACGAATTCCCGGACGGGGGACACGCGGGGTCCGCCAATGGCGTCGTTCGCCGCTAGAATCGCCATGCCGGCACAAAAGTCTTTGCAGCATTGCTGCTTCGCCGGCTTCTGATCGACGTCGGCAGACGAGTCCTGATCGCCGTGCGAATGCACGCCGCTCGCCATATCGTAGTGGTCGCTCGACTGCGCGATTTCAGACTTTGACCAGCCGTCGTGCATGGCTGCGGAGGAACTCGGCAATGCATATACCGCCAGTGATACGAAAATCACCAGGCGGAACAGAATCAACAGCTTTTGCGTCGTGATTCGCAGCATGCCCATGTTCAATGCCTATCACCAGGCCCGAAATTGTCAATCTTCAGCACACGCCGATACGCAAGGCGCCTCGGCGTGTGGCGCGACTACAACGGGCAAATTTCGCCGTTGCAACCCGATTCCGAGTTCTAGGGCTTACAACGATGGTAAGGTCAATCGGAAAAATTTCGGGGAAGAGAAAAAATTGAGAGTCTCAGGTGCCGTGGCACGCCCGCCACGGTCAGGGAATTGTTAACCATATTCTCCGTTCCTCGGGGAACAGTCCGGCCGGCGTCACAGGAATAACTCTATTGCGCGCTCTTTCAAGCGCGCAAACAAGCAACAGGTCGGAGAGAATGGACATGATCAAATCGGGTCTCGGCGTCACCGTCGCGGTTCTCGCCCTGTCCATCACAGTCAGCGGCATCCTGCATTTTGCGCTGTCCAGCTATCGGCCGAATGCGGCCGCCGTGTCGCACGAAATCACCTCATCAATTCCACGATGAAGAGGCCGCCTTGTCAGGCGTGCAAAGATCGCCCGAGGATCTCCGTCAGGAAACGCGACGACGCTGTTCCGGGCCGAAATCCCCCAACTGAGCCAGAAGCTCGTCGCAGGAGTACCTTTTCCTGTCCATCAGGTCGAGAATGCGCTTGGCGGCCCTGTTGGCCTCCGCGCCATCCCTGCCGACATTGTGCAGAGCGCACCAGATATCGAGCGCTCCGCGCATGACGTCCACGTCATCCGGAGAATAGGCCTGACGCACGAACCCCTCCCAAGGTGTACCTCAACCTCCTCATCATGCGGCAATCGGGGGGAAATTCAAGGAAATAGTGAGGTACCGCAATAAGTCATATGATTGAGAGGACTCGAAGCCGCAGTCGCCAGGTTTTTTCCGTCGTCACACCCGTACGGACTGCTCCACGAAATCCTCGCTGCCGAAAAACTTCAGATAGCGCTCGACCTCTGCGGGATCTCCCGTCGCCTTGCGCGGGTTGTCCGAGAGCTTGACGGCCGGGCGGCCATTGGCCTCACTGACCTTGCATACGATGGAGATCGGGTTGAGGCCGTTGATTTCCGTCGGGGCGCAGCCGGCGAAGTCATTGGTGAGGTTGGTTCCCCAGCCGAAGCTCATGCGCACGCGCCCTTCGAAATGGCAGTAGGTCTTGATGATCGTGTCGACGTCGAGGCCGTCGGAGAAGATCAGAAGTTTCTCCCGCGGGTCCCGGCCCATCTTCTTCCACCAGGCGATGATCTTCTCGCCCCCCTCGATCGGCGGGGCGCTGTCCGGCCGGAAGCCGGTCCAGTCCGCCACCCAGTCGGGCGCATCCCTGAGGAACGCGGCCGTCCCGAACGCGTCCGGGAGTACGATCAGGAGGTTGCCGCCATAGAGCTGGTTCCAGTCCTGCAGAACCTTGTAGGGCGCGGCCGCAAGCTCGCGGTCGTTGCGGGCAAGCGCCGCGGCCACCATCGGCAGTTCGTGCGCATTGGTGCCGACCGCCTCCAGGTCGTTGTCCATGGCCAGCAATACGTTGCTCGAGCCGGTGAAGGAGGAGCCGATGCCTTCCTTGAGCGCCTCGACGCACCAGCGCTGCCACAGGAAGCTGTGCCGCCGGCGCGTGCCGAAGTCGGAGATGCGCAGGTTTGGATGCTCCCGCAACTGCTCGACCTTCGACCACATCTTGGCCTTGGCGCGGGCATAGAGGACGTCCAGCGTGAAGGGGCCGAGCCCTTTCATGGCCGCGCGCGAACGCAGCTCGTTGATAATCGCAAGCGCGGGAATTTCCCACATCGTCGTCTCGGCCCAGCGGCCGCGAAACGTCAGTTCGAACTGGCCGTCACGACGCGACAACTCGTATTCCGGCAGACGGAATTTTGCGAGCCAGGCGAGGAATTCCGGCGAGAAGATCTGCGTGCGGCCATAGAAGCTGTTACCCGCGAGCCATATCATTTCCTTCTTGGTGAAGCGCAGGCCGCGCGCGTGGTCGAGCTGGTCGCGCAGTTCCTGCTCGTCGATCTCGTCGGCAAGGCGCACCGTCTTCGTGCGGTTGATCAGCGAAAAGGTCGCGTCCACGTCCGGATAGAGCTGCCAAATCATCTGCAGCATCAAAAGCTTGTAGAAATCCGTATCAAGCAGGCTGCGGATGATCGGATCGAGTTTCCAGGTATGGTTATAGACCCGCCGCGCGATATCGGTCTTTGGCATCTGCAACAGGCTCCTCTTGGACGATCGTGCCCCGCTCCGGAGCGAGGCGATCGTGGTCGATATCGTAATCGGAGCGGAGATGCGGCCGGTTCCGCGCATCCCCGCTCAGGGGCGGTCAGATCAGCTGGACGCCGGCATCGCGCATGCGCCGGATCATGGCGGCAAGCGAGCCATTCAGATCGATGCCGCGGCAGGCGTCGAGCACCACCGACGTCGAAAAGCCCTGAGCGATCGCATCGAGTGCCGAGAAGGCAACGCAGAAATCGGTGGCAAGGCCGCAAAGCGTTACCCTCGATAGGCCGCGCTCGCGCAGGTAGCCGGCAAGCCCGGTCGGGGTCCGGTGGTCGTTTTCGAAAAAGGCGGAATAACTGTCGATCTCGCGACGGAAGCCCTTGCGTATGACGAGTTCCGCCGAGGTCCATCGCAGGGACGGATGAAAATCCGCGCCTGCGCTCCCCTGGACGCAATGCTCGGGCCAGAGCGTCTGTTCGCCGTAAGGCATCGTCACGGTCTGAAACGGCGCCTTGCCCGGATGGGTGGAGGCGAAACTCGAATGGCCGGCCGGGTGCCAGTCCTGCGTCATGATGACGTGCCGCGACGCTTCGACGAGCCGATTGACGGCTGGCACGATCTCATCGCCGCCCTCCACGGGGAGAGCGCCGCCCGGGCAGAAGTCGTTCTGCATATCGATAACGATCAGGGCGTCGTCAGCCATTGCATCCTCGCAGTCCGGCCGCGCCGCACCGGCCATCACAAATCGATTTAATCCAGATCAACCATAGAACGCGCATGGCGGCAAGCATGTTCGACGCTCGTGACCGGAATCTCGCGGACGAACGGGCGAACCTTATAAAGGTGATTGATTATAAGATGTTAATGCATGCCGGCCGAAAACGTTCAGCGGCGGCCGCGCCGCACCGGTTCGCGCCGGTGCCGGCGGCGGGCAAGGTCAGTTGTTGAAATCGTCGAGATTGTCGGCGATGTTCACGCCCGAATTCACGATACCGATGGGCCGTGCGACGAAATCCAGGAACTTGGTGATGTCGACCGAGGGATGGCGCGAGGCATAGATGACGTCGCGATTCTTGACGGGGAAGGTCTGGCCGACGATGAGGCTGTCCGGTTTCGTCATGTCGAAACGGTAGACGATCGGGTAGCGGCCGACGCGGTCGGCTTTCATGCCCTTGCTCAGCATCTTGTGAAAACGCTCCTGCCCAAGCAGGCTCATGACGATGTCCGGCTCCTCGTAGCGGAAGACGAAGTAGCCCTTGGCATCCACCGTCCGATCCGAACCGCCGCCTCCGAGCGCCACGGCTTCGAGCAGGTTGAGGTCGTTGGCGCCGAATTCGACGCGCTGATTTGCCCGGACCTGTCCGAGGATCGTGAAGGTGCGCGGATCGCGCGTCACGAATATCTGGTCACCCGGCTTCACATGAATGTTTTCCGAGGGGCTCTCGACGATCGATTTCAGCAGGACCGTGCCGGTCTTCTTGCCGCGCACGAGCGTCACGTAGGTTTCGTAGGGCTGCGCCGAGGGGCCGCCCGCCTTGGCGATGACCTCGTTGATCGTCTCGCTGACGAGATTGAGCGGCACGACCGAAGGACGGCCGACGGCACCGGAGACCGTAACGATGCGCGACGCGGTCGAGGTCGACGTCACGATCACGTCCGGCTCGACGGCCTTCTGCTTCAATGCATCGAGGATCGCCTGGCGCGCCTGCTCGAGCGTCAGGCCGGCAAAGCGGACCGACCCGACATAGGGGATTGCCGCCTTGCCATCGGGCTGAACGACGAGATCTATGCTCGTCTGCTTCGATTCGGTTGTGGAAAACAGTCCGTCACTGCCCGCCTCGAAGATCGTCACCTTCAGCTGGTCGCCAATGCCGATGACTACCTGGCCGACGCCGCCGCCGATGCCGAAGCGGCGGCTGAGGGTTGTGGAAACATATTCGGAAACGAGCCGCGCCGACTGGCCATCGACGTCGACAATATCAAAAACCGTCGCGTTCCTTCTGCCGATCTCCGAGCCGGACTGGCCGGCATCGGACACGATATCGGTTGTCAAGGGTCCCTCGCCCGGCACGGCCTGGCATCCCGCAAGCGCGGTACAAAGCAGAAGGGCAGTCACTCGTTTCACTACGACACTCCGTGTTCGGCACAGCAATGATTCCATACAGATATCTGCGCCGCATTTTCCCGGCAGGGAATCCGCCGGTCCCTGAAAAGCACAAAGGCCGTCCCACAACAAGCCACCTCGCCGCGACGGCCGGCAAAATAATCGAGACTGCGCTCTTCCGGCCATACCGCCTCGATATTGGTTACGAACCGTCGCCGTAATTGTATTGGATGGATCGCAGGAGACGTATATCTAGCCCTTCGGGGTTGAAAGCTAGGCACTATGAGTTAAAAGCTCACTAATACAGCGCGGGGGATAAACCCGGGGATACCTAAAGAGCAGGAATGTCGCCGATTGCAATTTACGTTAGATCTTGCAATGGGCTAAGACAATTTTAACGGCAGTTCAGAGCGTTCGATCTTACATGACGGTTGAAATCATAGGGCGTGCATGCCTTGCCCCGGGAGCGAAATCTCCGCAGGCGCTGTTCAAAATCCTTCGTCAGGGCAAGTGCACCGTGACCCGCGTCCCTTCGGACCGCTGGGACCTTGCGCGATTCTGGCATCCGGTCATGGGCACGCCGGGCAAGACCTATTCGTTTGCGGCCGGAGTCCTCGACCAGATCTACGATTTCGATCCCGCCGTTTTCGGGATGTCGCAGCGCGAGGCCATGTATATGGACCCTCAGCAGCGGGTTCTGTTGCAGCTCGCCTGGCGAGCGCTCGAGGACGCCAATATTTCCGTGGCCTCGCTGCACGGTGAGAATGTCGGCGTCTATGTCGGCGCCTCCAGCCTCGACCACGCCAATCTGACGGTCGATGATCCGGCTTCCGCCGGGCCCTACTTCATGACGGGCAATACGCTGTCGATCGTCTCCAACCGTATTTCCCACGTGTTCGGCCTGAGCGGTCCGAGCATGACAGTCGACACTGCCTGTTCCTCTTCGCTTGTGGCCCTCGATCAAGCGATGCGGGCGCTGAGCGCCGGCGAAATCGACACGGCCATCGTCGGCGGCGTCAATATCCTCGCCCACCCGCTCCCCTTCGTCGGCTTCGCCCAGGCGCGCATGCTCTCGCCCGAAGGGCTCTGCCGCGCCTATGACAATGACGGCGCCGGCTATGTGCGCGCTGAAGGCGGCGTCGTCTTCGTCCTGCGCCGCACCGACCGGGCGCAGCGCGAACGCGACCGGAGCTATGCCCGGATAGTCGCATCCGGCGTCAACTCGGCCGGTCGCACCAACGGCATCTCGCTGCCCTCCCGCGAGGCGCAGGCCAATCTGCTGAGGATGATCTACGAGGGCAACGGCATCGACGCGAACCAGGTTGCCTTCGTGGAAGGCCATGGTACCGGCACGAAGGTCGGCGACCCGGCCGAGGTGTGGTCCATCGGCACGGTGATCGGCGCGAAGCGCCGGGCTCCGGTGCCGATCGGCTCGATAAAGTCCAATATCGGCCATACCGAGCCGGCCTCCGGCCTGTTCGGGATGATGAAAGCGGTTCTGGCCCTGGAGAACAACTATCTGCCGGCCTCGCTGCATTTCGAGACGCCGAACGAGCAGATCGACTTCGACGGGCTCAATGTCCGTGTGACGGCCAATCCGATCGAGCTTCTGAAGGGCAAGCGGGCGCGGCTCGCCGGCATCAATTCCTTCGGCTTCGGCGGCGCCAATGCCCATGTCGTCATCAGCGATCCGGATCCGGCACAGGCGGAAAAGGCCGCGACCTCGCCGGCGGGCCATGTGTTCCTGGCAAGCGCCCATACCGCGTCGAGTCTCGAAAACCTGCTCAGAGACTATAAGGCCGCCTTTGCGAGCGCGACAAAGGAAGAGACGCGCGCGATCGTCGCCGCCTCCGGCGCCAACCGGACGCATATGCGCCATCGGTTCGCGGCACGCAGCGATCATCCCGAAGATATCGTCCGCGCGATTGCCAACCACCTGGAAAAGCCCGGCTCCGATATTGGTGAGATCGGCGAAGCGGCGGCGAAAGACGCAAAGGTCGCCTTCGTCTTTTCCGGCAACGGCTCGCAATGGGCGGGCATGGGTGTCGAGGCGTTCCGCGAGAATCTGCACTTCCGCCAGTCGTTCACCTCGGTGAGCGCCCTTTTCAGGTTCCATTCGGATATCGTTCTCACCGATCTGTTGACCGACCCTGGACTCGACAGGAAGCTCGCGGACACGAAGATCGCCCAACCGATGCTTTTCGCGATCCAGGCCGCGCTTTCCGACTCGCTCGTGGCGATGGGCATCCAGCCGGCTGCTGTTTTCGGTCATTCGGTCGGCGAGATCGCAGCTGCCTATGCGGCAGGGGCGCTGTCGCTGGTTGATGCCGTGTCGATCGTCGCCAAACGATCGCTGCACCAGGATCTTCTGGCCGGCCAGGGCACGATGGCCGCCGTGATGCTCGGCGAGGAGGCCGCCAAGTCCTTCGCGACGGAGCGGGGGCTCGACCACGTCTGCGTCGCCGCCATCAACGCGCATAATTCGGTGACGATTTCCGGCCCGGCAGACGAGGTTTCGGCGTTCCGCGACGCCGCCCGCAAGGCGAAAATCCCGGTCCAGATCCTCGACATCAATTATCCGTTCCATCATCCGATCATCGATCGGGCGAAAGAAGCGTTTCTCTCCGACATCCCCGATATCGCCCCCCGCCGGACGGAACTCGCCTATCTGTCGACCGTCACCGGTGCCGCGCTCGACGGGACTGCTCTCGATCCCGACTACTGGTGGAAGAACGTTCGCGAGCCCGTACGTTTCCAGGCCGCTGCCGAGGCCGCCCTCGATCTCGGCTGCAGGCTGTTCATCGAGATCTCGCCGCGTCCGATCCTCGGATCATACCTCAAGGAGATGATCAAGCAGGCGGCCGTGCCGGCATCGGTGATTCCGACTTTGCTGCGCGATGCCGGTCAGAACGGCCACGACCCGATCTCGGCATCGATGGCGCGGGCAGTCGCCCACGGTGCCGCCGTCGACCGAGCGCGCGTTTACGGCAAACGGGACGCATTCATCCAACTGCCCGCATTACCCTTCGAACCGGTAGAACTGCGGCCGGCAGCCACGACTGACGCAACGGATCTCTTCGGACGTTCCGCAAAACCATACCGTCTCAACGGCTGGCGCGGCGACCCCAATGCGGGAAGCTGGAAAAACCACATCGACGCGCATCTTTTTCCTGATCTCGCCGAACACGTGGTCGACGGCAAGGCCATCCTCCCGGGCAGCGGCTTCATCGAGATCGCCGTTTCCGCCGCGCAGCAACATCACGGCAGCGAAGAGGTCGAGATCACCAATCTGGAGATCGTCCGCCCGCTCGAACTCAGCGACAGCCGTATCATGGAACTCTCGACCATCCTGTCGCCGGAGACCGGCGACATCGAGATCCGTTCGCGCGAGCGTCTGTCGGAGGACGATTGGACGGTGCATGCCGTCGCACGAAGCCGAAAACCCGTACCGGCGACGAGCACCGACTGTCCGACCTTCAAAGGTCTGGCCAAGACGGCCACCGTGACGGCGGCCAGGGCCTATGAAACGGCGAAGCACTTCGGACTGGATTATGGGCCGCATTTCCAGCTTCTCTCCAAAGCCGTGGCCTATGGAGACCGGCTCATCGACGTCGAGCTGATGCGCCCGCAGGCGTCGGGGCATCCCCACGTGACCTACGCCCTTCATCCGATCTCGGTCGACGCGACCTTCCACGGCCTGGTCGCACTGTTCGACCGCTTCACCGGCGACAAAGGCGGCGCGCCCTACATTCCCGTTCGCTTCGGCTCGGTACGCGTCGTCAACGCCGGTCGGCCGATCGCCCGGGCGACGATCCAGATCGAGCGGGTAAGCGCCAACTCGATCAAGGCACGATTCCATTTCTTCGACGCGGCCGGCATTGCCGTCGCACACTTCGAGGACTGCCGCTTCCGCCGTACCTATCTGCGCAAGCACAAGACGCTCGAAGGCCTCTCCTTCCACTATGAGGCAGTGCTTTCCAACGCGGTCATGCCAGGCATCAAGGTTGCGGCAGCTATGCCTGCGAAACTGGTCGAGCCTGTCGATGGCGGCGGCGTCGACAACGCGACGCTGCTCTTCAACGCCGCCATCTACCGCGCCTGCCAGGAAATTGCGCTGAGGCTCGGCAAGGGGACGGCCACAGTGCGAAGCGACGCGCTGCCCGGGGACTTCGCTTTCCAGTGCTTCCTGACAAGTTGCCTGCTGACGCTCGAGGATGCGGGGCTCTGCGAGCACCAGAACGGCACCTGGAAGGTCGCACGGGAGTTCACGCTTCCGACCGTGCCGGAGATCCTTGGCGAACTCTATGGCGACCGCCCCGATCGTGCGGTCGAAGCGGTGCTCATCAACAACGCCTATGCGGAAGCACTCAGCCGTCTCGACGCGCTGCTTGGGCCGGTGCGTGCAGGCGACGACGCGGCCTCGTTCAATACGTGTTTCATCAGCGAAGCGACGCTGGACCATCAGGCCGTGCATTCCGCGGCGAGCCGGTCGCGCATGGACCAGGTGCTTCATACGGTTGAAAGCGTTCTCGCGGCGCAGCCGGCAGGCGCCCGCCTGCGGCTCATCGAACTCGGCAGCGTTTCTGCCGGTTTCAGCCGCAGGCTCGCCGATCTCGCGGCGCGCAATGGTGCGGCACTTTCCATTTTCGAGCCGCGGGACAACGCACAGCGGAATCTGGAGATCGCCTTCGAGGAGGACGCGCATGTGCGCGTTCTGAAGAAGAGCGAATTCGCCGATGTCGGACCGTTCGACCTCGCCGTCAGCGCATCGGATAGCCTCTACCAGCTGATCGAAGAGGAGGGCGGCGTCCGGACCGCCCTTCGCTCCATGCCCGCCGGAAGCGGCCTCGTCGCGGCCGTCAGCGCGCCGTCGATCTTCGCCGACTTCGCCTTGGGTCTCTCGGGCGGGTGGTTCGAGCGCAGTCAGACGGCGGAGTTCCCGATCGGCAGGGTCGCGGCCGTACCGCATTGGCAGAAGTGCCTCGCAGATCTCGACCTGGGCGACGTGGTCGTGACGGATCGCGAATGCCCGCATGGCAGCACCATCCTGATCGAAGCGCGCGGCACGGCGGCGGCAAGCATAGGAGTCGAGCCGGGCGCGACCGCGACACAATATCTGCTGATCGAGACTGCCGCCGCCCAGAAACCGATCGCGGCCGGCGGACGGGGTGCCTTCACCGTCCGTGTGACAGGCGACATTGCCGCAGACATGGCGACGCTTCGCGAAACTTTCGCGGCCATGGGCGAAAAGTCGTTGCGGGCGGTCTTCCTGTCTGAGGCGGGCCGCGCCGGCGACGACGCTTCCGCGCTGCTGCAGACACGCGTGCTGGCGCTCAGCGCCTTTGCCGAGGCCTTGAAGCAGCATCTCGGCGGCATCGAACCCGTCGGCGATGACCGGCCACGCCTGGTGCTCGCGGCCCCCGGGGG